>JBCDEC010000119.1:0-14056 GCA_039179965.1 Pseudomonadota bacterium
CCGAGATTAGTCTGGCCACCGTCAATTGAAAAATAGCTGTTCTGCCCAAGGGTAAGGTCAGTCACAGACCCATCGGGCGGCACCGAAAGCTCTTTGCCCTCTACCGCCGCCTAAATTTTATTAACGAAAACAGAAACTTAAGGCATTAGACCCGTCTGTTTCGTTCGCGATAGTCCATGTAAAATGACGGAAGGTCCGTGACGTGCGGTTCAAGAAGCGTCTGCAATTCGCCGGTTGGGATATGGTCTTCCATCGTTGCCCGCATGGACCATCCGACACCATGCCCGTCACGCGCGGCTTGAATGCCACCGGCCGCGAAATCAAAGGGCAGTCGCGCGGGTGGATCTATGCGCTCGTCTTGCCCATCTTCCCTCACCCGCCAGTCCCGCAGTTCACCTGACGTTGGTTGCCAGTGTCGGATGCAGTGCGGTTCGCTGTCAAAACAGCGCCGCGACGCCGACACCCGACACAAAGACAAACGCCAGGTTCTGACACACACCGATCAGAGAGGCTCGGCCAGGTGGGTCCAGATCTCGGCCTCTGGCGCGTGATCCGCGCGCGTGCCGTCGGTGGCGGCGCCCAGGCGTTTTGCCACCGCTTGGGAGCGATGGTTCTGGCAATCAATGTAGCTGACCAGTTGCGAGACTTCATGCGCCCTGTACGCCCAACTGCGAACCGCTTGCGCAGCTTCGGTTGCGTATCCATTGCCCTCAGCGCCGTCAAAGAGGTGCCAGGCCAGTTCAATCTCGGGCCAGCTGGCGTGTTTGAGCAGCCCGACCCGCCCGATCGGACTGTCATGTCCGTGCTCGACGAGTGTAAAAAAGCCGAAGCCATGCCAATGCCAATGGCCAATTCCGGTCAGGAATCCAAACCAGGCTTGGTCTTTGCTGATTGTTTCGCCCTGAGCCTGCAACCGTGGCGAAGCCGTCATGAACCTGGTGAACGCGGGCAGGTCGCTTCGCAGGGGCCCACGCAGGGTCAGGCGGTCGGTCTCCAGGACCGGTGCCGATGTCAGATGCTCCGTCATGTCGGACTCCGTTCGGACTTTGACTTGAACGCCATACAGTGCGGCGGCCAGAATGGTGCGTCCCCGTTTGCCTCGGTTTTACCGGGGGGCGTTTTTGGAATGGCGCCTCCGATTGAGCACGGGTTGATCCGGCAAGACCTCGGTATGACTGCCGCAGCCCCACATGGACGAACATCAGTTCCCGAGACCTTTTCCTGGATTTTCCCATCCAATCGGAGGCATTGGATCGCAGCAATCAGGGCCATGGAATTGACTGGCGAAGCAGCTGGCCGCCGTCGCCGCGACCCCGTGTCCCAAACGCGCGCGCCGCCCTCACATACGGATGCACCGCGATGTTCGACCGGCCGATCCCGGAACGTCATCAAGCGGTCTTTGGCTTTGTTGCGATCTGGCTGACGTAGGACATAAAGCCGAAAAAGGTTTCTGCTGACACCCGCCGTCTTGCTTCTGTTTTCAAAGCCTCCGCCGTGTCGCGAAACAGGATATTCTTCTCAACCATGCGATCTGCGCCTCGGTCGATGACTGTCAGGAAGTACGACGCGGTCGTGTCGGCAACATATCCGTGCCCGGTCCGTGCGCCGAGCTGAAATCCAACTTCGGCAAGGATGCCCGAGATTTGGCGCATGATCCAAAGGTTCGTAACGTTTTGATCAATCATAAATTTGACGAGTTGATCCAGTGGGTCGAAGTCCGCGATCTGCGCCGTTGCGGTGCTGTAGTCGCCATCGCATACGGCCAGTGTTCCGCCCGGTTTCAAGATACGAAAGGCTTCCATGACCACGTCTTCCGGGCCCGGCACATGGCAAAGCAAGGTGTGCATCAAGACCAGGTCATAGGCGTCATCTTCCAGACCGGTGTTTTTTGCATCCCCGATTTCAAAACTCAGCCGGTCATCATCGCCAAAACACGTCTGTGCCCGGGCAACCATGACGGGCGATGGTTCAATGCCGTGAGCGGTGGCGGCGCCCGCAATCTCCACCAGATCTGCGGTGACATGCCCAGTCCCTGACCCAAACTCAACGGCCCTGGCCCCTTTTGGGAGCCTCAGAGGCTTCATGTAGTCTTTCCGGAGTGCGATCTGCGCCGGCTCCAGGCAACGGGCTTCCATTGCCGATGCAATTCGCTGTTGCAAAGCGGCGTCCTGGGCCCCGAGATCAGAGTATGGATCAGACATGCGCGCCCTCAGTGACCGGGATCAAACGAAGCAAGTCTAGGCGAAGACATCCGTAAATACAAAAAGATGGGGTTGCGGCGCGCTGACCGGCGATCTTCCTGGCTCCGCACCGGGTCTTCTACGGCCCGGGCTGCGCCGGTCATGAGAACTCCAGCACCGCAAGGGCAATCACGGGTGCCCTGCCCTGCGCGATCCGACGCGGGTTACGATGCCTCGGCTTGGGCGTACAGCGCAGCTTCGGCCGCGACAAGAATGTCCGCCAGCATCCAATAGGCTTCGCCCCATGCCCCCAGAATCTCGTCCGTCGCGATCTCGCCGCCCAGCGTGTCGCGAATGGCCGGCAAGAGCGCGTCGGCCACGGGACCGTAGTGTTCGGCCTTCACGCCGGCCCCCACATGCCGCTGCGCCATCAGGGTCACGTGAGATCCAAGCGCGTCCAGGTTATCGATGTTCTGGGCATAGGCCAGAACGGCAGCCGCCAGTCGCTTGGGGTGCGCGCCACTTTCCTGCGCGCTTTGATCGAAGAGTGCCGCGATGTCTTTGTCTTCGAAAAGCCGCTCGTACATGCGCGTGGTGATCGCCAGGCCGTGCTCTTTCAGGGCCGGTGCCGTGGCTTTGACAATGGCAATGGTCTCGGGTGTCACTGTCCGCATTATGGGGAGGTCCTTTTTCAGGGGGCGCTTGTGGTGGTTTTTTTGAACTGCGAGTATTAAGATCACGTCTCTGCCGGCTTGAGCTATGCAATTGTTCCCAAACACTGATCTGGGATGGCGTCTGCACATTATTGCGGCGAAACCCCTTTGGTCCGTGGACGAGGGGATGGCTTTCTGATCGACGAAGACGGGCGCATCTTCGGCCCGCACAAACCGAACCGTTCCCCCGACAGAACGCGTCGCGACCGGGAACGCCCCCGGTTGCACTGTCGCTGCAGAGGTCGCAAAAAGGCGCTCAATCCCGCGCAGCACCCGAGTGAGCCCGCACATGAATGACCCGCAGACGAATGACTCGTGGATCGACCAATTCAAAGGCCTGGCCGCATTGCCGGAAACGTTGCGCGCGACTCTGGTGACCGGCAGCGAAATCGTCTCGGTGCCCGAAGGCACCCGGATCTTTGCGCCGGGCAAGAGCGCTGACAATCTGTGGCTGCTGCTTGAAGGCAACGTGCGCGTCCAGCAGACCTCGGAGACCGGGCGCGAGATCTTTCTCTACCGCGTCCATGCCGGTGAAAGCTGCGTGTTAACAACCGCTTGCATGCTGGCATTCGAAGAATATGCGGCCGAGGGTCTTGCGGAAACTGCAGTCAGGGCCGTCGCCATACCGCGCAACACCTTCGACAGTCTCGTCGCACGGTCTGCGGTCTTTCGCACGTTTGTATTCACCGCCTATTCGCGCCGGATCACCGACCTCTTTTCGCTGATTGACGACATCGTCTTTCAACGCATGGACGTGCGCCTGGCCTCGCGTCTGCTCACACTGGCCGACGACGGGGATGTAGTGCATGCCACGCATGCCGCTCTGGCCACGGAACTGGGCACGGCCCGCGAGGTGGTTTCGCGCATATTGCAGGATTTTCAGCGCAGAACCTGGATCGAACAGACGCGCGGAGAAGTGCGCCTGATTGCGCGCGACGCCCTTGAACATGTGGCCAAAGGCGTCTGAGGATCAATTTTTTCGAGTTTGGTGATCTTGTCACCAAGGTCTCGCATCATCATATGCAAAAGTATGAATGCATTGAGTCGAGATGGAGTTCGATATGATCCTGAACATGGGAAAAGCCGACCGCATCGTGCGGCTGGCCCTCGCCGCCGCTTTGATCTTTCTGACATTCGGAACCGAACTGCTGTCCGGCGCCGGCGTCTGGGTCGCCCTGGCCGTGGCTGGTGTCTTTACTGTCACCGCCTGGTTCGGGAGCTGCCCGCTCTATCGCCTCTTCGGGCTGAGAACCTGCCGGAAGCCCTGACATTGCAACGCTTTATCCAAAGCAAGGAGCAAGACGAATATGCCTGTCTACCCTGTTGACTTGAAACAGAAACCGGATGTCGAGGCCTTCTTCGACCCCGACACACACACGATCAGCTACATTGTCCGCGACCCCGCATCGGCAAGCTGCGCCGTTGTCGACAGCGTCATGGACATCGACTACGCCGCCGGTCGGATCACCTTCGATCATGCCGACGCGATCATCGAACGGATCAAGGCGCGTGGTCTGAGCTTGGACTGGATCATCGAAACCCATGTCCACGCCGATCACCTCAGCGCCGCCCCCTACATTCAGGCGGCCCTCGGCGGCAAGATCGGGGTCGGCGCAAAGATCACCGACGTGCAGGAGGTCTTTGGAAAGGTCTTCAACGAAGGCACCGAGTTTCAACGCGATGGATCCCAGTTCGACGCGCTATTCGAGGATGGCGATACCTATCAGGTCGGGAATATGACCTGCTTTGCGATGTCCACGCCCGGACACACACCAGCCTGCATGGTCCACGTGATGGGCGACGCGGCCTTTGTCGGCGATACGCTGTTCATGCCCGACGGCGGCTCGGCCCGCTGCGACTTTCCCGGTGGCAGCGCCGAAACCCTCTACGACTCGATCATGAAAGTCCTCGCCCTGCCTGATGAAACACGGCTTTTCATGTGCCACGACTACGGTCCCGGCGGCCGGGACATTCAGTGGGAAACCACGGTTGGCGAGGAAAAGGCCCACAACATCCACGTCGGAGGCGGCAAAACCAAAGCCGAGTTCGTCAAGTTCCGCACCGAACGCGACGCCCAGCTGGCCATGCCCAAGCTGATTGTGCCCTCCCTGCAGGTCAACATGCGGGCCGGCGATGTCCCCAAGGACGCCGATGGCAATCCGATGCTGAAGGTGCCGGTGAACGTCCTTTAGCGACTGACCCCTGGTGACGACGGTCGGTTCAATCTGTCCTGCGCCGGGGCCCGGCCCAGCGGTGCCCTTCGGGTGGACGCCCATGCCGCCAGTTCTGGCTGCACGGGTCGTCCGATCCGGAGATATCAATGAACTTTGCCGTACAAGCACCTGATTGAGAGACGAAACCCGCATGAACACGCTCGCCCGAATTGCTCCGATTTTCGACTGGGGGCGCCGATATGACCGGGCAACCTTCACCAATGATGTGATTGCGGCGGTGATCGTCACGATCATGCTTATCCCGCAGTCGCTGGCCTACGCGCTGCTGGCTGGCCTGCCCCCGGAGGCCGGTATCTATGCCTCCATCGCCCCGATCCTGCTCTATGCCGTCTTTGGGACCAGCCGCGCGCTGGCCGTTGGGCCGGTGGCGGTGGTGTCATTGCTGACCGCCTCGGCTGTGGGTCAGGTCGCCGCGCAGGGCAGTGCCGGGTACGTTGTCGCCGCGCTGACGCTGGCGATGCTGTCAGGCGGGTTCCTGTTGCTCTTGGGCGTGTTGCGGCTGGGCTTTCTGGCCAACTTCCTGAGCCATCCGGTGATTGCCGGTTTCATCACGGCCTCGGGCATTCTGATCGTGACCAGCCAGATCAAGCACATTCTCGGCATCCCGGCGCAGGGCCACAGCTGGCCCGAGATCCTGCAGGCCCTGTTTGCGGGTCTGGCGCAAACGCATGTCCCGACGGTCTTCGTGGGGACTGGCGCGATAGCGTTTCTGCTCTGGGCGCGGACAGGTCTAAGACCCACCCTCACCCGTCTCGGCCTTTCGGGCACGCTGGTTGATGTGCTCACCAAGGCCGGTCCGGTGTTCGCGGTGGCAGCCACGACGGTCGCGGTCTGGGCGCTTGACCTCGATACGGCCGGTGTTGCGATCGTCGGGCATGTCCCGCCGGGCCTGCCGCCATTCACGATCCCCAGCCTGTCGGGTGACCTGTTGGGCGCGCTGATCCTGCCTGCCATCCTGATTTCGATTATCGGATTTGTGGAATCCGTCTCCGTCGCGCAAACGCTTGCCGCCAAGAAACGCCAGCGCATCGATCCCAATCAGGAGCTGATCGGTCTGGGCGCCGCCAATCTGGGCGCGGCTTTCACCGGCGGGTATCCGGTCACCGGGGGCTTCTCCCGCTCCGTCGTAAACTTTGATGCGGGCGCCGAGACACCGGCGGCAGGTGGATTTGCGGCACTTGGCCTTGCTCTGGCCGCCGTGGCACTGACGCCGCTGGTCTACTACCTGCCCAAGGCCACACTGGCTGCAACGATCATCGTGGCGGTACTAAGCCTGATCGATCTGTCCATTCTCAAGAGGACATGGGCCTATTCCCGGGCCGACTTTCTGGCCGTGGCCACCACCATCCTGCTCACGCTCGGGCTGGGCGTCGAAGTGGGCGTGGCAGCAGGGGTGGCCACGTCTGTGCTGCTCCATCTCTACAAGACCTCGCGCCCGCATGTGGCTGAGGTGGGCCTGGTCCCCGGCACCCAGCATTTTCGAAACATTCATCGCCATGCGGTCGAAACGGATCCGGGCCTTGTTACACTGCGCGTCGACGAAAGCCTCTACTTCGTGAACGCGCGCTTTCTCGAAGACATGATCCAGGCGCGTGTGAGCGACGGGTGTGCAATCCGAAACGTGGTATTGATGTGCTCGGCTGTAAATGAAATCGACTACTCGGCGCTGGAAAGCCTCGAGGCGATCAACCGGCGCCTGTCGGATATGGGCGTTGGCCTGCATCTGTCAGAGGTAAAGGGGCCGGTCATGGATCGCCTGCGTCGGTCGCATTTTCTGGATATGCTCAACGGGCGGGTGTTCCTGTCTCAATTCGACGCCTGGCGCGATCTCGCAGACCCGGCTGCCGGCAAAAGCTCTTTGCCATAAGGGGCTGCACGCCCTGCGCCCCGGCAGCATCCGCAAAAGTCGCCGGGCCGGGGACCGAAATCGCCCCCGCGACCCGCGACCAATCGGACGCCCGCGGCAAAGGAAAGTGTTGAACCCCTGCGCCTCTTCCGTCACCTCTGGTGTAGTGAACCAACGCGGAGGCGCCCCGCATGTCCGGGATGGCAAAATTTGCCCTGATGCTTGTGGTCTTTGTCGATCTGATCGGCCAGGGGTTGGTGTTTCCCGTTCTCAATACGATGATCATGTCCCCCGATGGGGACTTTTTGTCCAAGGACACCTCGCAGGCGCAACGCCACTTCAGCTACGGCCTTGTGATCGCTGTGTTTTTCACGTCATGGGCGCTTGGTGTCATGTATGTCTCCAAGGTCTCGGACGCGATCGGCCGGAAAAAGGCCATCCTTGTCTGTCTGTTCGGAGCCCTTGCCGGATATGCGCTGACCATCGTGGCTGTCATGAACAATTCCATGCTCCTGCTGCTGCTGGGTCGGGCGGTGACCGGGTTTACGGCTGGAAATCAGCCGATCTCGCAGGCCGCCATGATCGATGCGAGCAAGGACGATGCCGAACGCGACCGCAACATGGGCCTGATCGTGGCTGCCATCAGCACAGGTCTCGTCGGCGGGCCGATCATCGGCGCAATCCTGTCACAGCCTGCGCTGTTGGGGTCCTGGGCCACGACCAATACGCCCTTCATTGGCGCACTTGTCATAGTGGCGTTCACCATGGCCATGGTTGTTCTCTTTTTCCACGACATCCGGACCGAGCGCACGCCTTTCGTCTTTCGTCCGTTGGACGTGGTCGACAGCCTGCTGCGGATCAAGGAGTTCCCGAACGTTCGAAAACTGCTGCCCGTTTACACCTTCTTCATGGTGCCCAATGTCACCTTCTACGTTTTCGCCGACAACTACCTGACCAGCAAATTCGGCTATGGCATCATTGGCAGTTCGGTGGTGATGGTGGTCATAGGCATAGCGCTGGCGACATCCTCGACCTTCCTGGTCGGCCCGGCGCAGGCGCGGTTTACAAAGACCCAGATCGTACTGTCGAGCCTGGTCGTGATGGCCCTGTGTGCCGTCGGCTTTGTCACCGTCGACAACCAGTACATCGTCTTTGTCTTCCCGTTCCTGTTCTACTTCTTCTTCGGCATCTCATATCCGACGCTTCTGGGCCTTTTCTCGTCAACCGTTGCCCCGACCGAGCAAGGCTGGGTAATGGGGGTAACCACGGTCGTCTTCACGCTCGCCGGCGGGATCATGTCCCTGGCCGGCGGCACCCTGATGCGCATCGATATCAACATGCCCTACTACATCGTGATTTTGACCGCCGGGATCGGACTGCTCCTGCTGTTCACCAACTGGTACAAGCCGGCGATGAAACAGCTGGTGCGCTAGTAGGTCTCTCCGTAGGCCGCGCATTTGGCCGGCACATCCATGTCGGCGAGGTAGGCGATCTCACCGTCCTTGTGCGCGCGGTAGACCTCGGCGAAAGGCGCGGGAAACCAGCCTTTGGTCGTCTCATCGCCCGAAAAGGCCTCAAGCGCCGATGCCAGCGAGGTGGGCAACCGCACGAACCCGCGCGCGTCCAAATCAGCGGGGTTCAGAAGCGACAGATCCTCTTCGGTGGGCGCCGGTGCCGCGAGCCCCTCTTCAATGCCCTGACACCCGGCGTGAACCACTGCGGCCAATGCCAGATGCGGGCAAGCGGCTGCATCGGAGGCGCGGTATTCAATGTTGAACTGTTTTGCGATCGATGCCGGTTCCCTGGCTGTCACCGGGCAGATCCGCAAGGCAGCTTCGCGGTCGCGAAAACCGAGATTGTTGTATGCGGCCGACCAGCGATGCGGGGTCAGGCGTTCGTAGGACACCACCGACGGCGCTGTCAGCGCCAGGATCTGAGGCAGGTACTTCAGAATGCCAGCCGCAAACGATCCGGTCAGTGGCGACATTCCGCACGACCCATCCGGATCATAGCCCATCGGGGCCCCCTTGGCGTCGACAAAGCTCATATGCATGTGGACGCCGTTTCCGACCGAGGCGGTGTCCAGGATCGGCGCAAAGGTTGCCTCTTCGCCCATGGCGAAAGCCACATGGCGCGTGATCTCGCGCAATATGACCGCCGCATCCGCGGCCTTCACGCCAATCTGCGGACCGATGACCACTTCGAACTGGTCCGGCCCGTATTCCTTCATGATCGTATCCGGGTCGAGCCCTGCGGCCTTGAGCGCGCCCATCAGCGTTTCCATCAGCGCACGTCGGCGTTCAAAGGCGCCCAGCCCGTACCCTTCGTTGGCCAGCCCGGGCGTCTTGAGTTGAAATTCATGCTCAAAGGCGGCCAGCAGATGCGCGCCGCTGAGGCGTTCAAGCCGCTCCAGGGCGCTGCGCAGCAGGTGCCGGGTGCATAGCGCCCAGGGTGCACCGTCGAGATCCACGATGTCGCCCAGCATGACATGCATCACCGGCCCCTGCCCGAGATCCAGCTTCACCTCGGCAGTGGGATCGGGGATCAGCAGCAGATCGCCCAACGCCCCAAACGGGCTGTCGGCGATCGCGTCAAAACAGGTGATCTGCACATTGGTCGGCGTCCAGCCGACACCGCGCACAAGACGCCGTTCGAGCTCATTGGCGGGGAAGGCCTTGCCCCGGACCTTACCCGCGAGATCGCAGGTGGCGGCGAAGATGAGCGGCAATGGAGTCATTCAGGGCTGTCCTTTCCGGTGATACGCAATTTGTCCCAATGTTCGATGCGGTCGCGCGTGCGTTCCCAATTGTCTTCGGCGACCCGGGTCACGATCGCCTCGGTGACGGCAAGAGCGGAGGAATACGTGTCCCACAGCGTGCCCGATTCAATCGGCACCGGCAGCACTTCTGATGCAAAACGCGCCACTGGCGAAATCCATTTGTCGGTCATCACAATCACCCGCGCGCCCCGTTCCGACTGCGCCAGCCGCGCCACGTCGGCCAGCGCGGCCTGATAGCGGCGGAAATCGACCACGAAGAAAACATCGCCGGATTTCATGCGCAAGAGGTCCTCGGGCCAATTCTCGGGGTTCTGCGTCAGGTGAAAAACGCCGCGCCGGGATTGGCGCAGATGAAAGCTCAGATGGGCCGCGATCGTATCGCTGATCCGCCCGCCCAACACGAAGACGCTGTGCTTGGAATTGGCCAGAAGCCCACAGATCCGATTGAACTGATCTTCGGTGATGGCGTCCCCCGCAATCGACATCTGTGCGCTGGCTTTGGCAAGAAAGTCAGTGAGATAGTCGCCATCGACCTGACGACCCGCGCCGTGTACGTCGACCGGGCTGCGGTCGCCCTGTTTCAATTCGGCAATCAGATTGCGCTGAAATTCCTGATAGCCCGAAAGCCCGATCTTGGTCATGAACCGCGAAATCGACGGAGCCGAGACCTCGGAGCGAGTCGCCAGATCCTGGATCGAGGACAGCCCGGCATAAGGGTAATCCGACAGGATCGCGGCGGCCAGTTTGCGCTCGCCCGAGGTGAGCGAATCTGATGCCTGCTCTATTCTGTCTTTCACCAGCGGCGTGGTCATGTCGATCTCCGGCCCCGTCCATAGACTTCTTGAAAGATTTTTTTCAAGTCAGCATAAATTTATTGACTTTGGAAGTGCCCGTTCTTCTAGTTGATCAAGCCATGGGGAAATGATGCACCAAACCGACGATGTTGCGGCGGTCGAACCGCCTCCGGACGAGACGCCCGGCCTGCTGGGACGTGCGGATCCGGCGGCCGTGGACTGCGTCTGTGAGGACAGCACCGCCCCGATTCTGCTGCTGTGTGAACATGCCGGACAGGCGGTCCCGTCGTCTTTGATGACCCTGGGACTTTCGAAAGAGATTTTTGATCTGCATATTGGCTGGGACATCGGAGCCGAAGCCCTGGCCCGTTCGGTCGCCGATCACCTTCAGGCCCCCCTGATCCTGCAGCGCTACAGCCGGTTGGTGATGGATTGCAACCGCCCCCCCGGCGTGGCCACTTCGATCCCCGAGATCAGCGATGGCGTGCCTGTGCCGGGCAATCTTGGGCTGAGCGACGCCGAAAAGACGGCCCGCAAAACCGGGATTTTCGATCCCATGAATGCGGCCATCAATGACGCCTTCGCGGCTCACCCAAGACGCTCCTGCTATTCCATCCATTCCTTCACGCCCCATCTGTCGGGCCGGGCGCGGATCTGGGATGCAGGGTTTCTGAGCCGCCGGGATCTTGAAACCGCCGGGCAGCTCATGACCGCTGTCGCGCGCCAGGCGCCGCATCTGCAGATGGCGCTCAACGAACCCTATCAGATCGACGATACCAGCGACTGGTTCATCCCGGCCCATGCCGAGCCGCGCGGGCTGCGCCATTGTCTGATCGAGATCCGCAACGATCATCTGCGCGATGAAGACGGCATTGCCACATGGGCACGCTGGCTGGCCGCGGCTATTGAGGAACGGGAGGCGCTGCCATGACATTGACCCGCGAGGTGCCCCTGCAGCCTGAAACCTCGGCGCTGCTCTTTATCGATGTCCAGAATTTCTCGGCCCACCGGGATGGCGCGGAGTTCAGGGATCTCAGCCCCACGGATTTCGACACCCGCTATGGCTGGTTCTTTTCCGAACTCGACGCGCGCGTGATCCCGAACATGCAAGTCATCCAGGCAGCCTGCCGTGCCGCGCAGGTGGAGGTGATGTACACCACCATCGAAAGTCTCACCCTCGATGGTCGCGACCGCTCGCTTGATTACAAGATCACCGGGTTCAACGTTCCGAAAGGCGCGTGGGACGGGAAGGTCATCGATCAAATCGCCCCGCAGGGAGACGAGATCGTTCTGCCCAAGACCTCGTCTTCGGTGTTCGTGTCCACCCATATCGACTACATCCTGCGCAATCTGGGTGTGAAGCAACTGGTGCTGTCCGGTCTGATCACCGATCAATGCGTGGAAAGCGCGATCCGGGATGCCTGCGATCTGGGATACCTCGTCACACAGGTCAGCGATGCCTGTCTGACCTATACGCCCGAGCGGCATGCGCAGTCGCTGTCTGCCATCAAGGGCTATTGCCGGCAGGTGACCACGGCCGAACTGATCGCGGAGCTGGCGACATGAGGGCGCGCCTGAACGCCCCGGTGACCGGCGCATGCTAGAACTCGCCGGTCTCAGCAAATCCTTCGGCGGCGTGCATGCCGTGCGCGATGTGTCGATGACACTGACATCGGGCGAAGTTCGCGGCCTGATCGGCCCCAATGGCGCGGGCAAGTCGACCCTGGTCAATCTGATTTCCGGACTCCTGTCGCCGACCGAAGGCAAGCTGTCGCTAAACGGGCAGTCTCTGGCAGGCACCAGCGCGGACCGGCGCGCGCGCCTGGGCATTGCGCGGACGTTTCAGAACCTGCGGATCTTCCCAAGCCTGAGTGTCGAACAGAACATCGACGTCGCGCGCTACTCGGGTCGCAGCACGCCCATGATCCAACCGGCCATCGACACCTTCGGTCTGCGCGACAAGCTTACCCTGCCGGCCAATGCGTTGTCTTACGGCGACCAGCGGCGGCTTGAGATCGTGCGGGCCCTGGCGCTTGGCCCGCAGGTCTTGATGCTCGACGAACCGGCGGCCGGTATGAACGAAGACGAAACCCACGCCCTGGGCCGTGCGCTCGATTGGGTCCGGTCAGAGGCCCGCTGTACGCTTCTGGTCATCGATCACGATCTGAAATTCATCATGACGCTCTGCGAGCGGATCACGGTTCTGGATATGGGCCGGGTCATCGCGGAAGGCGCGCCGCAGGACATCACGCAAAACCCGCAGGTGATTCAGGCCTATCTCGGCCAGGACACCGACGCACCCGCCTAACCCAATCCAATCCGAAAGGGAGACAGATATGAAACGGATGTTGCTTTCCACCCTCGCCTGCGCGGCGCTGTCCGCGCCGGCCATGGCCGAGGATACGATCAAGATCGGCCTCGGCGTGCCGATGACCGGGG
The DNA here is from genome assembly GCA_039179965.1 of Pseudomonadota bacterium. Taxonomy (GTDB): domain Bacteria; phylum Pseudomonadota; class Alphaproteobacteria; order Rhodobacterales; family Rhodobacteraceae; genus Marinibacterium. The sequence continues at coordinate 12,986 of JBCDEC010000119.1, forward strand.
ATTATGCGCCCTATGCCGAATGGCAGGGCGCACGATGCATGGCGGAGATGATCAATGCCGAAGGCGGTGTTGATGGCAAAATGATCGAAGTGCTGGTCCAGGATTCCGGCGCGGACACGCAGACGGCAATCAGCCTGGCGCAGAAGTTTCTCGATGAGGGCGTCGTGATGCTGGGCACGATCCCGTTTTCGGACACGATGATCCCGGTGGCGCAGATCGCGCAGGGCTATGGCGTGTCGATCTTCCAGCCGCAATCGACCCAGGTCGAAATGCACGCGGGCATTGTGAACAATTTCTTCACGGGCGTCTCGCCCGATCCCTTCACCGCGACGGCGGCGGCCAATCATGCGCTGGCGCTTGGCGTGAAGAACGTGGTCCTGCTGACCTCGGATGAAGGCGGGTCCTGGTCGGCTCGCACGCCTTTGTGGTTTGGCGATGTGGTCGAAGCCGGCGGCGGCAAGGTGCTGGCCAAGATGAATTTCAGCTTTGGCACCTCGGACTGGTCTCCGCAGATAGCCGAGATGAAGGCTCTGGGCGAAGACATTGATGCGGTTTATATTTCTTCGATCATGCCGGACGTCGGCGTGTTGGTGCGGCAGATGAAATCTGCCGGGATCGACGCCTATGTGGTCGGCTCGGACGGGTTCGACGATCCATCGCTGGATGCCATTGGCACCGATGATCCCTCGCTTCTGGACAAGGTCTTCTTTGCCACGCTGGCGCCATCGACCGCCGACTCGGCCGTGGTGACGTTCATGTCCGACTGCAAGGAGATGGGGATCGATGTCGAGGGGCTGTTCCCGGCAACCGGTGCGGATACGGTCAAGGCCGTGGCCTGGGCGGTGGAGCAATCCGGCAGCCTTGATCCGGAGGTGATTGCCGATACCCTGCGCAGCGCCGACAGCGTGCCCGTGCTCACGGTGCCCGAGATCTCATTCAAGGACACGGTGACCTATGCACAGCGCACGATCCCGGTGATCGGGTACGACAACGGCACAAGGGTGCTGATTTCAAATGAGATCCCGGCCAATACGCCGCTCCTTCACTGCCAATCGGTCGGCGTATTGGCCG
>JBCDEC010000120.1:0-13962 GCA_039179965.1 Pseudomonadota bacterium
GGGCGGAGCCTTGGTATCCAGCCGGGCGGCAACTTCGGCCAGGACCACTTCGGTGATGAAGGGCAGGTCAAAGGTCCGCGCCGCCTCCAGAGGCACCCACTGCAGATGCGACAGCTCATCGGAGGCCCGGGAAAAATCGTCAAGATCGCCTCGAATCGCGGTCGCGTCGAGCAGGAAGAACCGGGCGTCAAAACGGCGGGGTCGGCCGGGCGGGGTCAGGGCGCGAAAGACGAATTGCAAGCCTTCGGCCGAGGGGCGGTGACCGGTCGTGGCAAAGCTCTGCCAACCGCCCGGCACCGGCGTGTCCCATGCGCCGGGGTGACCCAGGACCAGGCCGGTTTCCTCCCACAATTCGCGGATGGCGGCGGCGGCCAGAGCCGATTCCATCCCGGCCGGGGCATCGTCAGAGAGCCGGTCAAAGCAAGGCGACGGGATTGGACGCTGAAGCGGAACCTGTGCATCCTGCGCATCCAGTGCTCCGCCCGGAAACACAAACTTGTTGGGCATGAACGCAGCCTTGGCGCCGCGCTGGCCCATCAGAACGCTGGGTGTGCCGGTGCGATCCCGCAAGACGATCACGGTCGAGGCATCACGTATGGCGGTTTTGTCGACGGCAGGGTTTGGCGCAATGTCCATCCGGGCTCTCCTTAGCGGAGCCGATCAGGTCGGGTCTCCGAAACCATGCATGCGCTTGGCCCACTGGAACCCGATCATCAGCCCCTTTAACCTCGGCAGAAGGTAGAGCGACAGCGCCACGCAGCCAATGGCAAAAATTGTAAAGAGGACCAGCGGCTCCGGACGCCAGATCTCGAAGGCGAGCAAGAGCAGTGGCGCCATAAGGTGTCCGACGATCAGAATTGTCAGATAGGCGGGCCCGTCATCGGCGCGCTGATGATGCAGCTCTTCGCGGCACACCGGGCAGGTGGAATTGACCGTGAGATAGCCGCTCATCAGCGGTCCCGTGCCGCAGTTTGGACACTTCAGCCGCCAGCCCTTGATCATCGCGGGCCGTACGGGGCGTTCGTCCTGCTCGTCCGAGCGCGCATCGCCGGGGCCCTTGGCCGCCTCGCCAGTCGCCTGGGGCGTCACGTCTGCACGTTTCGCTGTCATATCCTGCCCGGCGCCTTCTGTTTTGTGTTGCTGCGCCGCCAATCTGGGCCTTTGGCGCGCCCGGCGAAAGGCGTCACGGTGCCATTGCGGCGCGATGTCGCGAGGCGCCTGGATTTTTTTTGGCGTGGTGCCGACGGAAATGTGCACCTGGCCCGTTGATGAGGTATGGTCGCCTCACTCGAGTAGACCCAACAAAACGCAAAAGACCCGAAAGGATCCAAGCAAATGAAGACGCAGGTTGTTCTTGCAGGCAGCATGAGTGCCCTCATGGTAATGTCCAGCGCCGCCTTGGCGCAAAACATGGGGTTTGGTGGGCCCGGCCAGGCGCCCTTCGCGACATTGGACGCGGATGGCAACGGTGAGATCTCACCGGCCGAAATACAAGCCCGTGGCGCGCTTCGGTTTGAGGCGGCGGATACAGACAATGACGGCTTTCTCAGCATTGCCGAGCTGGAAGCGCGTACCGACGCCCAGCAGCAGCGCTTTGTCATGTTGCTGATTGCGCGCGCGGATTCCAATCGCGACGGAAAGCTTACGCTGGAGGAAATGCGTTCAGCCGGGGCACAGCGCCGGGACGCGGAATTCCGCAAGCTTGATACGGACGGATCAGGTGGCTTGAACCAGGCCGAACTGGCCGCCGGGGCGCAGAAGGCCCGCCAGAACCGATCGGCACAATCGGCCGACAAAGGCTGACGGGTGCGATCTGCGTGCAGCAGATGTCGAAACAGCCGGGGGCGTCAGAAACGGAGGTATCTTCGATATCTGCGGTGCCGCCCCCCGCGGATTGCCCGAACGTGAGCAAACCTGTCGACGACCAGGACGAGGAGGCCGCTTTGCTGGCGGCGTTCGCCGATGGCGATCATGCCGCCGCGGTGACTTTGACCGAGCGGCTCGCACCGCGTGCCTTTGGTCTGGCCTATCGCATCATCGGCGACCGTGCCGAGGCCGAGGACATCGCGCAGGAGGCAATGGTGCGGCTGTGGCGGATGGCGCCGAATTGGGAGCCCGGTCAGGCCAAGGTTTCGACCTGGCTCTACCGGGTGGTGACCAATCTCTGTCTTGACCACCGGCGCCGCCGGGCCGGACGAGACGGCGCGCTGGAAGATGCGCCCGAACCGGTGGACGAGGCCAAGAGCGTGCCCGACCAGATGCAGGATGCGGCCCGAGGCGCTGCATTGCAGTGGGCGCTGGATCAATTGCCCGATCGCCAGCGCATGGCGGTCGTGCTGCGCCTTTTACAGGATCTGCCGAACCCTCGGATCGCCGAGGTGATGGAGATCAGCGTGGAGGCGGTGGAAAGTCTGACGGCGCGGGGCAAGCGAACGCTCACCCGTCTGTTGGAGGATCGGAAGGAGGAATTGGGGTACGAAAATGACTGACGACGACAAATTTGACGATGTGGTGGGACCCTATCTCGCCGCGGCCCGTGCCGAAGATCTGCGGCTGCCCGTAGGTTTGACGGCTCGGATCACCGCAGATGCTGCCCGTTTGCAGGCTGGATGGCAGGAAGACGCGATGCGCAATGCCGCCGCGGTCTCGGTGCCGGTCTGGCGCCAGTTTCTCAACGCTTTGGGCGGTGGCCCGGCTCTGGGAGGCCTTGTGGCCGCTTGCGCCACCGGTATCTGGCTCGGCGCCGCGCCGCCGCAAAGTTTTGATCCGCTTGGATATGTGGTGGATGCCAGCAACACCTTGGCGCTCTACACGGATGTGCAACACTCGATCCTCAGCGAGGAGGAGCTCTGATGGCTGATCCGCGCCCGTCCGCTCCGGCCACGGGCATGAAACCCTGGCTGCGGGTGGTCTTCGGACTGTCGCTTGCCGCGAACCTGCTGATCGTCGGGCTGGTCGTGGGGGCTGTGTTGCGATTTGGCGGGCCCGGAGCGGAGCGGCCGCCTTTGCCGACAGGTCTGTCGATGTACCGCGCGCTGCCGCCGGAAGACCGGCGTGCGCTGCGCGGCCACGTCAAGAAGGCTTTGCCGCCCTCTGAGACGCGGGCGTCCGAAGCGAAGGATCTCGCCGCGGCCCTGTCGGCTGATCCCTATGACGAGGCGGCTCTGATCGTGCTGCTGGACCGGCATGCCGCCGACCGTGCGCGGTTTCAGATGGCGCTGCGCCAGGTCTGGCTGACCCATGTGAGCGACATGAGCCCGGATGACAGAGATGCCTATGCCGGGCGCCTGATCGACCTCACGGACAATCGCAAGCGTCCCAAACCGGCGCGGGACTGACGCGCGGCGTCGGCGTGTCCCTGACTGACGCCGCCCTGTTTGGGGGACGAATCCGGAGGCCGACCGTGTGGCGCCGGTGTCATTGTCAGGCCGCGGCGCGCACAAAGGTGACGGTGTTGCGACCAGCGTGTTTGCTTTCATAGAGCGCCTTGTCGGCCTGCTGAAGCACGGCGGTGATCCGCGGGTCCTGCGGATTTTCGGAAAATCCGTATCCGGCGCCGGCATCCGCAGGGGGACAGAGCGCCGCACCGATGCTGATGGTCATCTGTTCCGAGCGCCCCGACGCGGCAACGCTGAACCGGGTGGTCCCAACCGCAGCTCGCAAACAGTCTGCCGTCTGTCGCACCGTGGCGGCATCGGCCTCAGCCAGCACAATCAGGAACTCTTCACCGCCGATGCGCGCCAGCATGCCGGATTGACCCAGCGCTGCACGCAGACGTTCGCTCACTTCGATCAGGATCGCATCGCCGGCCATATGCCCGTGGGTGTCATTAATGCGCTTGAAGTGATCGAGATCCGCCATCATGACCGCGAAGTGGCGCCCCGAGAGCACGGATTGGCGCATGATATGCGCCAGGTGCGGGATCGCGTAGCGGCGGTTGTAGAGGCCGGTCATTGGATCCACCAGGGCCGCCCGCAGCCCGTCCCGAACGGTCGACCGCACACGGTCCGAGAGCCGTTTGCGCCGCAGTTGCGCGTGAATGCGCAGCGCCAGTTCGCCGGCGTCGAAGGGCCCATGCATGACATCATCCGCGCCGAGGTCCAGCGCGTGCGCAGCGCCCAGAACATCGCCGGCGTCAGAAACCGCAATGGCAGCGGCGTGCCGCGTTGTCGGGCCCGCCCGCAAGTCGGACAGAAACCGGAAGGCAGGATCGGGGCGGTCGCCATTGATCGAGACGACAAAGACGTCCGGCGCATTGAAGGCCCCCAAAACATCCTGTCTCTGCATCCAGGTGTAGCCTGCGACGCTTTGATTGAGCGAGGCGCTCAACCCTTGGCTCCAGGTCGCGGCCGTCTCCGTGTCATTGGCCAGAATGGCCACCCGTTCGGCGGGTGCAAACGGGCTGGGTGCTTCGGCAAAACCGGCCGATGTGTGGCGCGGGGCGCCGGAACCGTCGGGCGCCGCCGGCGTGGCGGGGGCAGCGGCCAGCTCAAACGCTGTGGCGGGCAACTGGCTGCGCAGCAGGCTGCGAAGCCGGGCGTGCAGCATCCCCTCATTGAGGGGATGGACCATGAGATCGGTCAATCCGGCACGCAAGCCGCCCTGCCGGTCGGCGCCGTCGCCGGGATGAGCAATCGCAACCACCGGAATTTGACGATCGGGATCCGGACCGGACAGCGCCGCGCACAGATCCATCGCAGTGCCATCGGGCAAAGACCAAGCGGTCAGGATCAGGTCGGGCGGGTCCTGCGCCAGCGCCGCGATGCCGTCGGCAATCGAGCTGCCCTGACTGACCCCGAAACAGGCGGGTTCGAGAAGCGCATTGAGCACGATCCGGTTGGTGGGAACCGCGTCGAGTATGAGAAGGCGACCCTGCACGCTGATGGCCTTTCGAGACTTGCAAATAGGTGAAGCTCAGTCTTTACCATGTCGGTTAATAAATCCTTTCGTATCCTACGACCACAGGACCTTGGCCGTGTCGCCCGAACAGGCAGAAACCTTTGCACTTGCGCTTCTGGGCTGGCTTGCCGGCAATGAAGAGCTTTTGCCGGTGTTTTTGGGGTCGACCGGGGCCGCGCTGACCGATGTGCGGGCGGGTGCTTCGGATCCGCAATTTCTTGGCGCGCTGCTGGACTTTGTCATGATGGATGATGCCTGGGTGATTGCGGCCTGTGACGCGCTTAATGTGCCCTATGAGACGTTGCAGACCGCGCGGGCGGCGCTGCCGGGTGGCCAGCAGGTGCATTGGACATGACGGATGCGCTGATAGAGGCCGTGCTGTTTGACAAGGACGGCACGCTTTACGCGTTCGCTCAGACATGGAACGTTGTGGCTGCGGAACTGGTCGCCCATCTTGCCAAGGGTGATGACGATCATGCCGAACGCCTTGCCGATGCCATCGGCTTTGACCGGACTGCCCTTGCTTTGCATCCTGACAGCATCGCGGTGGCCGGGACAAATGCAGAGGTGGCGGCCGCGCTGATCGCGCATTTGCCGGAATGGGACCACGCGGAGCTTGCCGCGTTCATCGCTGCCTGGGGCCACGATGCACCTTTGGTCGAGGCGGTGCCACTGGACAGTTTTCTGGCCGGGCTGGCGGCGCACGGGTTGCGGCTGGGAGTCATGACCAACGATCACGAAAGCGCGGCGCGGGCCCATCTGACACGCAGCGGCGTTCTGGAGCATTTCGATTTTGTTGCGGGTGCCGACTCCGGTCACGGCGCCAAACCCGACCCCGCACCCTTGCTGGCTTTTGCCGGGGCAATTGGCGTGGCTCCCGGCGCTGTCGTGATGGTGGGCGACAGCCCGCATGACCTGATCGCCGGGCGCGCCGCGGGCATGCACACGGTTGGTGTTTTGAGTGGCGCGCGCACAGCGCCCGATCTGGCGCCCTATTCGGATGTGGTGCTCCCGGACATCGGTCATTTGCCGGGCTGGCTGGCGGGTCGATTGTCCTGAAGGTCCGCCCTGCACAGGTCGGACCGGATCTGGCTGAGCCTGCCGCCGGATCCCCCCCGGCACACGCCCGCTCGCCCACCCCGTGCGCCGGGGGCGATCCGGTATTTTGCCCAGCTCGGGGACCCTGATTGCAACCGGTCCCGCTTGCGACCGCCCGTTGGCGTGCGAAAACCGACATGATGTGTCGGCAATGGACCGGCACCGGCCTTCAAACGTCGGCCTTCTGACCTGGCATCGTCGGGAGGCATCATGGCAGACGGAACCACTGGCAGAAGACGCCGCAGCGGGCGGGCCGCGAATCTGGCGCGGCGCGGCGGCGATGTGATGTCCCAGACCCCCTGGCGGTTGCCGCAAAATCTCGACCGTCCGACCGAGCCGCTGACCGAGGAGGGCGTGGCCGTCATCCACGATGCCGCAATGCGCATCCTCGAAGAGATTGGCATTGAGTTTTACAACGACGAGGCGCTGGATCTCTTTCGCGAGGCGGGTTGCATCGTCGAAGGCTCTCTTGTGCGGATGGACCGCGACTTTGTGATGGAGATGGTCGGAAAGGCACCCGACCGGTTCACAATCACGCCCCGCAATCTGGACCGGAAGGTCGAAATTGGCGGCAAGACCATGCTCTTTGGCAATGTCTCCTCGCCGCCAAATTACTGGGATCTGGAGATCGGGCGCAAAGTCAGCGGGACGCGCGCCTATTGCGCCAACCTGTTGAAGCTTACCCAGCATTTCAACTGCATTCACTTTGCCGGTGGCTATCCTGTGGAGCCCGTCGATATCCACGCCAGCATCCGCCATCTCGACGTGCTCTACGACAAGCTCACTCTGACGGACAAAGTCATGCACGCCTATTCGCTCGGGCCAGAGCGCGTGGAAGATGTGATTGAGATGGTGCGGATCGCGGGCGGTCTCAGCCATGAGGCGTTCGAGGCCGAGCCAAGGCTTTACACCAACATCAATTCCACCTCGCCGCTCAAACACGACTACCCGATGATCGATGGCTGTCTGCGCCTTGCCCGGCGCGGTCAGGCGATTGTGGTGTCGCCGTTTACGCTCGCCGGTGCCATGGCGCCCGTGACAATGGCGGGTGCCGTTGCACAATCGATTGCCGAAGCGCTCTCGGCCATTGCTCTGTTTCAATACGTGGCGCCCGGCGCGCCCTGCGTGATCGGCACCTTCACGTCGAATGTGGACATGAAGTCGGGGGCACCGGCCTTTGGCACGCCGGAGTACATGCGCGCAACTCAGGTGACCGGCCAGATGGCGCGGTTTTACGGTTTGCCAATGCGCTCGTCCGGCGTCTGCGCGGCCAACGTGCCGGACGGGCAGGCGGTGTGGGAGACGACCAATTCGCTCTGGGCCGCGCTGCAATCGGGCAGCCATATGGTCTATCACGCCGCCGGCTGGCTCGAAGGCGGCCTGGTTGCGATCCCGGAAAAGATCATTATGGATTGCGAGGTTCTGCAGCAGTTCCAGCGCTATATGGAGCCCGATATCTGGTCTGTCACACCTGACGACCTGGCGATTGATGCCATCGCCGAAGTCGGCCACTCGGGCCATTTCTTCGGCATTCAGCACACGCAGGACCGCTATACCACAGCCTTCTATCAGCCGTTTCTGAGCGATTGGCGCAACTTCGAAGCCTGGGAGGCAGCTGGCGCCGTGTGGACACCCGAGCGGGCGCATCTGCTTTACAAGGACATCCTCGGTGCCTTTGAGCCGCCCCCCATGGATGAGGCTATCCGCGAGGAGCTGACCGCCTTCGTGGACCGGCGCAAGTCGGAAGGCGGAGCCCCCACGGACTTCTGAAGTCCGGGTTGGCCTGGCGGATCGGGCGCGACCGAACAGCGGTGACAGGGCGGCGGCGGGGCGTGTAGACTTTTCGGATTGGACCGGGGAGCTCAAATTGTCCCAATCGACCGGACGTGATCGGATGCACTTGCGTGTGGCCCTGACGGGTCTGGGCGCTTTGGCCGGGGTCGGGATCTGGGCGTTGATCCGTGCCGACACTCTGCAGGCCGAAGCACCGGGCCTCTTTCTGGTCGCACTGGTCGGTTTGAGCACGTGGTCCGGCGTGGTTCTGGCCCTTTCCGGTCCGCTTCGCTTGCGACCCGCTCTGGCCGGTGGACTTGCGCTGGCTTTGCCCGCGGCCGCCTTGATGTGGCTTGCCGGGCAGCGCTACGCCAATCCGGTCGAGGTGTTGAGTGCGCCTGGTACGCTGGCCGTGTTCTTCCTGATGGTGTTCATCGCCACACCGTTTCTCAGTGTCGCACTGCGCAACCGGAGCAACTGGCTAAGCTACAGTGCGCTCTTTGAAACCGCCTGGGCGATCACAATCCGCTTCTCCGCGGCCATGCTGTTTGCCGCAGTGGTCTGGGGCTTTTTGCTGCTCTCGGACGCGCTGTTGGGGCTTGTGGATCTCGACATGATCGAGCGCGCATTGGAGGTCGACGGTGTGCCTGCGGGTGTGACCGGAGCGGCCCTTGGCCTGGGAGTCGCGGTGATCCACGAGCTGCGAGATGTCGTTTCGCCTTTGCTGCCGATGCGGCTTCTGCGCTTGCTGGTCTGGCCGATCGTGGTTGTCGTTGCGGTATTCCTTCTGGCGGTGCCGATGCGCGGACTGTCAGGGCTTGTCGGACAATTGTCGCCGGCGGCCACCCTGATGGGTGTGGCGCTCGGAGCGATCACTCTCGTCACGTCGGCGGTCGGGCGCACGTCGGACGAGGCCGTCTCGGCCGGTCTTGGACCGAGGCTCTTGTCGCTGTCCCTTCCCTGCCTGGCCGGGCTGGCCGTCTGGGCCATAGCAATGCGCATCGCAGCCTATGGGCTGACGCCTGAGCGGGTCCTCGCAGTCACCGTGGCCCTTGTGTTGTTGCTATACGGTCTGGCCTATGGGGCCGCCGCCCTGCGCAGCGCGACGCGCTGGATGGAGCCGATTCGCCGGGCCAATGTCGGGTTGGCGCTGTTGAGCCTTGTGATTTGTGCGGCCTGGCTGACACCGCTTCTGAACGCAGACCGGCTGTCGGCACGCAGCCAATTGGCGCGGTTCGTGGCGCAAGAGACTCCGGTTGACGCGCTGCCATTGCGCCGCATGGCGCAAGATTGGGGGCGGGCCGGGCAAGCGGCCCTTCAAGAGCTCAAAACACTGGACGCGCATCCAGCTTACGATGAGGTCATGGCCCGGCTGCATGCAATCGAAACACAACGCGACAGAGATCTTGTCACCACAGTGCCGACACCCGAGCAGACCACGCAGTTCGCGGCGGATCTTGCGGACTGGGTGCCCGTGCAGCCAAGCGGGCAGTTGCAGATCGAGCGACTCGAAACACTGGGCCGCTATTGGCTGGGTGAATGGCATGGGGTTTGTGCCCCGCGCACGGATGCGTCGCCGCCCTGCGTCTTTGTTCAGGGCCAGTTCGCCGTAGATCTGTCGGTGGACGCCCAAGGGTTGATGATCGTTCCGGATCGCGATGGTTTGCCTGCGGCCTTTTTTGTGCGCTGGCCCAGCGCAACGGTCTCTCCGCTGACCTCGGCGGGGCCGCTGCCGGCCGATGCTGTAGGCCGCATACTAAAGGACGGTGCGCAGCTCGTCCCCCTCGAAACCGAAGCACTTTTGCTCGACGGGCGCCGATTTGCCCCCGGTTTACAGGTAACTGAATAGTTAAAACTTTGCGTATTGAGTTGGTCTTAACCGTCAAATGGCATTTGGTCACATGAGAACGGACAGAGACAGAATGCACGGACTAATCAACAGATCCATCCAGTCATTTGTGACGCACACCTACGGGCTGGAGCGCTGGTTACACGTTGTGGAAGACGCACGGCTGAGCTTTTCGGATTTCGAGGCCATGTTGATCTACGAAGACCGCCTGACCACGGCGGTGCTGCAAGCGCTGTGCCTCGACCTCAACCGGCCGCAATGCGAGGTGCTGGAAGACATCGGGACGTTCCTCGTGTCCAACCCGAATGTCGAAAGCCTGCGGCGGTTGCTGCGCTTTGGCGGCGAAACCTACTATGACTTTTTGCATTCGCTCGATGAACTGCCGGACCGCGCGCGGCTGGCCGTTTCTGACCTGCACTTGCCACCGATGGACCTGTTGGTGGACAAGGACGGACGTTTCCAGCTGATCTGTGGGCATGGCCTGCCGGGCTTTGGATGGGTGATGGTCGGCATATTGCGCGCTATGGCCGATGACTACGGCGCTTTGGTCTTTCTCGAACATCAGGGGGAGAGCGATGATGGAGAGGTCATAGCGATCACACTTGTCGAGGCGGATTTTGCAAGGGGCCGTGATTTTGATCTCGGGGCGCGGGCAGGATGAGCGACACGGCGGACTGGAAAAAGCTGCTGGCCGCCCTGTGTCCAATGCACCTTGTCCTCGATGCCTCCGGTCATGTGGTCGAGGTTGGTCCGACCTTGCGAAAACTCCGCCCCGAGCTGGATTGGAGCGGCCTCAGCTTCTTTGACATCTTTGAATTGACGCGGCCCAGGGTCGTCGCCTGCATCGACGATCTTTTCGCACAGGCGGGTACAAAACTGCGGCTGAGCTTTCGCGATGCCCCGTGCACCGGGTTCAAAGGGGTGATCGTGCGGCTGCCGGGCGAGGATGGCGCCGTGGTCAATCTGTCGTTCGGCTTTTCCGTTCTGGAGGGGGTGCGGGACTATGCGCTGACCAGCGCGGATTTCTCGCCCACGGATCTGACCATCGAAATGCTCTATCTTGTTGAGGCGAAGTCGGCAGCTATGGAAGCCTCCCGGTCGCTGAATGCGCGGCTGCAAGGCGCGCGCATCGCGGCGGAAGAGCAGGCCTTTACGGATACGCTGACCGGACTGAAGAACAGGCGTGCGCTGGATCATGTTCTGCAACGCCTGTTTTCGGCGCATCGTGCGTTTGCGTTGATGCAATTGGACCTCGACTTCTTCAAAGCGGTCAACGACACGCGTGGCCATGCAGCTGGTGACCACGTTTTGCAGCAGGTGGCCCGCGTGATGGTCTCTTCGAGCCGGGAAACGGACATCGTGGCCCGTGTCGGTGGAGACGAGTTTGTTCTGATCTTCGACCAGATGGACGACAAGGAACGCCTTGATTCGATTGCAGAAAGGTTGATTGCGGGGATCACCGCGCCGATTCCGTTCGATGGCGCGCTCTGCAGGATTTCCGCCAGCATTGGCAGTGTCTTGTATGACGGGCGGCGACCGATGGATGCGGCCGAGCTTCTGTCGCATGCCGACACAGCCCTTTACGCCGCCAAACGGGCCGGTCGAGGCCAGCACTTTGTCTTCGATCTGGAGATGGGCAAGCCCGTTCCCGGCTGCATCTGATCAAGCGATTTGAGCGTGCGAGGCGAATGGCGGATCTTTGCGGCCTTCGAAATACGTAAAATTTAGGGCGAAATTCACTCCATATTTCGAATTGGTTGGGTCTGTCGACTGCAATTATGCCGCTTGCGAATGGTATTCGCGAATATTTAATATTCATCCTTATGGGTAATTCTCACGCATCATTTGATTTCAATCTTCTTTCATTCTCCCTCAAATTAGAGATTCATTCTTCGAGAGTCTGTAAAGCCGCGAATTGTCGGCAGGTTTAAAGCCTGCTCGGCGCTCCAGAGCCCAAGAAAGTAAGGGGTTTCATAAAATTTCAGGAGACTTTGATTTGTCTTGAGAGGCAGAAAACAACCAAACCTTTATCCCAATAAATCAATTTCTGTCCAGGCTGCCGCGGAGGCACAGCTGTTTGTCGCGCATTCCAGGTCTTTGTGTCGGTGGCAATTCGCCGAGAGCCGGGCTCGGACCTGATTTTGCCATATTCGCGCCGGATTTCTGGGTGAAAGCATGGTAGCTGCGGGATAACGGCGTTTCTGGTGGGGGCGCATCTTAGATGTCCGAGGGCAAGCATGGTTGGTATTGGCCAAATCGAAGCAAACACAAGCGTCTCGTTTGACGAGAGCGGCGTTTCTGAACATCCGGTACTCTGTGCCTGCCCAGTGTGCATGGCAGACGACGGATTGAAGGATGATACAGAACGCCAGGAAGAACCGTCTGACAGCGGCGGGACCTCGGCGGCATCCGAAGCAACGCTGCAAGAGATGGCGGACTTCCTTGAGACTGGATATTGGAACAACAGCACGGGCCTGCGCCACAATCTGGGCTCAACCGGGCACGATCCGAACAATGGAACACTTTATTACAACGTGTCGGGCTTTGACCCGCTGACCTATGGCGGTGGCAGCGACAATGACGGCGTCAGCGAAGCACGAGCCGAGCTCATCCGCGCGGCATTCGATGTCTACGGCGCCGTGCTGGGCATCAACTTTGTAGAGACGACCAGCCGCGATGACAGCGTGGTCGACTTCTTCTTTTCGGACAATTCCAGCGGCGCCTATGCCGGATCGACCCGCTACAGCGACGGCACGATCTATTACTCCTACATAAACATCGCGGCCGGTTGGTCTGGCGGGACCTCGACCTACGACGACTACACGCTGCAAACTGTCTTCCACGAGATCGGTCATGCGCTTGGGCTTGGGCATCAAGGGCCGTACAACGGCAGCGCCAGCTATGGCAGCAACGCGGTTTACGAGCTCGACAGCTGGCAAGCGACCATGATGTCTTACTTCTCGCAGACCCAGAACACGGCGATCTCCGCGGATTCCGAGTATTTGCAAACGCCGATGGCTGTGGATTGGCTTGCGCTCGACAGCATCTACGGGCAGTTCGGCTATGGCGTCTCCAATGCCTTCACGGGCAATACGACATACGGGTTCAACACCACGATCTCAAAATCCGAGAGCGAGATCTGGAATGAGTACGCGAACTACGCCAACCGAACCGCCTCGACCATTATCGACGCCGGCGGGATCGATACAGTGGATTTCAGCGGATACAGCGCGAACCAGAAAATCGACCTGACCGTTCAGACCGCCGATCAGACGGAACAAGACAGTTCCGACATTGGCGGACGCAAAGGCAATCTGACACTTGCCGTTGGCACGGTGATTGAAAACGCCGTCGGCGGCAGCGGCAATGACGAGCTGATCGGCAACGCGGCTGAAAACGTCTTCGAAGGCGGCGGCGGCAACGACACCATGCTGGGTCTGGCCGGAAACGACACGTTCCATGGCGACGGCGGTACGGATACCGTCGTGTTCCTACAGGCGTTCGGATCTTATGCCTTTTCGCTGTTCCAGGATGCCATTGAGGTGACTGGTGAAGGCATCGACATGGTCTACGACACGGTCGAAAGCCTCCAGTTCGACAATATCAGCTACACGTTCGACGAGATCATTGATCTGTTTTCCAACGATGAGACCGATGATCCGGTGGCCAGCGATGATACGGCAACTGTCACGGAAGGCGGATCGCTGAGCCTTGACGTCCTGAGCAATGACAGCGGTGCCGACGACGCCACCTTGTCGGTGACCGAGGTCAATGGCCAGGACATCTCCGTGGGTTCGACCGTTGCTCTGGCCTCGGGCGCCGAAGTTATGCTGCTGGCCAATGGCACGCTGGATTACCTGCAGAACGACGCTTTTGTCCAATTGTCGGCCGGCGAGCAGAACATCGACAGCTTTTCTTACACAGTATCTGACACCAACGGAGGCAGCGACGAAGCCTCGGTTTCGGTGACCGTTGAGGGGATGAGTGATCCGGAACCCGATCCGGTCCCCAGTTCCGATCCGATTGGCCAAAGCGGCGCCATCACGATCAACCAGAAAGCCTCGGACCAGTGGCACTCAATCTCTTTCGACACGGCGATTACAGATGCCGTAGTCGTCATGGGGCCTGTGACAAACAATGGGGGAGATCCGCTCACCACGCGCGTGCGCAATGTGACGGCGGATAGCTTCGAAGTACAGATTGAGGAGGAGGAAGCAGGCGGCACGCATCCCGCTGAGACCGTTGGCTGGATTGCCATCGAGGCCGGCGCCGCGCCCGGTCTGGAAGCGCGTCGGACCGCCGATCAGCTTGACGAGCGTGTGGATGCCTTCACGTTCGCTTCA
>JBCDEC010000121.1:0-13924 GCA_039179965.1 Pseudomonadota bacterium
CCCGCGCCCGCGCCCACGCCGCCCTGCCTCGATCAAAGCGCTGCAGCCCATACCTCGATTTCCACCTTGAACTCGGGCCGCGTAAACCCAGAGACAATCAACAGAGTGGAACTTGGCAACCGGGTGTCCGGGCGGTCGGCCAGAAACCTGTCCCGCGCCGCCATATAGCCCTGCATATGCGCACGGTTGGTGACATAGGCCGAGACATGAAACACATCGTCCGGGCCCATAGTGCCCTCCGCCAGAATGGCCGAAATGTTTCCAAAGCAAATCATGGCCTGATCGAAAGGGTCCTCGGGCACTTGACCGTCGCTCGTCAGTCCAAGCTGGCCAGAGCATCTCAGGACACGCTGTGCGGGCGGTATCTCAACCCCATGGGCATAGCGGGCAAACGGCGGGGAAATAGACGCAGGATAGAGCGACTTCATGAGACCTCCAGGGTGATGATGATTTCACTCTTGCCCTGAAATGACAGGTTTGGAAGTGTCCGTCTGTTCCTGTACGGAGACCTTGATGACCGCAGCGATCCTGAGAGATGTATTTGTGCCGGGTGTCCTCTTTGGCGCCAATGCGCCGGCGGGCCCCATGGAAGACGGCTGTCTGCACGGCGATCTGATCTTTCAGGACGGACGTGTCGTGGCACTTCGGCCGGGACCGAAACAGGCACCACGCCTGGTTCTGCCGGCCCTTGTCGAAGCACATTGCCACCTGGACAAGTGCCACACCATTCACCGCATGACGGGTGTCGGCGGCGATCTGCAGGACGCCATCGCGGCGCAGATGGACGACAAGCGGCATTGGACCGCCGACGATCTGCGGGCCCGCATCGGGCGTGGTCTTGATGAAGCGCGCGATGCGGGTTGTGCTCTCTTGCGCAGCCACGTCGACTGGCGTGAGGGCGACACCACGCCGCTGGCCTGGTCGATCATGGGCGAAGCCGCCGCCGACCGGCCCGACATCCGGGTCGACCGCGCGGCGTTGACGGCCATAGATGTGCTGGCCGAGACAGACAACGCGGCCAAGATCGCGCGCCAGATCGCGCAGACCGGCGGCACGCTGGGCGCCTTTGTGCTCGACCACGCCGATCGCGAAACCGGCGTGCGGGCGGTGATAGCTGCAGCGGAACGCTTTGGCCTTGCGCTCGATTTCCACGTGGATGAAGGCCTGGACACTGACCTGGACGGGCTAGATCTGATCGCCGATCTCATCCTCGAGACCGGGTTTCAAGGGCCCGTTCTGTGTGGCCATTGCTGCAGTCTGGTCAATGTGGACGGCGATCCGCTCGCGCGTCTTCTCGACAAAATCGCGCGCGCGGGCCTCTTCGTCACGGCCTTGCCAACAACCAACCTTTACCTGCAGGGACGCAGAAGCGGCACGCCCGATCGGCGCGGCCTGACCCGCCTGCGCGAATTGTCAGATGCGGGTGTGCCGATTGTGATCGCCTCTGACAACGTGGCCGACGCCTTCTGCCCCACAGGCCAGCACGACCCCATGGCAGCGCTCAACCTCGCCGTTCTGGCGGGGCATCTAGACCCGCCGTTTGCCCGCTGGATTCCGGCCGTCACAACGGATGCGGCGCGCGCCCTTGGCCATCAGCCACCTTATGTGATGGGCGCCAAAGCCACCGAGCTGCGCATAAGCACAGCCGGAACACTTCCCGACCTCATCTCAGGGCGTCAATCCAAACTTGGCCCGCTTCCGTTGGACTTCGCTGAGACCGGCCGCGCCTGAGCCCCTCCCTGCTGCTTCTTTCTTTTTCAAAAATACCCGGCGCAAGGCACACCAACGCAGCGCGGCGAGGACAAGGCAACTAGGCTGCCACCGGCCGGTCCACCGCATCAGACAGGCGCCGCGCCACAAGATAGGACAAACCCGCCATGACAGCGGCCGTGCCCAAACACAAAACCAGGCCGCCCAATTGGAAACTCAGCCCGGACAGAAGCGTGCCAAGAAGGCGTCCAGCCGCGTTTGACATGTAGTAAAACCCCACATCCATCGTGACCCGGTCGTCGTTTGAGAAGGCCAGGATCAGATAGGAATGCGCCGCAGAGTTCACGGCAAACACGAACCCGAACACCAGAAGCCCGCCGATCAGGAACGCGGTCAATCCCAGCGAAGGCGCTCCGGCGATCCAGGAGACGGCCGTCACCACAGCCAGGATCAGCGTCAAAAGCCCGACCCAAAGGACCGCAAGACGCACGATCTCTGCCACGGGGCGGCCCTTGGCCCGCAAAAGCTGAGGGGCAGCGCTTTGCACCGCGCCGTAGGCGATGATCCAGAGCGCCATGAACGTGCCGATCTGGAAGAAGGCGATGCGATTGCCTTCGACCGTTCCGTCTGACAGGACGCTGTAGAAGTAGATCGGAATGCCCACAACGAACCATACGTCGCGGGCAGCAAACAGAAAGACCCGGGCCAGCGACAACAGATTGACGCGCCGATCCTTGGAAAATACCTCCGAAAACCTGGTGCCCTTCTTTCCGCGTGGCAGGCCCGGTGGCATCAGCACCGCCACGGCCACAAGGATCGCCGTCAGCACAAGACCCATCGCCCAGATCGCTGCATTGAACCCAAGAGTGGCCAAAAGCGCGGCCCCCAGAAGAAAGCCCAGACCCTTGACGGCATTCTTGGAGCCGGTCAGCAGCGCCACCCAGCGAAACAGCGCGCCATCGCCAGATGGTGCGAGCAGTTTGACGGCCGACTTGGAGCTCATCTTGGCCAGATCCTTGGCCACTCCCGAAAGCCCCTGCACGGCCATCACAAAACCGACCGAGACTGCGACCGACCAGGCCGGATCCAGTTTGGTCAGCATATAGAGCGCCACAATCTGCAACCCGAGACCCGCATACAGCGTTGTTGTCAGGCCAAACCGTTTGGCAATCCACCCGGCCGAAAGGTTGGTGACCATGCCCATGAATTCATACAGCAGGAACAGATAGGCCAGTTGGATCGGAGAGAAGCCCAACGCATGAAAGTGCAAAAGCACGAGCATGCGCAGTGCCCCGTCCGTGAGCATGAAGGCCCAATAGGCCGCCGTGACCGCGATATAGGCCGACACGCCGTCGGTCCTGGCTGAGTGTTGCATCCGTTTCGCCTCCAAACGCCGGGCCAGACCTTCTCAGGTCCCTGCGCCGCGCACTCCATTCACGACCATCCGTGTCACATCCGCCAACCGCCAGGCGTAGCCATATTCATTGTCATACCAGGCATAGATCTTCACCTGCGTGCCATTCACCACCATGGTCGACAGGGCATCCACAATCGATGAGCGCGGGTCATTCACGTAATCGGCAGAGACCAGCGGCCGGGTCTCATAGCCCAGAATGCCCTCGAGGTCGCCCTCCGCCGCCGCCTTGAAGAGCGCGTTGACTTCTTCGGCCTGGGTTGCGCGCTCCACCTCGAAGACGCAATCGGTCAGGGAGGCATTCAGCAGCGGCACGCGCACGGCATGGCCGTTCAGTCGCCCCTTCAACTCGGGATAGATCAGCGTAATCGCGGTTGCGGATCCGGTGGTTGTCGGGACGAGCGAATTCAGCGCCGAGCGGGCGCGTCGCGTATCCTTGTAGGGCCGGTCTACGATGGTCTGCGTGTTCGTCACATCGTGGATCGTGGTCATTGATCCATGCTTGATCCCCAGTCCCTCGTGAATGACCTTCACTACGGGGGCCAGGCAATTTGTCGTGCAACTGGCTGCTGTCACCAGATCGTGCGCCGCTGGGTCATAGAGATCGTGGTTCACCCCATAGACCACATTCAGCGCACCACCATCCTTGACGGGCGCGGACACCACCACCTTTTTCACCCCGGCCTCGAAATAGGGCTGCGTCTTGGCCCCACTCTTGAAGACCCCCGTGCAATCGACCACGACATCCACGCCCAACTCGGCCAGCGGCAAATCCTCCAGCGCCGAGACCTGCGTGAACCGGATCTTGTGGTCATCAATCGACACTGTGTCAGCGTCCCAACCGAACCTGTGCGCCCAGCGGCCGTGAACCGTGTCGAACTCCAGAAGCAGCGCGTGCTGCTCCGTCGTACCGCCGGGGTCGTTGAGCAGCACAATCTCACCGTCAATTCCCTCGTCGACCAGCGCGCGCATCACGAGCTTTCCAATCCGGCCCAGGCCGTTGATTGCAATCTTGGTCACTGTATTGTCCTTTGTTTTGCCTTGCGGCCTGCTGGCGTCCCGGGCGGGGCGTGCAGAACGCCCTCACCATGGGGGTTCGTTATTTCATGAAACCGTGAATTACAAGCGGCGCCGAACTGCTCCTGACTTTTCTTCCGCGCGCGTGGAGGCTAGGGGAAGATCATGGCGCTGACCTTCTCTTCCCTCGACGGCTTCATGGCCCATGGTTTTGACACGCTCATCGACGTGCGCAGTCCGGCGGAATTCGCCGAAGATCACGTTCCCGGCGCGATCAACATGCCGGTTCTCTCCAACGCGGAACGCGCCGAAGTTGGTACGATCTACAAACAGGAAAGCCCGTTTCGCGCCCGCAAACTGGGTGCCGCAATGGTCTTTCGCAATGCAGCCGGCCATATCGCCGGACCGTTGGCTGATCGCGGTGGCCGCTGGCGGCCTTTGGTATACTGCTGGCGCGGCGGGCAGCGGTCCGGCAGCTTTGCCTGGATGCTATCGGAAATCGGCTGGCGGGCGGACACCGTGTCGGGTGGATATCGCAGCTATCGACGTCTGGTGAACACCTATCTGTACGAATCGCCGCTGCCCCATCGCGTTGTTCTGCTGGACGGCAACACCGGCACGGCCAAGACGGATTTGCTCAAGACCCTGGCTGCGCGCGGCTGGCAGGTGCTCGATCTCGAAGCGGCGGCCGGGCATCGCGGCTCACTGCTGGGCGGCTGTGGCGAACAACCGCTCCAAAAGGCCTTCGAGAGCCGTCTGGCCGGGATCCTGAGCCCGATGGACCCATTCCGACCTGTATTGGTGGAGGCGGAATCGAGCAAGATCGGCGCACGTATCCTGCCCCCCTCTCTCTGGAGCCTGATGAAAGATGCGCCTCGAATCGAGATCGAAGCGCCGCTGGCAGCGCGGGTTGAGTATCTGAGCGAAGCCTACACCGATATTCTCAGTGACAAATCGCAGCTCAAAGACCTGTTGCAGCATCTGCGCCCCGTGCGGGGCAACGCGGTTGTGGACGGCTGGATGGAACGGATCGCGGCCGGCGACAAGCGCGGCCTGACCGCCGCGCTCATGCAGGAGCACTACGACCCGGCCTATTCCAAGGCGCGCGCCGCGCGTGGCATGACACCGCTGGCAACACTTCGCGCCAGAGCGCTGGACCGCCGTGGGCTGGATGAAACCGCCTCAGAGATCGAGGCCGTTTTGAATACCAACTTCCCGGCCTAAAGCGCCGAAACGCGGATCATTGGATCTGTGGTCAACTGCCCGATTTGGGCTGCCGGGCAGCCATGTTCCCGCAGCGTCGACAGCGTGTCATCGGCGCTTGCCGCAGGAACGGCGGCAAGAAGTCCACCGCCGGTCTGCGGATCATAGAGCAGGTCGGCCACGCCGCCATCCGGCAAGTCCGGTACCAGACGACGATTGTCGGCAAAGAGTGTCGACCGCGTGCCCGCAGCCGCCAGTTCCGCAGCGCCGGACATCAATGGGATCCGCGCGAGGTCCAGCATGGCGCCCGTGCCGGACGCGCGACAGATCCCCTCCAGATGCCCCGCAAGGCCAAAGCCTGTCACATCGGTCATTGCATGCGCCCCGGCGAGGTGGCGGGCCGCATCGCCCTGTGGCCGCTGCATCCATTCAAGCGCAGCCGCTACGTCAGCGCCGCTGGCCAATCCGGCCATATCAGCGGCCATGATCACGCCGGAGCCCAGTGGCTTGGTCAGGATCAACGCGTCGCCCGGCTGACCACCGGCCAGTGTGATCGGCGGGCTCTGTGCGTCTCCGGTCAGGGAAAAGCCAATGGTCAGTTCCGCGCCTGTCGTGGTGTGCCCGCCGACAATCTCGGCCCCCGCTGCGCCCATCACCAGGCGCGCGGCAGACATGATTTCCGCCACCGTACGCGCCTGCAATGGCGCGGACAGCGGCGGCAGGATCAAGGTGACCAAAGCCGCTTTCGGCACCGCGCCCATGGCCCAGATATCACCCAGCGCATGGACGGCGGCGATTCGCGTCATCACAACCGGGTCCTCGACAAAGGCGCGCAGATGATCGGTCGTCAGCACCATCCGGCTTGTGCCGAGCGTCAGCAGGGCCGCATCATCGCCCGGCAACATATCGATGTCAGGGCGATCTGTGGGGGCCTGCTGGATCGGTTCCAGGATGTCACGCCCGACCTTGGCACCGCACCCGCCGCACATTGGTTTGTCGCCCAACGCCGCATCCAGTCCCGCATCGCGCGCTTTGGGCAGCGCCGGAGCCGTCATCACCGGTAGATCGCGAAACCTGTCCATGAAGCGCTGGTCGATGCGATCTTTCCAACGCCACATGAGCGGCCCGACCAGCGGTCGCCCGAAACGCTCCGCCAGTGCAGACTTTTTGCCCAGCGAGATCAGTTTGAGATAGTCGTCCTGCGGCGGATAGGGGTGTAGTTTCTGGCCCATCGCGCGTGCGCGCAGGTTGGCATAGAGCACCGGGGCCTGACGAACCGCGTAGACCCCGGCCTTGGGTCTGGGCGCGAATCCCATATGTGCGCAATCGCCCACCGCGAAGATGTCGGGATCGCTTGTTTGCAACGTCTCGCGGACCGTCACAAACCCGTCCTGTTCATCCAAACCAACCGTCGACAGCCATTCATAGGGCCGCGCACCCGCGGCACCGGTCACAAAATCAGCCCGAAGCACTTCGCCGGACGCGAGACCAAGGCTGTTTGCGGTGATCTCCGCAATCTCGACGTGTTCACGCAGAACCACGCCTGCCGCCCCCAGATGGGTCCGGATTTTCAGGGCGGACCTGGGCTGAAGCGCCGACAGAGCGGCGCCGCGATCAAGCAAAGTCACCTGCCCGGATCGCCCCCGCGTCTTGAGCGCATGGGCCATGGCGAGGGCGAGTTCCGTGCCAGCCACGCCGCCTCCGATCACGGCGACCTCCGCTGGCCCGGTTTGTTCAAGATAGTCCTGCCAGGCGACTGCAAATGCCCCCAAGGGTTTGGCTGGGACCGCATGTTGGGAAAACCCAGGCAGGCCGGGCATCGAGGAGGTGATGCCCACATCGAGCGAGGCCAGATCGAAGCCAATCGGTGGCCGCCCCGGCACGTTCAGCGTTCGATTTGCCAGATCGAGGTCATCAACCGCGCCCAGGATCAGCCGGGCCCCGGCGAACCGCGCCAAGCGGACCAGGTCGATGTCGAGCGCTTTGCGCGGGTAGTGGCCCGCAACGTGTCCCGGCAGCATTCCGGAATAAGGTGCCGTGGGACCCGGATTGATGACCGTCAAACGCACCCCGGCCAGCGGTGCCATGCCCCATTTGCGCAAAACCAGCGCGTGGCTGTGCCCGCCCCCCACAAGGACGATATCTCGGGTCAACGGCAATGGCATCGTGTTCATAGCCCGCTTATCCGCCGCGACCACGGGGCTGACAAGGTGGTCCCGCGTGATTGTGAGCCGCCCCGGAAGGTCGCACTTCGCAGGCTATGCAAGATCCAAACAGGGCGATAGGTTCTGACAGAAGATACGGGAGGCGTGCCATGCCAGACTATGTGCTCAGCAGTAATAAACTTAAGAGTCGCCTGAAACTGGCCCGTTCGAAGCCTATAGCCTTCGCCTATAATCCCGGAAAAGCGAAGGAAGGCGACTACTTCACTCTTCATCACGAAAAGTCTGCGAGCGTATTGAGCAAGGCCGCCAAAAAGGACGGCCCCGGCATAAAGGTCGCTTTTGGCATGGCCAGCGTCGACGGTCGGGTGCTTGAGTTGCGATGTGAAAACGTGGTGCCGGCGATTGCCCGCAGGCTGAAACAGCATCTGAAAAAGGACGCGGTGTCGCTCAATATCCGGGTGCTCGATGCCAATGGCAGTGTGCTCGAAGAAGACATCGAAGATCTCGGCGATGTACTTGATGATTTCGATGATGCAGGTCTTGAAGAAACGCCGGAAGCGTCCGAAGAAGAAGAGACGCCCGCTCCGGCGCCTGCCTTCGACGCTGCGCCGCTCGTTGCCGGTTTGAAGCAATTGCAACAGCAAGCCAGTGCGATGCCGGACCCGGCCAAGGCCAAGCTGCTCGATGCGATTCAATCTGTTGTGGGCATGCTCAAAGCGCAGGATTTTGAACAAGCCCAGGACACGTATGACGACCTTGCCGCCAAAATGGAAAAGCTGCAGGCCGTCTTGGATGAAAGAAAGTCTGAAGCACCGGATACGCAGGCCGAGACGCCCGGCGGCGATGACGCTTCAGCCGGCGATTCGGGCGACGTGACTGAAGCCGCGTCCCCGGAGGAGGCGAACGACGACCGACTGAAAAAGTTGGCCGCCTATGCCAAGGCCCTCAAAGATCAGATCGCCGTCGCCGCGGTGCCCGACGATACCCGCGACAAGCTAAGCACCGCATTACAAAACGCCATCACGTCGCTCAAAAGCGGTGAGTTGGACGACGCCGAGACCTTGATGGATCGGATTGCCGAAGCGTTGACCCGCCTTGGAATGTCCAGCGACTCCATCCGCAGCACCCGGTCCGCCAAGGACGCCAAGAAAAAGAAGAAACAGGGCGGGTCTGAAATCAAGAAACCCACCGAGGCCCCCGACGCAGCAGCTGGCGCGACAGAAGGCGAGGCACCGGCCTCTGTTGCTGCCTCCGCGCCGGACGAGGCTGAAGATAAAGATGACGGGTTTGACTCGCGGGCCTACGATCTGAAGGACAAGATCGAATCCTTGCGCACCACAGTCGTGACCCGCTTTGGACTCGAGGTGCAAACCAAACTCGAAGCCCGGCTCGACAGCGCGGTCACCGATTTGGAAGCCGGAACCTATTCCAGCGCCGCCCCTGCGATGACCTTTGTCGAGGAAGCCTTGCGGCTGCAGGATGCGATTGAGGAAAAGACGCCGGACTATGCGCGCGCGTCTTCGACGGGCGCGGTCGAGGATGTGCAGCGCATGCGTATCCTCTTTGAGTCGGCGGTGGAACTGGTCGCCGGACCAGATCATGCCAAGGCCTGGAGTTACCTGTCGACGGTGCAGGACATGATCGATGACGGCGCCGCACGCAACGTGGACGTTTTCTTGCGGGATATTCCCGAAGACGCCCGTCCCTTCGCGATATCCCGGCTCAACTGGTCGTCCGCCCGCGGGCAGATGAAGGGCGAGTTGACCAAGCTGCACGACAGTATACTGAGCGCGATCGGCAATGAACCCGACGGACAGGCCGTGATCGACAATATCGGCGAACTCTTCAACCATATCGACGCTTTGGATACGCGCTTGTCTGACAAGCTCGACGCCATTGTATCGGCAGAGCCCGGTCACGAACGCGACACCCGCAAAGCCGAGGCCCGTGCCGTCCTGAGGGAATATCAGGACGAACTCAGCGCGCCGTTTTTTGCTGACGTCGACGGCGGCAACGGATTCACCAATGTCAAAGTCGCGGCCACGGCGCGCGATGCGCTGGGTGAAATCAACAAGGTTCTGGCCGCCTAAAGGTCGATCCGTTTGTCCCTTGGCGCCGGCACGCGTGGCGACTAGGTGCGCGCGGCCTCAGGGTATTCGATGACAAACTCGCGCAACGTTGCCAGAAGCAGTCGTGCTTCATCGATGTTGCCAGACCGCATTGCCCCGCGCAGGTCGTGACAAATCATGCGGCGCACCTTGGCAATGCCCTGATGCAGGTGCAGACCGTAGTCTTCTACCATCACCACAGCAATGTCCGAAAACTGATCGAGTGGCCCTTGTCCGGTCAGCTTCTGCGCTTCGTCGCCAGTCAACTCCGCCAGATCGCACAAACCCGTCTCCATCCGTCTCCTCCCCGTGTGATCTCATGATCGCGTCCCCGGACTGGAGGTAGCAGAAGTGGATGGAAGGCGCTCGCTCTAAGCTATTAGAATTTATGCCGAATAGGGGAGTATTGGGACCTGGTCGGAGCGCCCGGCCAGGTCCTTTCACAGACAGGTCCGGCTATTCTGCCGCATCTGCATAGTCGGTCATGGGCGGACAGGTGCAAGTGAGATTCCGGTCGCCCCAGACATTGTCCACGCGGTTGACCGGAGGCCAGTATTTGTCCACCCGGAACGCGCCGGGTGGAAAGCATCCGGTCTCGCGGCTATAGGGCCGATCCCAGTCGCGCACCAGATCCTCCATCGTATGAGGCGCGTTCTTCAGCGGGTTGTTCTCGGCATCGATATCGCCGCGCTCGATCTCACCGATTTCTGCGCGGATGGCGAGCATTGCCTCGCAGAACCGGTCGAGTTCTGCCTTTGTCTCAGATTCGGTCGGTTCGACCATAAGCGTACCAGAAACCGGCCAACTCATCGTCGGCGCGTGGAACCCGCAATCCATCAGCCGTTTGGCGATATCATCAACGCTGACATGAGCCGTGGTCGCGAAGGGCCGCGTATCGAGGATGCACTCATGCGCCACCCTGCCGAGGGGGCCCTTGTAGAGCACATCATAGGCGCCTTCGAGCCGTTTGGCGATGTAATTGGCATTGAGGATCGCAACCCGCGTGGCCTGCGTGAGGCCGTCGCCGCCCATCATCAGGCAATACGCCCATGAGATCGGAAGCAGCGAGGGCGATCCGTAGGGCGCCGCCGATACCGCCCCTGTCCCAGATACGGGATCTCCTGGCAGATGCGGGACAAGATGAGCCTGCACACCAATCGGCCCCATGCCGGGGCCGCCCCCGCCATGCGGAATGCAAAAGGTCTTGTGCAGGTTCAGGTGGCTGACGTCGCCGCCCAGATCACCGGGTCGAGAGATCCCGACCATCGCATTGAGGTTGGCCCCGTCGATGTAGACCTGCCCGCCATGCATATGGGTGATCTCGCAAACCTTGGTCACGGTTTCTTCAAAGACCCCATGGGTTGACGGATAGGTGATCATCGCGCCGGCCAACCGGTCACTGTACTGCTCTGCCTTGCCCAGGAAATCTTCGAGATCGATGTCCCCGTTCTCGGCCGATTTCACCGGTACGACCGTCCAGCCAACCATCTGCGCCGAGGCCGGGTTTGTGCCGTGCGCCGACATCGGGATAAGGCAAACATCGCGATGCCCCTCGCCCCGCGCCCGATGGTAGGCCGAAATGGTCAGAAGCCCGGCATATTCCCCCTGCGCGCCCGAATTCGGCTGCATTGAAATGGCCGCGTACCCGGTGATGTCACAGAGCTTCTGGCTGAGATCCGAAATCATCTCGGCATAGCCCTGCGCCTGATCTTTCGGCGCATAAGGGTGCGTCAGCGAAAAGGCTTCCCACGAGACCGGCATCATCTCGGCCGCCGAGTTCAGCTTCATCGTACAGGACCCCAGCGGGATCATGGCGCGGTCAAGCGCCAGATCCCGATCCGCCAGGCGCCGCATATAGCGGGTCATCTCGGTCTCTGCCCGGTTCATGTGGAACACCGGATGGGTCAGGAAATCGGACGTCCGCACAAGCGCGTCGGGCAAGCGGTACTCTGCGGCGATACCGGGCTGACGGTCAGCGATGCCGAAGGCGCGCCAGACCTGGGTCAGCGTTTCGGGTCGGCTGCGTTCATCGAGCGAAATGCCCACATGGGTGGTTCCTACGGGACGCAGATTGATCCCCTCGTCCACTGCCGATTTCAGCACCGCCGCCTGAAAGGCACCCACATCGACCGTGATCGTGTCAAAGAAGGTCGCAGGCTCCACCTTAAAGCCGCGTTCTTCCAGCCCGCGCGCAAGCCGTGCGGTCTTGCGATGTATCCGCTGGGCAATGGCCTTGAGCCCGTCCGGCCCGTGGAACACCGCATAGAACCCGGCCATGACTGCCAGGAGCGCCTGGGCGGTGCACACGTTGGAGGTGGCTTTCTCGCGCCGGATATGCTGTTCCCGGGTCTGCAGCGAGAGCCTGTAGGCCCGGTTGCCGTGACTGTCGACAGAGACGCCAACGATCCGGCCCGGCATCGCCCGGGCATGGCGCGCATGGGTCGCCATATAGGCCGCATGCGGCCCCCCATAGCCCACCGGCACGCCAAAGCGCTGGGTCGTGCCCACCGCAATATCCGCGCCCATGGCCCCGGGTTCCTTCAATAGTGTCAGCGCCAGCAGATCCGCCGCGACAATGCCCACCGCCTTGACGCCATGCAGCGCGGCAATCTCCGGCGTGAAGTCCCGCAGATGGCCATAGGTGCCGGGATACTGGAAGACGGCGGCAAAGACCGTTTCAGGCTGCAGGTCGTCCGGTGATCCCACGATCACCTCAATGCCCAGAGGGGCCGCGCGCGTCTGAATGACCGAGATATTCTGCGGATGGCAGTTTTCATCCACGAACACGGCCTGCGCCTTGGATTTGGAAATCCGGCGCGCCATTGTGACCGCTTCGGCGCAGGCCGTGGCTTCGTCCAGGAGCGACGCGTTGGCGATCTCCAGTCCGGTCAGGTCTGAAACCATGGTCTGGTAGTTGAGCAGCGCCTCCAGCCGACCCTGTGCGATTTCGGGCTGATAGGGCGTGTAGGCCGTGTACCAGGCCGGGTTTTCCAGGATGTTTCGCTGGATCGCAGGCGGCGTCACGGTGCCGTAGTAGCCCATCCCGATAAGCGAGGTGAGCACGTCGTTCTTGGCTGCAATTGTCTGCATGTGGTGCAGCACTTCGTGCTCGGACTTCGGTTTGCCAAAGTCCAGCGCCTGGGTCTGGCGGATCGCTTCGGGCACTGTCTCGGCGATCAGAGTGTCAAGGTCCGGCACGCCGATCGCAGCGAGCATCTCGGCCATCTCCGCCGGAGACGGCCCGATATGACGCCGGTTGGCAAAGTCGTAGGGCAGATAGTCTGTGGGTGTAAATGACATCGAAAATTCCGTCACGAGATCAGGGCTTTGTAGGCCGCCTCGTCCATGTAAGCATCCATCTGTGAGAGATCCGCGGGCTTGATCTTGAAAAACCAGCCGTTGCCCTGAGGGTCCTCATTGGCCATCGCGGGCGCCTCAACGAGCGCCTCGTTGACCTCGACAATTTCACCATCAAGCGGTGCGCAGATGTCCGAGGCCGCTTTGACGCTTTCGATTACCACGATCTCATCGTCCTTGGCCACGGTTGCACCAACCTCGGGCAATTCGACAAAAACCAGATCGCCCAGTTGCTCAGTGGCGTGTTCGGTAATGCCCACCACGATCAGATCATTTTCGGGGCGGAGCCATTCGTGTTCTTCGGTGAATTTCATGACGAGACCTTTGCTGTTCTGCGCTTGAAGCGGGCTGGGAGGAAGGGAAGTTGGACAACGGTCAGCGGGACACGTCGGCCACGGAGTTCGCCGTAGACCGGGGTGCCGGGATCGGCGAGATCTGTCGGCAGATAGCCCATGGCTACCGGTGCTTCGACACTGGGACCAAAGCCGCCGGAGGTCACGGTGCCAATCGCCTCTCCGCCACTTTCGGCGGCGAAGAGCGGGACGCCGGCGCGCACCGGGGCCCGGCCATCCGGGCGCAGTCCGACGCGCCGACGCGATGTGCCGTCCGCCATCTGTGCGAGGATTGTCTCTGCGCCCGGGAACCCGCCGGCGCGCGCGCCGCCGGTTCGACGGGCTTTCTGGATCGCCCAGGTCAGATTGGCGTCCACCGGCGTGGTCGACGCATCGATATCCTGTCCATACAGGCAGAGCCCGGCCTCAAGCCTCAGGGAGTCGCGGGCACCAAGACCGATGGCCTCCACTGCGGGGTGCGCCAGCAGCGTCTGTGCCAGAGCCGTCGCCGCCTCTTCGGGCACGGAGATCTCGTAGCCGTCTTCGCCGGTATAGCCAGACCGTGAGACCCAGGCCTCCACGCCGTCGAGCGTCATTATGGCGACATCCATAAAGGCC
>JBCDEC010000122.1:0-13827 GCA_039179965.1 Pseudomonadota bacterium
CCCCGGACAAACCGGGGCACTGTCGGCCACACCATGGCGTGTACGCCCATGTGTCGTTCCTGCCTTGCCTCATGACCATCCGTGGCACCCTCGTTGCGGGGCACCTTCGGATCGTTCGGTCATGACCATAGCAGGGTTTTGCGCCCAAACCGCATATCCATACACTGCCGGACGCCAATCAAGGACGGCCTGTTGCCGCGGTGTCACGTCCCGCAATCCGCCCTATTCGCGGAAAGCGCGGGCGAAAAAGGCGGTGAAAGGTTCGGCCAGATAGGCCAGCGCGGTCCGGTCCCGGGTGCGGATATAGGCCTCGACGGGCATGCCCGGCACCAGTTCTTCGTCGGCACTCAGGCTGGCCGCGACCTCGGGGGACGGGCGGATATCCACTGCGTAATAGCTGGCTCCGGTCGTCTGGTCGGTGATGGCATCGGCCGAGATGCGCAGCACCTTGCCGGGGCTGGGTTCACGGCCATTCTGGTTGAAGGCAACGAACCGCAGGGCGACATCCTGGCCGATATGGACGTCGGCGACGTCGATCGCCTCGACCCGGGCAGACACGATCAGCGGCTGATCCTGCGGCACGATGTACATGACCGGCTCGGCCGGCTGCACCACCGCCTGTTCGGCAAAGATCTGGGATTCGTAGAAGATGCCGCTGACCGGCGCGCGCAGGTCCATGCGCGACAGCCTGTCGATCAGCTCGATCCGGCGCTCGTCCAGTTCGATCTCGTTGAACTGCAATTCCCGTTCGGCGCTTGTCGCCTCTTCGCGGCGGACGGTCCACAGCCGCAGGCGCTCGATCTCGTTGGCGGTGATGGCCCCCTTCTGGCCCGAAATCTCGGCCTTGAGCCGCCCGGTCTCGCCCTCGATCCCGGCCAGTTCACGTTCCAGCGCCAGCACGGACGAGGCCGGGGCCAGCCCGCCGTCCAGCAGCTTGCGCTTGCTGGCCAGCTCGCGCGTGACCAGACCCGTCTGCCGGTCCAGCGCGTCGAGCTGGGCCTCGATGCCTTCGATGCGGCTGGCGATCTGTTCGTTCTGTTCGTCCAGAAGCCCGCTTTGCTGTTGCAGCGCCTCGAGGCGGGCGGCAAAAAGCGTCGCCTCGCCCTCGATCAGGCCCCTGGTTTCGGGATCGGTGGCCGCCAGTTCCACAAGGTCGGGGGGAAAGATGACCTGTTCCGCGTCGCTGCGTTCGGCGATCAGACGGGCCCGGCGCGCGGCCAGCCCGCGCAGGCGGCCCTCGGCGATGGTCAGTTCCGATTGCAGCCGACGCCCGTCCAGCCGCAAAAGCACATCACCGGCGTCGACCCGATCCCCGTCACGCACCATGATGTCGCGGACCACGCCGCCATCGGGATGCTGGATGACCTGGCGGTTGGATTCGACCTTGACGCTGGCCGACGCGATCACGGCCCCCGACAGCGTGGTGCCCACGCTCCATCCGCCCACGCCACCGACAAGCATTACCATGGCAAGCACCCCGATGGTCAGGGGCAGCCGCGCAGGCCAGGCCGGCAAGGTCCTGTCGTGACGCTCAGCCATTGCGGCCCCCCGGCAGGCTGTGCAGCGTGCGTTGCACGGTATCCGCGTTCTTGAGCATTTTCCGCATCACGGTATCGCGCTCGCCAAAGGACGAGACGACGCCGTTTTCCAGAACCATCAGCAGGTCGCATTCGGCAATCGCGTTGGGGCGGTGGGTCATGATGATCACCGCCCTGCCCCGCTCCTTGAAGTTGCGCACCGCCGCGTTCAACGCGTCCGAGCCGTCCGCATCCAGCGCCGAGTTCGGCTCGTCCAGGATCAACAGTTGCGGATCGCCATACAGCGCCCGCGCCAGCGCGATCCGCTGGCACTGACCGCCCGACAGCGCCAGCGCGCTGGCTTTCAGTTCCGTGTCGTAGCCGTCCGGCAGGCGGGTGATGATGTCATGGGCATTGGCCGCCTTTGCCGCGCGCACCACAGCCGCCGAATCGGGCGTGTCTGCCATCCGGGCGATGTTCTGCGCGATCGTGCCCGAGAACAGCCGCACGTTCTGCGGCAGGTACCCGATATGATGGCCCAGCGTGTCGGGCCCGTACTGGTCAAGCGTGGGCCCACCCAGCCGGATTTCTCCGGCCGAGACCGGCCAATAGCCCAGAAGCACCCGGGCCAGGCTCGATTTTCCGGATCCGGACGGGCCGATGACCCCGATGGCCTGGCCCGGTTCCAGCTGGAAGTTGATGCCGCGCAGCACGGGCACCGTGCCGTTGGGTGGCAGGACGGTGACGTTCTTGGCGCGCAGTTGCGCCTCGGGCTGGGGCAATTCCGTGCGCTGCGGGACCGGCGGGTTCCTGGACAGGAACGCGCCAAGCGTCCGCCATCCCGCCCGCGCCCGTTGCAGCACCGGCCAGCCGCCAAGCGCCTGTTCGATCGGTGCCAGAGCCCGACCCATCAGGATCGACCCGGCGATCATCGCACCGCCCGTCAGCTCGCCCTGCAGCGTGTAATAGGCACCAACGCCCAGCACCGCCGATTGCAGCAACAGCCGGAACGATTTTGTCACCGACGTGAAACTGCCGGTCCAGTCATTGGCGCCCAGAGAGCGCTTGAGCCCCTCGACACGGGTGCGGCGCCAGCGTTCGGTCATCGCCGGGCGCAGCCCTTGCGTCAGCACCACTTCCTCGCCCATCCGCGTTTCGCTGGCCATGTCGTGCGATTGCTGCGCGGCCAGTTGCGATATGCGCGTGCGCCGGGCGGTCAGCAGGTGGTTCGCCACCGCCAGCAGGACCAGCACAGCGCCCCCCAGCACCGCCAGCCAGCCGATCATCGGGTGAAAGATGAACATCAGCACCAGGAACGCCGGGGTCCAGGGCAGATCCATTATCGTCATCAGGACCGGCGACATGAAAAGCTTTTGCAATGCGTCCAGATCGTGCAGCGCGCCCGCCGCCTCGGCCTGGTCCTGCGCGCCCTGCCCGCCCTTCAGACTGGCCTCGAAGACACGGGCGTCCAGCGCGCTTTGAAAGCGCGCGCCGACCCGTGCCATCATCCGGCCACGGGCATAATCGAACATCGCCATCAGCCCGAAGAGTCCCGCCACCAGCACCGACAGGGCAATCAGTGTCTCGACCGATTGCGAACTGAGCACACGGTCATAGATCTGCAGCATGTAGAACGGGCCGGTCAGCATCAGCAGGTTGGCGAAGACGCTGAAGGCAAAGATCCAGCCCAACAGCCCGTAACTGGGACGCAACGCCTTCCAGAGCTCGACCTTGCCGAGCGCCGGATTGGTTGGCGGGTTTTTCGATCTCATCTGCGATCCGCTCCGAATTCGTGGAACCTGAATTCGTCTTCCCCGAATGCCTGGAGTGTATCGCTGGGCGGCACTGTGGCAACCTTTGGTCGGGCGGCCACGGCCCTTGCGCGTTTGAAGACGACCGGGTTGCCGGTGCCCGACACGTCGGGCCGGGCCGTGAACCAGCCCCCTGCAAGGGGCACGATCTGCACGGGTCTGCGCGCCGGTTCCGGTGTTTCGGCGGCATCACGCGCCTTGTCGTTCTGGCCGAATGCGTCGATGGCATGTGTCAGATCGGTGATCCGGGGCATGACGGTCCGGACCTCGTGGCCGCACACCTCGGCCATGTGGTGCGGTGCGGTCCCGCGCGCAAACAGCATCTCCTGGCCCGCGATCCCGCCCAGTCCGTCCGGCCCCAGCAGGAACGGCGTCCACGTACCGCGCCGGATGCGCCACCCGCCGAACACGGCAACCCGATCCCGCCGCCGTCCGGCAAACGCAAAAACAGGTGTGTTCTGAAACAGCAGGCCGCTGTCTTCGCCGAGCCGGGCGAGGAACCGTTCGATATGCGATCTGGCCTTGGCCAGCCCCGGGCAATTCGCATCATCCGGCATCGTCACGGCCGTATAGCCGAAAGCGGCCTCTTCCCGGTCGCCATCGCGCAGCACGAAACAGCATTGCAGCGGTGCGTGGTGTTCCATCCTGTGGCGCGGCAACGTCGGAAGCTGCCAACCCAGCGCGCTCAGAAATTGCGCATACGCCCGGGTCGCAAACACATCGCGCACCTCGGGCGTGCGCAGTGGACCCGGCGTACGGATCCCGCCTGTGGCGGGTGCAGCCGTTGCGTTTGCATCGGGTGAACGCGCCGCCATCCTTGCGGACACAAATTGTTGCGCCATTCCTGCGTGCCTCTTCTGCTCCGGGTTTCCTCCCCGGTTGTAGGCTCTAGCTTCTGCCATATTATGAACGAAAGCGCATACATTTATCGGCGCAGCCGCCGCGCATTGGCAAGAACAGGCCGAACCGGATCGGTGCGGCGTGACATCTGCGCCGCAAGCCCCGGATTTCACACGCCATACGTCACCGCACAGGCGGTATTCCGCGACTCGTCGGGATTCGGCTTTGAGCACAGGACAGGCGGTTTTATACCGAACCGGACGCAAACGATCCTTGCCGCTTTACAACGGTTTGTTAACGAAATCATATTCTACTTAAAGATGATGGAAAATCATCACCTGCCACGAAAAGGCGAAGGGAGGGACGGTCGGACATGATCATGGGCCTACTACTGGTTGGTTCGGTGCTGGGTGGCATCGCCGCTGCTTTTGCAGCGATCGTCGGACAACCGGTTGGTTCGGTGGCCCTTGTCTATCTTGCGACCGGCGTTTTCAGCATCCTCGCCATTTCCCTGGGCTGCGCATTCCGACCGCGAAGGTCATCAGCCAAAATCGCACAACACACGCGCGTCCCCCAGCCCAAGAACTGAACACTTACGCAACGCAACGATTTATGATCGGCCAGCATATCGCTTCATGCGATCTGCTGTACACGCGCCCTGTTCGCGCGGATGTCAATCCTGTATACGGCGCGACCATTCCCGGCACCCGCCCCCTGCCCCGCATTTCAAAGGACGATAATGACTGCGCATTTATTCCGGCTTTCGGAAACCCGCCGCAAAAGGGTCGCCTATGCGCTGACGGCCTGCGTTGCTGTTGCGATCCTCGTGCTGGCGCTGATCCCGCTGCCAGCGGCCCCGTCCGTGCCCGGATCGGACAAGACGCACCATTTCATCGCCTTTGCCGCATTGGTGTGTCCCGTTGCGCTGATTTACCCCCGCGCGCTGTGGTGGGCCCTGCCCCTGGCCGTATCAGAGGCTGGGCTGATCGAGATCGTACAGCCCTATGTGAACCGCATGCGCGAATGGGCCGACTTCACCGCCGGAGTGAAGGGGGCACTGGCGGGAGCGGCCGCGGGGCTTGCGCTGCACTACGCCGCCCGCGCGACAACAACTAAAACAGTCTCTGACAGGTCAGGAAAAAGGCTCTAACACGGGCAAAGTTGCCAATTGGCAACTTTTCGGCACCTGCCGATACGAAGCAGAGTCAATTTCCTCCTAGGCTATTGAAAATAAAAATTTTTTCTATGTTCTTGCCAATTGGCAATTTCGGCAATGTCACGCATCCCCGAACCGATCCGCCACAAACTGCGCCAGGGCCGTCTCGACCGCGCTGCGCGACAGGGTATCAGGCACTTCCAGAACCGTCTTTTTGCCGCTGCGCCGCGCGGTGATGCCGCCCTCGGCAGAGTCAGGGGAATAGCGCTTGGCAGCCGCCCTGACGGGCCGCGCCGGGGCCGCCGCAGCCTTGAGCCGGGCCAGCACCTGCGCAGGCTCCAGCGGCGCCCCCTGCCCTGCCCGCGCCGCGGCCTGATCGCGCGCGATGGCCGCAGCCTCGACCAGTATCGCGGCGCGGTCCTGCGGCTTTGCCAGCAGCGGCTTCAGCGTGCGCGCATGCAGCTCCTTCAGGTCCCGGATCGAGGCAAAGGCACCAACCACCTCCTGCGGCAACCGCGCGAGACCCAGGTAGCGCGACAGCCAGCCCTCCGAGACCTCAAGCCGTGCCGCCATCGCCTTTTGCTTGCCGCCGTAATACAGCTCGATCGCCTGGGCATAGTCGCGGGCGCGCTCGTAGTCCGAAATGTCGTCGCGGTCACGGTTCTCGATATCGGCAAGGCGGAACGCCTCTTCGTCCGTCAGGTCGCGCACTTCGACCAGATAGCGGAATTGCGGATAGTTGTTGGCCCGAAGCCAGGACACGGCATAGTGCCGCCGCGCCCCGCAGATCACCTCGTATTGCTGCGCCTCGCCCTCAAGCCGCCGCACAATTGCGGGAAACTCCTGGCGACCCTGGGCACGGATGCCGTCGATCAGGTCGCGGCAGTTCTCTTCGGTCAGCAGGGCATATTCGCGGTTGTGCCGTTCCCACATCCGGCAGGCGTCGGGATCGACCCAGTGCAGCACCTTTTCCTCGCGTTCCCCGGCCATCCGTTCGCCGATGGAGGTCGAGCGTTTCAGGAACCGCGCGCCCGCCCGCGGGGCCGGGGCCGCATCGGCGCTGTCGATCCCCGACAGGACGTCGTCGAACACCGCATCGTGCTTCTTTCCGGTCATAGCAGACCCTCCTTTCTGAGCCGCGCATGATGGCTGGGCCAGGTCATGCGGATTAACGTTTCCACCTCGTGCCCCACCGCATCCAGATGCGCGCGGCAGCGCTTGTGCGTGGCGCTGCGGGTCGCGGGGCCGGTGATCTCGTAGACGGTGCGGAGTGCTGCCGTCGCATTGTCGATCTCGGCGCTGTCCTTCAGCACGGCCTGCATCAGGTCATGCGGAAACACCGCCTGCATCATTCGGTGAATGGCCTGGTGGGCCGATTTCGTCTCGTTCATCTTGGTGACGAGGATCTTCACAAAGGCATAGTCGCGTTCGCCACCGGCGCGCGCCAGCTCCTCCAGCGTGGCGGTCATCATCCGCAGAAAATGCGCGGTCGAGCCGAAATCGATGTTGTTGGGCGGGGCAGGGACCAGCAGCGCATCGGCGGCCCGCAGCACCGACAGGGAAATCATGCCCAGGGCCGGGGGCGGGTCCATCAGGATGATGTCGAACTGGTCCCGGATCGTGGCGATCCCTTCGCGCAGCCGGTCCAGAACGAATGTGCTGTCGCGCGCCATGCGGGCGGCGAATTCATACTCGCTGTCATAAAGACCCAGGTTGGCCGGGATCAGCGCGATATTGGGCCAGTAGGTCGCCTGCAGCGCGTAGTGCAGGCTGGCGGGGCCGCCGTGGCGGAAAAAGGGATAGAGCGTGTCCTCTTCCTCCTCCACGTCCACATCCGGGTTCAGCCCAAAGATCGACGTGGTCGAGGCCTGGCTGTCGCAGTCGATGACGCAGACCCGGTAACCCCTGAGCGCGAAGTATTGCGCCAGATGACAGGTCAGGGTCGACTTGCCGACGCCGCCCTTGAAGCTTTGCACCGCCAGCACCAGTGCTTGCTCGCCCTCAGCCCGGGCGGGCAGGGTGCCAAAGACCTCGCGCATATGATTGACCTCGGCGAGGGAGTATCCTTGGCGGCGCCCTGTGACCGGATCTTTCAGCGGTTCGGGCAGACGTCCGTCGCCCTCGGCATCACGGATCAGCTTTTCGCTGCGGCCCACCATTTCTGCCGCGGTGCGTACGTTAAAGCGCAGTTCCAGCGTCTTGCGCGCGCCTTCTGAATACACCCGGTCGCGCAACCGCCCGATCACGGTTTCGGACCGGCTGGCCAGCGCCTCGAAATCAGCCATGGTGACGGGGGACAACACGGGTGCCATTCTGTGCCTCTGCTCTTGCCTTTTGAAAAGCAACATGACCCAGCGGGGGTGATGTCACAAGTGCGGTTTTTTGGCCGATTTCGTGAAAAAACGGGAATCGGTGTGCAGGGGGCAGCCTTGGATCATGCGCATCTTGGGTGAAGTTGTGCGGGACTCCCAATTTGTAATTTTTAACGCCGAATGAGCTTATGCTGCGCCGCAGCAGATTACACCTCCAGAATCCAACCAAAATACAAAAAACCAGGGATTCTTGATTCATAGGTTCTGTGTTCGCGAGATGTAACCCTATGACAAATAGTGATTAAACTTCTTTAAGCTTACTTTTGGGGACGATTTGCCTTACAGATCGGGGCCCCATGCGCTACGTCCCGGGATGGCAGCGCTTACGCATCGGGTGCCTACAAAAGCTTACTTTTCGGGTGGGGTCTCAGGTGGCTTTGCCCCCTGGAATTTCCCAATGCCAAAGGGAAACCGACATGCGGCGAAACCTTACATATGGGGTGCCGGGCCGTGGCTTGCCCGACCGCATGATTCGGGACTAAATTACATCCGAGCAGAACGCATGTAAGCGACAAGACAAAGGGCAGGCATGGGGCGGAAACCGGCGGAGACGTCAGCGGCCTATCGCACGATCGATGCGCGGCCGAATGCCGATACCCTGGTCAAACCGGGGGAACTGGTGGACCTGGTCGAGGTCACGCCGCTGACGCTGGTGGACCGGCGCATCTACAACCAGCTTCTGGAACATGCCTGGGATTCCATCGACAAGCCGGTCACCCATGTCATCGCCAAGTCATCCCTGCGCGGCAGCCACAATTCCAATGACCGGGTGGGCGAGTCCATCGAACGGCTGATGACGGCGATCGTGCGGGTCGCGGTCACCCGCGACGGCGAACCGGCGGTCGAACGGGTGCAACTGCTGGGCGGCAATGTCGAAACCCTGCGCCGCGACGGTCTGTTCGAATACGAGATCCCGGCGCGGCTGCGCAAGATCATCAAGAACTCGGTCGTGTTCGCGCGGCTGCAACGCGAGGTGATGTTCGCGCTGACCTCGAAATACGCCCTGACGCTTTACGAGATGGTGCAGAAGCGCGGCAACCTGCGCTGGCGCGCCTCGGATCGGTTCACGCTGGCGGAACTGCGCGGCATCCTCGGCGTGCCCAAGGGCAAGCTGACCACCTGGTCGAACCTGCGGCTGCGCGCCATCGAGCCGGCGGTGCGCGAGGTCAATCAGCTGTCGCTCTACACGGTCGAGGTCAATCCGATCAAAACCGGCCGCAGCGTGACCCATGTGGAACTGCGGTGTTGGAAAAAGGACGGGGCAGGGCAGGGGGCCGTGGAACGCGAGCTGCAATTTTCGAAAGTCGGGCGCAAGGTGCGGGCCGAGGGGGGCGCGGACACGGTTGTGACCGAGTTGAAACCGC
This sequence comes from Pseudomonadota bacterium, assembly GCA_039179965.1. GTDB lineage: Bacteria > Pseudomonadota > Alphaproteobacteria > Rhodobacterales > Rhodobacteraceae > Marinibacterium. Next base: position 9,061 of record JBCDEC010000122.1, read on the forward strand.
GCCCGGCCTGGCTTGACCGTCAGGGCGCCCCGCTGGAGCCCGAAACCTACCGCACCGCCCGCATGCGGCACCCCGGCTATGACATCTACGCGGTCGAGGCCGAATGGCGCAGCTGGGCCAGCAGCAAAACCCCCGCCCGCGACCCCGACCGCGCGTTCCTGGCCTTCTTTCGCAAGTTTGCGGAGGCGAACCCGTTGTGAGGTGGACGCAGCGATGCCGTTTGCGTGTTCAATGGCATTCTTGTCGTGGCAGAGGGGAGCCTGTAGCTAGACAGTGTATTGCGGAACGTACTTTGCCATGAGGATTTTCGATTGAGCTCTTTCACTGAAAGACGTGTTTTGATCGTTGTGGAAAACCTGCCAGTTCCGCTCGATCGCCGGGTCTGGCTTGAGGCGACGACGCTGAAGGCGGCCGGTTACCAGGTGTCGGTCATCTGCCCGATGGGGCGTGGCTGGGACAAACCCTACGAAGAGATCGACGGCATCCGCATCTGGCGCCACCCAATGCCACATGAGGCGCATTCCGGTGCTGTGGCCTATGCCCGGGAATACGGGGCCGCGCTGTGGCATTGGTTCCGCCTGGCGCGCAAGATACGGCGCGAGGTGGGCTTTGACGTGATCCATGGCTGCAACCCACCCGACTTGATCTTTCTGCTGGCCTGGCGCTATCGACTGGCGGGGGTGCGGTATCTGTTCGATCACCATGACGTCTGTCCGGAACTATACGAGGCCAAGTTCGGCAAGCGGGGCCTGCTCTGGTGGGTGATGCGGATTTGGGAGCGGCTGACATTTGCTACCGCTTCGGTTTCGATCGCCACCAACGGCAGTTTCCGCGACATTGCCATTCGGCGCGGCGGCATGAAGCCCGAGGATGTTTTCGTCGTGCGTTCGGCACCCCAGATCGACAAGTTCCGCCCCGGCCCGGGAGATCCGGCATTTCGCAAGGGGGCAGGTACGGTGCTTGGCTATGTCGGGGTAATCGGCCAGCAGGAAGGCATGGACATTCTGGTGGCTGCAGTGGATCAACTGGTGCGCGTGATGGGCCGCGATGACCTGCACGCTGTCATCGTGGGCTTTGGCCCTCATCTCGACGAAGTGAAGGCGGATGTGGCGCGCCGTGGTCTTGACGCACACTTCACCTTTACCGGCCCGCTGTATGGTGACGATCTTCTGGCGGCGCTAAACGTGATCGACATCGGTGTGGCACCGGACCCAAAGAACGCGATGAACGACATATCGACCATGAACAAGATCATGGAATACATGACGCTGGAAAAGCCCAGCGTGCAGTTCGATCTGACGGAGGGCAAGGTATCGGCGGGGGATGCGGCGCTGTGCGCCGAGAACAACGACCCCGTAGATTTCGCAACGAAGATTGCCGAATTGATGGACGATCCTGACCGATGCCGCCGTATGGGTGCTGCGGGACGATCAAGGGTGCTTGAGGAGCTCAGCTGGGAACACTCCGTGCCGCATCTTCTGGCGGCCTACGAGCGGGTGTTTGTGAAGGTGGGGAACTAAGTATTCGATGCTTATGGCATTATTGCGTTTAGGGAAAACCCTAAATCGAGGAGATTCCCATGTAGGTCAGATTGTGATTGACTCTATTTGTGGGGATGGATCATGTCAGCACCATTGCCATCGGCGCTTCGGGCGCTGTTCCAAAGCTCAATGCCCACCTTCGACGGATCGGTGCGAGAAGCTTCACTAGAGCATCGTCCATTTAATCTGCAACATATCCGGCGGCTTTGAAGAGGTTGAGACACGCGTGTGGTGGGAAGAGTTCGCATGTGTGTGCGACGGATTGGAATAGCGCGTCGAAGGTTCTGGCCTTAAGCCGTCGCAGATGAGCTTTGAGTTTGGAATAGGCCAATTCGATAGGCCAATCAGGCCGGATCTCTTTGGCCCGCGGTGTACTCATCTTGCGAGCAGTTCAGAGAAAACTTCCAAGAGTTTTTTAGCAGCGGCGCCCCATGAGCGCTCCGCTAGGGTTTCGAGACGGGCCGCCTGTCCCATATCTGCAGCATTTCCCCTGTTCTGCAGAATCCAACAAAGGGCTTCAGCTAGTGCGTCCGGATCGTTCCGGTCTACCAGTAGCCCAGTTTGGCCGTCCTTCACGGTTTCAGTCAGCGCCCCCGTCCGGGTCGCGACCACCGGCGTACCCGCTGCCATGGCCTCGATCGGGGGCAATCCAAACCCTTCGTTCCACAGTGACGGAAAGGCGAATATATCCGCTTCGTAATATCCGCGCACCAGCTCTTCGCGCGGGACATTGCCCCGGAACGTGACACGGTCGGCCATATCCGGGGGCAGAAGACCCTTGAGATGGGCGATGTAGTCGCTGTCGTAGAACTTCACCAACTCCCCTAGAAGCGGGTCGCCCTTTTGCGGGAACACTTCGTTCAGGGGTCGGCTGGAGAGCGACCCGAAAATGTCCAGGTGCGCGTCCGGGAAACGGCCCGCCACGGTACGAAAGGCCTCGACCAGGACATGCACGCCCTTTTCCGGAGAGACGGCACCAGCATACATGATCCGGGCACCGCCAGAGCGCTGTGGCGGTGCTGCCTGGAACTCGGTCATGTCGAACCCGTTCGAGACGGGGATCGGCGCAGGCGTGACCCTCGGAAAATTCCGGGCCACATAGTCGGCGACAAAGGCGCTGACCGCGGTCACCTGGTCCAGATGCCGAAAACGTCGGGCAAGTGCGCGGTGGTTGCATTGCGGATAAAGCTCGTGATGCACGTTGAGAACAAGCTTTGCTCTGTTCGCGCGGCGCCGCACGGTGGGTATGTATTGCGAGTTGTGCTGGAAAAAGACGATATCGACCCCGTCCGCGGCCACTGCGTCCGCCACGGCGCGGCCGTAGCCGGGATAAACCCAGCCCGCGGCAGAGGGCGGGATCGTCATGCCCCCGTTGAACAGACGGTAGAATTTTGCAAGGCGGTCAAACCGATACATGATCCGCCGGTCCATTGCGGTTGGCGCAAGCAGCCGATACCTCACACCCTGATCCTCGACCTCCCGGCTCGGACCGCCGTCCTGCACCAACCCGAACACCTGCACGTCGGCCTCTTTCGCAAGGTGTCTGGCAATGCCATAGGTGCAGGCCCCAACTGAATTCTGAACAGGTGGCAGAATGAGGTCGCAATACTGATTGACGATGGCAATTTTCATGCGTTTCGCTCGGCTCTGATGTGCCGCGACGTCCTGTACAATTTTGCTGATATCAGATTTCCAGCGCCCGTCATGCAATGAGATCGGTAAAGACAAAGTCGCCGCTGTTCAGGTCAAGTCCGTAGGCGCTGTTCAAAACGCCGACCAACTCATTTGGGCCGCTGCCGTTCACCCGCCAGATCGCGGTCCCGGTTGGTAGGTCCGTCGCATCTTCGATCAGGACGTAATCCTGTGCGCTGCCCCAGAGCTGGACCGTGTCGGTGCCAGAAGTGAAATCCCAGACAAAGCCGTAATCGTCCTCTCCGGCCGTGCTGCTGGAACCGTCATCGTAGTAGGTACCTGTGCTGTCACCCAGGACGAACGTATCGGCTCCGGCTCCGCCCACGAAAACGTCTATCTCGCCTAGGCCGGGATTGGAGGCGCCAATGTCTACAGCCACCTGTACATCGTCGCCATCTGTGCCCTGAATAATGTCGCGGCCCTCGATTTCGGATACCGAGAAATCACCGAACGACACATCATTGTAGTGGGCGTTGAAGTAGATTCCGCCGGTTGTAGGTGCTTCGCTCAGATCGAAGGTTTGTATGCCTTGCAGGGTCCAGCTCACGGGCTCCGCGGTGCCCTCCTCCCAGACCCGGATGCTGTAAAGGCGATCGTAAAGGCCGATCTGTTCCACGCGCAGGATAATATTGTAGGTCAGCCCTTCTTCCATCGGTATCATCTGACTGTCGATTTCGTTCAGGAAATCGACAGTTGGATTAACGGTCAGCTTGGCGCTTCCATCCCCGTCCGTATCGCTGAAAAAGAACGCTGCGCCCGGTTCCCATCCCGCATGTGGCTGTACACCGGGGACCGGGTCGTCGGTATGTCCATTCCAGAGCATACCGATAGCAAAACCGCCACCGTCGCGCCCCAGAGGATCTTTATTAAGTAGATCATGCGGCGTGACCTGGATCGACAGCTCGAAATTATCCCAGTTCCGGTCGCCAAGTGTCAGCAAGCGGTCATAGCCAAGGTCCACGGGCCGCACCCCGTCTGACCCGATCTCCCAGGTACCGTCCGCCACTTGTACCACATCCTGGACCGCAGTCGCCGTGCTCCAATCAACGCTGTAGTCGGGTGTCCAAATATTGCCCGCCTCGTAGTCTATGATTACGTCACGGGTAAACACCTCACCAGAGACCATTACGGCTGTGATCGTGACCAAGTCATCCATAGTACTGCCATCGAGCTCGGAATAAGATATCTCGACATTGAAATCGCCCGGTTCCTGCAAGCGGCGCGTATCCGCGCCGACGGAAAGGATCTGCGCAGGACCACCGTTCAGGGAATAGCTCAGCGAACTGACCTCCCCGTGGACCTGACCGAGAATATTCACCCAGGTCTGGGCTTCGCCGATGGCGGCGAAGGTCTGTTCCGAACCGTACCAAAGCTCAATCGGGTCGGTAATCGTGATCGTGCCTGTATCTGTGAGTGTTCCGTCTGAGAGAGTGTAGGTGAAGCTCTCGGTGCCCTCGAAGCCGGGATCGGATATGTATGTCCAGGTGCCGTCGCCGTTGTCGGTGAGCGTGCCGTTGGTCGGGTCGGCGATGGC
>JBCDEC010000123.1:0-13724 GCA_039179965.1 Pseudomonadota bacterium
ACGCCCCGGGTCAGCCCTGCGTTGCGTTCCTACGATAGGACGCATCCGTTTTGGCCACCCGCTTCATGGGTCCGGCCGGTGCGGTGAAAGCTTCGGATCGGCCATCCCGTTGGCCGGGGTCCGGCTGTCGCCGACCATGCCGGACACCCGATCGAAGGCGGCGCCAGGTGCCCCCATAAAGTCTGACGGGGAACACCGCAACGACCGGATCTGCCGGGTTTTCAGGTCAGTTCCACCCATTGTCCGGTCTCTGACGAGCGGTAGACCGCCTCTTCGGCGTCAAGCACCCAAAGATAGGCCGATGCCAGATTTTCAAACGGTTTGCCCCTCTGCAGCGCGTCAACCACATGAGATTGCAACGCGAAGACACAGTCGCCGCCAAACCCGGGAAAGGTGGAGGGCCCGAGGCATTCTTCGGTTTCCATCTCGCCAAACCGGCGCAGGTGCACCGATCCGTCTCCTTCCAGGGTCAACGTGGCCCGCGTCCCTTCGATCAAGGCCTCGCCCATGGTGCACCGGGTGTTTTTGGCGCCATGATCAAGCAGCCGATTGCCGTCAAACATCGCGCGCCGCCCGTCGGGATAGGCGAACAGGACAAGACCCGCGTCTTCGCCGACAATCGCGGGGTTCATGCGGCGCAGATCCGCAAAAACAGACGTTGGCGCGCCAAGAAGATAGCGGAAGGTGTCCAGAAAATGCACGGCGGTTTCATGCACCAGAAACCGGGGCATCTGCTGGAAGTAGGGCTGTCGGTCGAGATAGGCACGCGGGCCCTGTCCATCGCCGGGGCGCAGCCGGAACGTCAATTGCAGCACGCGCCCCAAATCGCCTGCGTCAATGATCGACTTGATCTTGCGATACCAGGGCTGAAACCGGAAGTTTTCGTGGATGATGAGCGGGACACCAGCGGCCTCTGCACGCGCGGTGGCCTCCTGTGCCTCGGATTGCGATTGGCAAAAGGGTTTCTGGCAAATGATCGCCTTTGGCCGCGCCGTCAGGGTCTGGGTGATGCAATCCAGATGCGAAGGGGGCGGCGTAATGATGTCAACGATATCTACAGATTCAGCGGACAGCATCTGCGGCAGATCGGCATAGGCGTGCAGACCAGTGGACCTGGCCCGCGCGATATCCTTGTCAACGGATGCAACAAGGTGCGCGCCTTCGATCCGCGCCCAGGCGTCATAGTGGAACTGGCTGAAGTATCCTGCGCCGACACAGGCAACGCGTAGATCTGACACTCTTGGCCTCCTCTCCTGCCAAAGCCTTGCACGCCGCAAATCCGAAGGACGTGCCGGATCATCGGTTGCGCAAAACCAGAACCTCAATATTGTCGGACCTTCGGAGAGGCATCAACGGGGCAATCAGGTGAGCAACCTGTGGAGCATCTACGCGATCAAATACGCGGACCGCAACGGGCGCACGCGGGCCGATAGCTTTGTCAACGACGACCATCCGAGCTTGCCCCATGGCATGGATTACTTTGTGTGGGTTCTGGAGAACGGATCGCAAAAGATCCTCGTCGATACCGGATATGATGCTGATGAGGCCGCCAAGCGCGGGCGCCCGATCCTGCGCGATCCGGTTGTCGCGCTCGCCGCACTGGGCATTGACGCTGCAGAGTTTGAGACCGTGATCATCACACATTTGCACTATGATCATGCCGGCGGTCTGGACCGGTTTCCCAACGCCACGTTCCATCTGCAAGAAGAAGAGATGATCTTTGCCACCGGACCTTGCATGTGTGACACCGAGATGCAGGCACCCTTCACAGCGGACCACGTCTGCCAGATGGTTCACAAGGTCTTTGCCGGACGGGTGGCCTTCTGCCGGGGGGCCGCGCAGGTGGCGCCCGGGGTCACAATCCACCACGTCGGCGGACATTCCCACGGGCTTCAAGCCGTACGGGTTGAAACCGCCTCGGGCCCAATCTGCCTGGCGTCGGACGCCGCCCATTATTACGAGAATTACATGGAAAAGAAGCTTTTTCCCATCATGCCGGATCAGGACGGCATGATGCTGGGCTTTGACCAGATTGTGGACCTGGCCGGATCTGAGGACCGGGTTGTGCCGGGACATGACCCATTGGTCACCGAGCGATATCCGATTTTTGGAACCAGCGGTTTCATCTGGAAAATTGCCTGAACCAGCCCGCGAAGGCACATTGACACAGACGAGAGGTGAGACATGACAGACAGCCTGCGTATTGCATTGATCCGGGGCGACGGTATCGGCGTGGATGTCTCCGACGCCACCTGTGCGATTGTGGACCGCGCGGTCTCCCGTGTGGGGGTCGCGCCCCTGAGCTACGACGAGATCCACGCCGGCGCTGGCTACTTTCGTGACACCGGGGCGGACATTGAACCCGATGGTGAGGCGCGGGCCGGGGCCGCCGACGCGATCTTTCTCGGGGCGATCGGGTTGCCGGCGGTGCGCCATGCGGACGGAACCGAAATCTCTCCACATTTGCGCCTGCGGGACCGCTTTGGTCTTTATGCCGGCGTGCGTCCGGTGCGCGCATATCCGAACGCGCCAAAGCCACTTGCTGATCCACGTGCCGCCGATATCGATATGGTCATCCTGCGCGAGTCCACGGAAGGCCTGTTCTATTCCGCCGCCGCACACGGACGCAGCGAGGTCATTGGCGATGACGAGGTCCGCGAGACCCTGCGAATCACGCGCCACACAACCGAGCGGCTCCACCGGTTCGGGTTTCGCCTCACCGAACGGCGCAAGGCGCGCGGCTCCACCGGGCGGCTGACCTGCGTCGACAAGGCGAATGTATTCACGGCCATGGCCTTTTTCCGAAAGATCTTCGACGAAATCGCGCCCGAGTTTCCGAATGTGGAAACAGCCTATGCTTACGTGGATGCGCAGGCGCTTGATCTCATCAGGCGCCCGTGGGACTTCGACGTGCTTGTGATGGAGAACATGTTCGGCGACATTCTGTCCGATCTGGCGGGCGGGCTGGTCGGCGGAATGGGCATGGCCGCCTGTGCCGAGATCGGCGATGACCATGGTCTTTTCCAGCCCGCCCATGGGTCTGCGCCCGACATCATGGGACAGGACAAGGCCAACCCGCTGGCCGCGATCCTGTCAGGCGCTTTGATGCTGGACTACCTGGCCGACAAAAGCGGGGGCGAGGCATATGCGGATGCGGCCGAATTGATCAATGCCGCTGTCTATCGCGGATTTGCTGAAGGCCGCCTGCGTCCGATGGAGTTTGGCGGAGACATGGGGACCCGTGCGGTGACCCGGGATCTTCTGGATCTGCTTGACGGCTGAGGGCCCTCACGCCCCATGGCGCAAAAGGCCAGCGGGCAAGCGGCTACACCGGAGGCGCTTGCAATTGGGAAATGACACGGGTTCAACTGCGCTGAGCAAATCCCAACAACAACGGACGGAGCCCGGAAATGAATGGTGCGGAAGCCCTGGTCGAAACCCTTCTCGCCTCGGACGTCAACGTGTGCTTCGGAAATCCCGGCACGTCCGAAATGCACTTTGTTGCGGCGCTGGACGCGCATCCCGACATGCATTGCATCCTCTGTCTGTTTGAAGGCGGCGTGACCGGGGCGGCCGACGGGTATTACCGGATGACCGGCAATGTGGCCGGCACGCTGTTGCACCTCGGGCCGGGGTTCGGGAATTCCTGGGCCAATGTGCATAATGCGCGCAAAGGCTATTCGGGCATGGTCAACGTCGTCGGCGATCATGCGACGTACCACCTGAACTACGATGCGCCATTGCAGGCTGATCTTGATGGGGTGACCCAGTCGGTGTCGCATTGGGTACGGCGCGCCGAAGACAGTTCGATGGTGGCCGAAGTCGGGGCGGACGCAGTCCAGGCCGCGCGCGGCGGCAAAATCGCGACCGTCATCCTGCCCGCGAATGCTGCCTGGGGCGACAGCGGCACAGGTCCGACCAAAGCCCGCACACCCATCGCAAAATACCGCCCGGACGCCAGCCGCATCGCCGCCGCGGCAGAGGAATTGCGGGCCCCCGGTGCGGCACTCATGACCAATGGCACGGCGCTTTACGGTCGGGGCGCGGAAGTGGCCGGGCAGATCGCGGCGCGCACGGGCTGCCGCCTGCTTTCACCTTTCTTCGCGCCCAGAATTGGAATGGGCGCCGGTGCCGTGGCCTATGAAATGCTGCCCTATTTCGCTGATCTGACGGCGGACTTCCTGGCTGACGTCAGTCGCATCGTTTTGCTTGGTGCAGCACCGCCGGTGAACTTTTTCGCCTATCCCGGCAAACCATCGACCCCGGAACCGCCGGGCTGCGCGTTGGATCAGCTTTGTTTCCCGGACTGGGATGTCATGTGGACGCTGGAGGCTCTGGCCGAGGAAGTCGGCGTCAACGGTACCGAGACCGTGGCGCGCATTGCACCGGTGACGCCGGAGCTGACGGACGCTAAGCTGACAACCGACGGGATTGGGCGGGCGCTGGCGCGGGCACTTCCCGAAAACGCGGTAATCGTGAACGAGGCCGTTACCGCCGGAAACGGGATCTGGCCGCACGTCAATCTGGCGGCTTCGCATGATCGCATCAACAATACGGGCGGATCCATTGGCCATTGCCTGCCCTGTTCGCTTGGCGTGGCAACCGCCTGCCCGGACCGTCCGGTCTTTGCTGTCTCAGGTGATGGCTCGGCCATGTATCAGGTGCAGTGCCTTTGGACTGCGGCGCGCGAACGCATGAACATCACCTATGTGATCGTGGCCAATCGCGGATACCAGATCCTGCACATCGAACTCGAAGCCCAGGGCGCACCAAAGCCGGGCCGCAATGCGCGCGCGATGTTTGATATCGAAGACCCTTTGCTCGATTGGGTCTCCCTGGCCGCAGGCCATGGCGTGCCGGGCGTCAGGGTCGAGACCGAAGAAGGACTTGCTGCGGCTCTGGAACGGGCCGCCGGGACCAACGGTCCGTTTTTGATCGAAGCGACGGTGTAGCGCCTGCGCGCCCAAACTCAGGACTGGTCCCGTTTGATCGCCTCGCCCGAGGCGATCACCGAGTCCCTGGCCGGGATGAACGTGAACCCAAAGGTCTTTTCCGCCTTCGCGCCGGACACCGCCAGATTGCGCCCGATATTGGCCACGACGGGTTTGATGTCAGCCATGAACAGGGCCATGAACCGCATCAGCCATGCCGGGGCCACCCGTGTCGCAGTCTTCAGGCTGGGATCCCACTCCTTCAGGATCCGTGCCAGTTCCGCGAAGGTCAGGGTTTCTGAGGCGGCCGAGAACCGCTCGCCTTTGGCGGCCTCCATGTCGATCGCGGCCACATGCATCATGGCAACATCGCGGACGTCCACCATCGGCAATCCCATTGGCGGATTGAAAGGGTCCTGGCCGCTCATCAGACGTTCGACCAGTTCCAGCGATGTGCCATAGCGCGCATCCATGGGCGGGCCAAACACTGCGCCGGGATTGATCGTGGTCAGCGCAATCTCGGGATAGCGCCCGACAAAGTCCCAGGCCGCGCGTTCGGCCAGGGTTTTGGAGGCCTCATAGGCCCCGACACTCGGATCATCCGGTGTGGTCCAGTTGGATTCATCCGAGGGCGCGTCCTTGGGTTTGCTGGCCTCCTTGTAGATCGCGGCGTTGGATGAGGTGAGGATGACCCGATTGATCCCGACCGCCTTCGCAGCCCTCATGGCGCGCAACGTACCGTCAACCGCCGGGCGGATGAGATCATCGGGATTATCGGGTTCCGCCATCGGAAAGGGCGAGGCCGTGTGGATCAGCACGTCGCAGCCTTCCATCGCCTCGGTCCAGCCGTCGTCCTTGGTCAGATCGAGGAACGCAAATTCAATTGGCTGGTCCGGAAACAGGGCCTCCAGTTCGGCCTGCCGCGCTTGCGAGCGGACCGATGCCCGGACCTCGTAGCCCTTTTCGAACAGTTCGCGAAGAATGTGTTTCGCGATGAAACCGGACGCGCCGGTCACGAAGACTTTGGTCATTGGGTCAATCCGATGGAGTTGCAGAGGATGTCAAACGCGAGCGCCTCATCGTCGCCGCGCAGGTTTTGGGTGAGCACAAGATCGAGTTGCAGCACGACAAGCTGGTTGAGATAGGCCACATTGGGCCCACGGATTACGCCATCTGCAAACGCCTGTTCGAAGAGCACGTTAAAGCGCGCGAGGATTTCGTCGCCTTGCGTCTTGGCCTCGGAACTGGCCAGCCCGGCCAACCACAGCAGGTTCATGATCTGCCGGTCTTGCGGGCGCTGCCTGCCCCAGGCCATGTATTCAGACCAGAGACGCTGAAGCGTGGCGCGGTTGAACTGGTCGCTGTCATCAAGTGTCAGGGCGGCGACCAGTTGCTCTTTCGTACTGATGTAGATCGCATCAATCAGCGTTTGCTTTGTGGGATAGGCGTAAAAGAGCGTACCGTTCGACACGCCGGCCGCATGGGCAATGCTGGCGGTGGAGACGCCGACACCATCCTTGAGGAAGAGGTCAATGGCCGCATTGGCAATTTGCTTTTGACGAGCGTTCATGCGCGAACAGATAATTAGAGTGACTAGTCAGTCAACACGTTGAACGGAGTTTTTTTCTGCAAGGGCAACGGAGAGGGCGTTTCACATCGGGCGTTGCAAGCCAGTCAGGCGTCAAACCGCCCTTGCTCAACGTTCTTGTTGAGTTTGTCAGACGGGAAGATCCGGCCATTCATCACGCCCCAGACACCGGCGTCCAAAATCTGGGCCGCGATGACGGCACCACCCAGATTGAACTCTCCATCCGAAGAGAACAGCGAAAACGGGCGCATGGCCCCGGTCAGCACAACGGTCTTGGTGAGCGCGCGCGCATTGATAAACCGCGCGGTTTCGCCCATGGTTCCGGTGCCATGGGTGACAATGCAGGCAGGCTCCGGCGCGGCAGAGACCGCGGCCGCGATTGCATCGCGATCCGCGTCGTCAAAGTGCAAACTGTCTTTCAGCATAAGAAGTTGCACGACAGGAAAGTGGCACCGGCCGATCCGCAGCATCTCTGGAACATGCGTGGCGCCATCGCGCGCAAAGCCCAGGCCTTCGGTCTGTGTGTCGTGCACCTTGTCGATGGTGCCGCCGGTGACAATGATCCGCAGGTCCTTCATGTGACTGCCCGTCGCGGCACAGTCACGCGTCGCGCTCCATGATCCACTCGACGTCCGGTGCCGGAACGAAACGCCACTTGCGCAAGGGGCCCGCCATCACGTTCAGGTAGTACATTTCAAATCCGTAGGGGGCACCGCAGGGGTGGTGGCCACGCGGGACCAGCACCACGTCACCATCGGCCACGGCCATGGTTTCATCCAGTTGACCGTCATCGGTGTAGACGCGTTGAATGCCAAACCCGGACGCCGGGTTCAGCCTATGGTAGTAGGTCTCCTCCAGATAGGTAATGCGTGGAAAGTCGTCTTCGTCGTGACGATGGCTGGGATAGGAGGACCAGTGCCCGGCAGGCGTGAACACTTCGGTCACCAGGAGGCTGTCGGCATAGTCCTCGTTTTCCATGGCGATATTGTTGATGTAGCGGGTGTTGGTGCCCTTGCCGCGTTCGGTCAGCTCAATCGCCTCGGGTCCAATCCGACGCGCCGCGTGCCCGCCATGACCTGGCGCGGAACAGACCGCCAGAACGCAATCGGTTTCTGCCACGGCCTGCCAATCGGTCTTGGGTGGCAGGTACACACAATGTGGCGGCGACTTTTCGAAAACGTTCATCCGGTCACCCAGCGTGCCCCAGTCCTGCCCGGCGCCTGACACAGCGGCCTTGCCTTCGACAACAACCAGAATGACTTCCGTCTCGCCTGTTGCCTCGGCCGCCTGGTCACCCGGCTTCAAGTGGTAAAGCGAGAATCCGACATACCGCCAGCCCGCGCTCTCTGGCGTGATCTGGTGGACCTTGCCGCGTGTGCCGAAAGGTTTCTTGAGAAGATCGGGCATGTGTGCTGTCCCCTTTTCCAGGCCAAAACTCCTGCCCCTGACGCATAGGCGGATCTGGGCGCTTCGGCCAGACGAAAGACGCGCCCTGATCCTGCGGACACAGGCTAGATAATGGCCTGCTCCCGGGCGCGATCCCAGATATCGCAGAGCCGCCGGTAATTGCCGACCATCAGGGCCACGGCCGCCTCGTCCGTCATTTCTCCGGCCATCCAAGCCCGGGCGGCATCCCCGAAGATAGTCCGCCCCACGGCAAACCCTTTGACCAGCGGCTGGCGGGCCGCCAAGGCAAAACTTGCGGCAAGCTCCTCTTCCGGCGCGTCCAGCCCAAGCACCACGATCCCGCGCGTACGCGGGTCGTTGCGTTCAATCGCGGCAACGGCATTGGCCCAGGCCGCGTCCGTCTTGAAGGGTTCGAGCTTCCACCAGTCCGGATACACTCCGGCGTCATAGAAGCTTTGGATGAGCCGGGCCGAGGTCGTGTCATCTACCGCCCCGACCTTTGAGGGGATGATCTCTAGCAGAAACTCCAAATCGTTGCGTCGGGACGCCGTGAAGAGGCGCTGAACCCGTTCGATCTGCAAGGCCATGGTCCCGGCATCGTCGTCGGGATGACAGAAGACCAAAAGCTTCGCGACGTTTTCCCGCGCCCATTCGCGCAACCGGCCAAGATCCGTGCCAAGCTCGGGCTCAAATTCAATCGGCCTGGATCCGGGCAGTTCCGTCGGCCGCCCGATCCACAACCCGGAGCCGGATGCCCGATGCAATGCGGACCGGCCAATGCGGTTGTCGCACAGAATGCCGTGGCCCGGCTCATCGCCCTGAACCTCCAGCGCCGCGCTGAGGCAAAGCTCCTTGAATGCGGACCCTTTCTCCAGCGAATAGCCGTCCATGTCTTCGATCTGTGCGCGGTGATCGAAGGCGAAGACCTTGACCGATGACCAGTCGCCGCGCCGGTTGGTCGCCCAGTGCACCTGCTCAAGCTCGGCGTCATTGCGCAGATCGGGCCGCAGGATGCCGCGATCAAAAAAGAACTGAAGCTCCTCCCAGCTGGGGTAGGCCGGCGTGCAACCGTGGCGGCTGACCGCGAAGGCGCCGCAGGCGTTGGCGTACTTGAGCGCAGTGGGCCAGTCCGCGCCGTCCAGCCAACCTTTGAGCAGGCCGGACATAAACCCGTCTCCTGCCCCCAGCACATTGAAGACCTCAATCGGAAAGCCTGGCCCGGTTTTCCCGTCATCCAGACTGTCCGGGATCTCATCGGTGAAGGCCACAGCGCCCAAGGCACCGCGCTTGCAGATGAGCGTGGCGCCCGACACTGCGCGAACGGCGCGCAACGCGGCAAGCGTGTCGGTTGACCCGCCCGCGATGTGAAACTCCTCTTCCGTTCCCACGATCAGATCAAAGAGATGCAGCGTCGATTGCAGTTTCTTCGTGACCGCCGCGCTTTCAACAAACCGGCTCTCACCGTCTCCGTGCCCGGCCACGCCCCAGAGATTGGGCCGGTAGTCTATGTCGAGTGCGGTTTGCATGTCGGACTCGCGCGCGATCCGAAGGGCCTTGAGCGTGGCTGCTTCGACCTGAGGGTGGGACAAATGGGTTCCGGTGGCCACCACCGCGCGGGCGCGGCGGATAAAGTCGGGGTCAATATCCGCTTCCGTCAGCCCCATATCCGCGCAATTCTCGCGGTAAAAGATCAGCGGGAATTGCTCTTGATCGCGAATGCCCAGCAGCACCAGCGCGGAGAGCCGGTCGGGATCGGTTTTGACGCCTTCGGTATTGACGCCCTCGCGCTGCAACTGCTCGACGATAAAGCGGCCCATGTGCTCATCACCCACACCGGTGATGACGGCAGATTTCAACCCCAGCCGGGCCGTGCCGCAGGCGATATTGGTCGGTGAACCACCAATGTATTTGTCAAACGAACCCATATCTTCCAGCCGCCCGCCAATCTGGCCGCCGTAAAGATCCACCGAGGATCGCCCGATGGTGATAAGATCAAGAGAGGTCATGATCTGGACCTTTCAGAATGGGGTTAGACCAACGCGCAGCGCGCAGGAGCGCCGACCCGCGCCCGGCAGGTTGCTCAGCGAAAGAGTATGGATTGGGGGACCTAGACGGTCCCGCCAAGTGAGCCTTCGAGTTGCGCCATTTCCTGACCGCCGGCCATCAGATCCTGCAGCTGTTCGGGCGTGATTTCGCCACGCGTCGCCGTGCCAAGGGTCCGGCCCCGGTTCAACACCGTGAAACGATCCCCAACCGCAAGCGCGTGGCGCACGTTGTGGCTGATAAAGACCACGCCAACGCCCTGTTTGCGGACACGGTCAATCGTGGCCAAAACGTTTGATGTCTGACGCACACCCAGAGCCGAGGTGGGTTCATCCAGGATCAGCACCTTGGCGCCGAAGAACACCGCACGGGCAATGGCCACGGTCTGGCGTTCGCCGCCCGACAGCGTACCCACGGCCTGATCCGGACCCCGCAGGTTGATGCCCATCTTGCGCATCTCATCCAAGGCCGCATGGTTCATCGTGTCGGTGTCCATCCGCTTGAAAGGACCTTTCCCGACGGTCGGTTCGCGCCCCATGAAGAAGTTGCGCGTGACGCTCATAAGCGGGATCATCGCCAGGTCCTGGAACACTGTGGCAATGCCAGCCTCCATCGCGTCACGCGGAGTGGCGAAGTCCATGCTCTTGCCTTCAAAGTAGATCTCACCCTTTGTCGGCTGGTGCACACCCGACATGGTCTTGATGAAGGTCGACTTGCCCGCACCATTGTCGCCCAGAAGGCAATGGCACTCGCCCGGGCGGACATCAAAGCTGACCCCGGCCAGGGCGATGATGTTGCCGAAATGCTTTTCGATGTTCTTCATTTCGACAATGGGCGCGGCGCTTGGCGCGTCGCCGTGGTGAAACGTGGTGTCATCAGTCATATTAGCGCTCCCCCGTCACACGCTTGCGGATGGCATTGTTGAACAACACCGCGATCAGGAGCATCCCGCCAAGGAAGACCTGGAACCAGTCTTGGTCGAACCCTGTGTAGGTCAGTCCAATGACAACCATTCCGAAGATTATCGCGCCGAAGAAGGCGCCGATGGCGGACCCATAGCCGCCGGTTAGAAGACAACCGCCGATCACGGCCGCGATAATGGCCTCGAATTCCTTCTGGAACCCGCGCCGTGCATCGGTTGAACCCGCGTCCATCACAGTAATGATCGCCACCATGGCCGCGCAGCAGGCGGTGACCATGAAGAGCGAGATCTTGACCTTGCGCACCGGCACACCGGAATTGGTCGCGGCATTGGCGTCACCACCGGCTGCGAAGATCCAGTTGCCCACTGGTGTGCGCAGCAAGACCCAGGTGGCCAGCAGCGCGACGATCAGGAACCAGATGATCTCGATTGGAATGCCCGGCACCTTGGGTGCGCCGTTGTTGAAGGTTTCCACCAGACCCTGAGCTGCAAGCCATGCGAAGAGACCCCCGAAGGCATCGCCTGAGAAGAAGGGTGCCAGCCAGTCGTTTTCCACCGCGTCGCGTACGCCGCGCAGCTGGGTCGAGCCGCCGGTGGCGAGCTTCAGACCCACAAGCGACAGGCCGCGCAGAATGAAGAGGAAGGCGAGCGTCACGATGAATGACGGCAGACCTGACCGGATCACGATGAACCCGTTGAGCGAACCGACAAGGGCGGCAAAGACGAAGGTTGCCGGGATCGCGATGATCAGGGGCAGGCCAAAGGTCACGGTCGCGGCGGCAAAGAAGAGACCGGCGAAGGCAACCATCGAGCCGATCGAGAGGTCGAATTCTCCACCGATCATCAACAGAGCCGCACCAATGGCGAGGATCCCCAGTTGCGCCGCGGGTGTCATGAAGTTGATCACGCCAGAGAGGGTGAACATCGCTTCGTTCGCGGTGATCAGAAAGAATATTGTGACGAGGATGACCCCGGCGATGGCACCCAGTTCGGGGCGTTTCATCATGCGAGAGCCAAAGCTCTCTGACTTGAGCCGCTCGTCAGCGGCCGGTGCAGACGCGTCGTCTGACATGGGGGTCTCCTCCCTTGACCTCAGGACTGAAAAGGGCCGCGGCGTCTCTCACGCCGCGGCCCCTGTTTTGGTTCAGGCGGCGCGGCGTTTTACCGGATGCCCTGTGCGGACAATTCGATCACCTGCGACGCCTTGTCAGCTGTGACAAGGTTCGGGCCCGACGGCACGTCGCCACCCGGGATCAGGCCGTAATTGGCATGCGCGGCCAGGAACACAACCGGCAGGTAACCCTGCAGGTACTGCTGCTGATCGATTGCAAAGGCAGCGTCACCGGCGACAATGCTCTCCAGAAAGCTCGCGGAGAGGTCAAACGAAGCCACCTGGATGTCACGGCCGGATGCCTTGGACGCGGCAACCGAAGGCTCACCTGCGGTGCTGGCGCCCAGAGCCATGATCGTGTCGACGCTCTCATCCGATGCCAGCGCGGCGCCGACCTTGGATTCGATCTCAGTCGGATCGTTGGAGGTGGGCAGAACGGTCACGGTGCCGCCAAAGCCTTCTTCAAAGCCTGCGCAGCGCAGGTCAAGCGCCACGTTGCCGACTTCCTGGTTCACGCAGATCGCGTTGGAGCCACCGCGTTCGGCCAGAAGTTCGCCGGCCGCTTTGCCGGCGTCGAACTCAGACTGACCCACATGCAAAAGCGCACCTAGATCCGCCGCGACATCCGATCCGGAGTTCATCGAAATCACCGGAATTCCGGCTGCGACGGCGCGCTCAATCGAGGGCCCAAGCGCATCACCGTCCGGGATTGACACGACCAGCCCATCGGGCTCCTGATTGACCGCCGCATCGATAAGCTGGCTCATTGCCACCATGTCAAAGGTCTCAGGCGCGCGGTAGTCCACGTCTGCGCCCGTGTGCTTGGCCGCAAGATCAACGCCGTTCTTAACAACGGACCAGAACGGGTCGTTGGCCTGGCCGTGGCTAACGACGATGATGTTCTGGGCCAGTGCGGGTGCCGCAAAACCGAGTGCAGCCGCAAAAGCGGCTGTTTTAAAGAGATTAATCATGGTACCTCCCTGTACCTTGCTGGGGTCTCCCCCGTTGAGCCCGGCTTGTGCCGGTTGCTCCCTCCTCTGCCCTGCTTTTTTCTCGAAAAAAGAGGCAAAATAGAATGTTTATTCCATTACTTTCGAATCAAGGCCGCTGTCAACCCGGTTCGCGCAGCGCTTTGACGGCGACGGCCAGAGCGGTTGTCAATGTTATCGCGGCATTATGTGCGCGAAAGCCGCCGACCTCGTCTTCGCGCGCAATCAGCATGGCGGAGGCGAACTCCGCGACAGGGCAATTCTCGGAATCCGTGAGCCCGTAGACTGTAATGCCCCGGCATGACACATCCTCGGCAAGACGCACGGTTTCGCTGGAAAACGGCGCGAAGGTTACGGCGAACAGAACATCTCCGGGAAAGATCGATTTGCCGGAATTCAGCATCCCCGCTCCATGGTGCAGCGCAGCCGGAACGCCCAGCTGGTCGAAGATGTAGGTCATGCTGCTGACCACCGAAAACGCCCTGCGCAGGCCCACAAGATGCACAACCCGCGCCGCCGCCATGCCTTGGGCTATCGCGTCAAGCCTATCATTTGTAACAGTATTCACCAGGGAAACGAGGGACTTGTGCCCGGATTCCGCAAATTCAGCGAGAAGTCTGCCAGTCCCGATGGCCCCATCGGCACGCAACGTCGCCAGACGCTCCTCATAGTCCGGGCGAAACTCTGTATAGCGCACACGAAAGAGCGCTTGCATCTCGGAATAGCCCGAAAA
>JBCDEC010000124.1:0-13618 GCA_039179965.1 Pseudomonadota bacterium
CTGGTGCGCAATCCATCGCGACGGCTGGCAGGACGCCGCCGGTTCAAGTCTGGCGCTGGCGGGAATATCCTTGCCGGATTTCTTCTGGGGCATTGTGCTTATCCTGGTCTTCGCCAAGTGGCTGGGCTGGCTTCCGTCATCAGGTTATGCCTCCCCGGTCGAGGATCTGGGGCTGGCAGTGCGTCACGCCCTGCTGCCCGCCATCGCCCTGGGATTGTCGCTGATGGCCCATCTCACCCGTATGACACGGTCCACCATGCTGGAGGTTCTTGGCCAGGATTTCATCCGTGTCTGCCGCGCCAAGGGTCTGGGCGCTGGCGCCGTGATCATCCGGCATGCCCTTCGCAATGCCATCGCTCCGGTGATGACCGTGGCCGGTCTGCAGCTCGGCTATCTCTTCGGCTCGATCATCGTCATCGAGACTCTCTTCAACTTCACCGGAATGGGTTGGCTGACGTATCAGGCCTTGGTCAACCGGGACATACCGTTGATCCAATCCAGCGTTTTCATCATCGCGGCTGTCGTGATGCTCACCAACCTCGTGGTCGATATCCTCTATACGTTTCTCGACCCACGTGTGGAACTGTCCTGAATGCGCGCGCTCCTGACTCCGAAAGGCCTGATCGGATTGATCCTGGTGACTGTCTTTTTGGCGATGGCGTTGCTGTCCCCAATATTCATACCCGAAGAGCTGACCACCCAGATCAATGTCCGCGCGCGGCTCAAACCGCCCTCGCTCGAGCACTTGATGGGGACCGACCAATTGGGGCGTGAACTTGTGTGGCGGGTCCTGCTGGGCGCCTCGACCTCGCTGTTCATCGCGATTGCCAGCGTGGGTCTTTCGATCCTGGTCGGCCTGCCGCTGGGTATTATATCCGGGTACTACGGCGGCTGGACGGACAACATCCTGATGCGTGTGGTCGACACCTTCCTCAGCTTTCCGGTCCTGCTGCTGGCCCTGACGATTGCCGCGGTGCTGGGGCCTAACCTGCAAAACACCATCCTGGCGATCGGCATCGCGTTTACACCCTACCTGGCCCGGATTGTCCGCGGTGAAGTGCTGCGGGTTTCTGCGCTGCCGTTCATTGAAGCCGCCCGCAGCCAGGGGGCGACGAACGCGCGGATCATCCGGCTGCACGTCCTGCCCAATATCCTGCCGCCGGTCATCGTTCAGGCGACAATCTCGATTGCATTCGCGATACTGGCCGAGGCCGGCCTGTCGTTCCTTGGCCTTGGAACACAGCCGCCCACCCCGTCCTGGGGGCTGATGATCCAGGCCTCGCGTGACTATCTGGACATGGCGCCCTGGACTGCGTTGGTTCCCGGTTTCGCAATCGCGTTGACCGTGCTGGGGTTGAACATGCTTGGGGACGTGATGCGCGATGTGCTGGACCCGACAACAGTGGTCGAGCGGTGAGGCAAATCCCGCAAAGGGCTCGGGTCTAGCGCGCCAGCATCTCTTCGACGATCTTCTGAACCCGCAGCGCCTCTTCGGGCGTTGCCAGCCGGTTGGGCCGACCGTCGAGGCACAACAGCAGATCGTCCAGCTGGGCCTTGAGGCTGACGGCCCGCGGATCGTCGGGCCGCTCTGCGACATCGGTGAAATCTGCGCCCTCCGACATCGCATCGACATAGAAATCCGTGATCCGCCGGCTGGCGCGCGTCCCCTTTATGGTCAGTTCCTGACGATCCGGCTGCGCGCCGCCAACGCTGGCCATGATGGTGACAGGCCGCCCGTCTTGCGCCTCAAGACGCGCGAGCATGTGAGTTTCGCAGAGCGCGGGATCGTCGGGGTACGTGGGATGCGCCCATTTGACCGTCAACGGGCCCAGCAGGCGTTCTGAGAAAAACAGGAAATGCGAAATGACTTCCCGCGTGAGTCCACCTTCGTCCCGGAACCGCAACCAGTCGGCAGCCTTCTGCCACGCGCGCGGCCAGGCGCCATAGGTCACGACGATATCGGCGCCGACCACATCGCCCAGCGCCCCGGTCCGCATGGCCTCGGTCACGTCCGTCAGGGCGGCGCCGGCGGCCTGGGTGAAATTGACCGCCGCCGGAACGCCAAAGGCGTGCAGGCGAGCCACAAGATCCTCGCTTTCGGAGACATCCACGCCGAGTGGTTTTTCCAGGAAGACCGCCTTGCCCGCAGCGGCCGCCGCCAGGGCGTATGCCTTGCGTGGCTGCGGGGGACAGGAAAGGTAAATCAGGTCAGCGCGTTCCATTGCTTGGCCCGCGTCTGCCACAATGGTCGCATGGGGCACCATGTTCTGGGCCAAAGCGCAGGCCTGCGGGTCAGGGTCCCACAACGCGTCCGGCTCAAACCCCGGGTGCCGGTCCATATGTTCCAGCATGCGCCGCCCCATGATCCCCAGACCGACGATCGCTGTTTTCACGGCCATGCGTGCTCCTCTTTCAATCCGGTGTGCCCGCGAGAAGGGCAGTTTCCATCATCATGTGCACGCCCTTGTTTCCGTTCACGGTCTGCGTGATCCGCAAATCGCCCGCTAGCGAACACAGCATGTAGGCATCTTCTTGGCTCAGGCCCGTCCGTTGGACAATCCAGGAAATCATGTCCCTGAGCGCCATTTCCGCGCAGCGGTCGAGATCTTCGTGCATGCCCATCGTGATCAGATGCGTTGGCGTTTTGGCACGTGGATATCGAAACGTCAGATCCGGTCTGACCGTCAGACGAAAGGTCCCCTCCAGCGCAGTCTCGATCGCGGTCACGCAAACCTCGCCATCGCCCTGTGCGCCGTGTCCATCCCCACATGAGAACAGTGCGCCGTCGGTGAAAACCGGAAGGTACAGCGTTGTGCCAGCGACAAGTTCCTTGTTGTCGATGTTGCCGCCGTGGGCACGCGGCTGAATTGTCGAAATACGACCCCACCCGGCGGGAGGCGCCACGCCCATCACGCCGAAGAACGGCTTGAGCTCAAGCTCCAGCCCCCAAGACAACCGCGCGGTCATCGCATCGAGATCAAGCGGGATCGTGGTCATCCGACCGGTCTGGAAATCCTCCGGCAATGTGCCCGCCAACGGTCGGATTATGTTCCAGCCCCAATCCTGACGCAGCTTGATGTCGAGGATCTGAACCTCAAGAACATGCCCGGGCCTGGCGCCCCTGACCGCGATGGGACCGGTCAGGATGTGTCCGGGAAGCTGCCGTTCGCAGTGCGCATGAATGTCGGTCAGTTCGGACGGAATGTGGAAACCGGCATCACGGGGGGGCAGATGCTCCGGCCCGCCTGAAACCGTATCGATGACAATCGTGTCCCCACTTTCGATCTCGAGGACAGGGGAAATCGACGCATCGAAATACCCCCAGGCAATGGACTCGGGGCTGGCGTGCAAGTGCTTTGTCATTTCACAATCCTGGGCCTTTTCCGGAGCCAACGGGCCCGCCTTTGAGGTTCAACGCGTCCATGCCAATGGGAGACCAGACTGTGAGACGGCTTGGTTGCCAAGTCCAGCGGCCTGTGACACTGCGCCCCCTGTTTCAAGCGGGACGACGTGCATGTAGGCGGTGGTTCCACAACTGATCCTGCGATCCACCACGCTCTCCCACAACACCATCCTGACGCTGATAGGCCGTCATATCGGAAGATGCCGTGTCGCCTCCGAGGTCTCCAACAAGGCCGGCGTCACAGATGTCGCGCTTCGCATGAACGTCCGGTTCGGCGAATGGCAAGGATGTCAGCAGAGCGCACAATGATGCAAGGCGCTGCGAACGGCTGGCTCAAGCGCAAAGCTGACACAAAAGTAGGGCGCTGCTGTCGTGTTCTCTTCAGTCGCAAAAGAAGTGTGCTAGGGTTTCTCCCTTGAAGACAACAACGGTGCAGATGCCGAATGCCCAATGACCTGAAGATCAAAGCCCTTTTGACTTGGCTGGCCAGCGGAGCACCAACACAGACGGGGTATGATGAAACGTTCGCGGAGCTTTCTCGCCGGTTGACAAGTGCCGGTGTAGAGGCCGACTTGGTTGCTCTCTACCAGACACCGAAGAACCCATTGGTGGGCGGCAAAAGGTTCCTTTGGTATCCGGATAAGGGCCTCAGCGTCAAAGAGTTCTCACATGAACGAATGCGGTCGGACTATTTTGTGGGAAGTGTCGTCAACTTGGCTCAGGAGTTGGGAAAACCCATAAGATATCGAGTCGGCATGACTGCTGAGTTCGACGCCCATCCCGGCTCGAAGCCCATAATCGAAGAGGGTTACACCGAATTTGCCGCTGTGCCTCTGATCGCGGTAAATTAAGTCAACTCTGTCTTGGCCATGGGCGTGAAGCGTCAGGGTGGCCTGCCTGACGAACAATTCGAGATTTGTCGCCGGGTTGCTGCACCGCTCGCGCGCGTGGTAGAGGCGCGCGTCTTATTGGAAGGGTTTTCAAGCCTGTTGGCGACTTTTCTTGGCCAGGACGCAGGTCGTCGCGTGGCCTCGGGCATGGTCCGGCGTGGCGATGCCGAAATGATCAGAGCGGTCATCCTGTTTACTGACATTGTCGGCTTCACAGAGAAATCCAACAGCCTGAAGACATCGGACATCGTTCGCCTGTTGAACCGTTATTTTGAGGCGCTCGAACAACCGATCTTAAGAAACGGTGGCGAAGTTTTGAAACTGATGGGGGAGGGTATGCTTGCGATCTTTCCCACGCCAGATGATCTCACATCCGAGGAAGGGGCCGCCTTGTCGGCGATTTCGGGCGTTGAAGATGCCCGGGCAATCCTTGCCAAAGACAAAATCTCTTTCCAAGCTGCCTTTCATGTAGGCGAGGTACACTATGGAAATATCGGAGGTCTCACCCGATTGGATTTCACAGCGATAGGTCCAGCAGTGAACACTGCATCACGCCTTGCCGATGCGGCATCCAAAGAAGGAATAAGCGCCGCTTGCTCTACAGAATTTGCACGACTGGTTCCCGACCGGACCAGCCGTATTGGCGCTTTGGAGTTCAAAGGATTCAAAGAGCTGCAGCAGGTCTACTCGATCGCGTAGGAAAAGCTGTCTGCCTGCATGGTCCCGCACATTGTAGCTTCGAGCCATACCAGATTTTTCTGGCGCTGCGAATGTCTCTTTCCAGGTGGCGCCACGCATCTTCATGACCCATTAAGGAAGGGCAGCATTGGTTTGGTCCTGTCTCAACGGGCTATCAGGGAATGGTCGGGACGACACAAAGTTGAACCTCCAGCCTATGAGGCGCTCAGGGCGCCCGAAACCTGTGTGGATGAGGTCCATCGCCACCTGGTCCGTGAGCCAATAGAGCCTCAAAGTATTGATTTTTAAAGCTAAAGATCGACAGTTGGGTGGGGCCCCTTTTCCTCGGGGCAAAGGGTGCATTTTGAAAAATCGGGCGCTCCGGCTGCGTGTCCCTTTTTGCGCAGATCCGGTCTCGCGCAGGCATACGTAGCAATCCTTCCAAAAGAACGTCGAAATGCGCCTTTTACCGGGGCAAGTCAGTGCCTACGTGATGGGAGACGAAAACATTTGACCGACGAAAGGTAATGTTCGGCGAGGCCGCCGCTGTGATGCAGTGGCGGCGTTGGCTGCACAGAAGGTTTGGTATGGGGTATGCAAAAACAGCGCTCTTGATGGCCGCAATGACGGCCTTGTTCATGGGCTTGGGATATCTGCTGGCCGGAACCGGCGGACTGATCATCGCATTGGTCATCGCGGCCGGCATGAACGTTTTCTCCTGGTGGAACTCGGACAAGATGGTCCTTCGGATGCACAACGCGCAGCCGGTGCCCCACAATGATCGCATGGGCCTGTCGCAGATGGTGAGCACGCTTGCCAGGAACGCCAACCTGCCGATGCCCGCCGTCTACGTGATCGACACACAGCAGCCCAATGCCTTTGCCACGGGGCGTGATCCCTCCAATGCGGCGGTCGCGGTGACCACGGGGTTGATACATACACTGTCCCGGGAGGAACTCGCAGGTGTGGTTGCCCATGAGTTGGCCCATATCAAGAACCGCGATACAGCCATAATGACGGTCACGGCCACTTTCGCGGGGGCCATCACCATGCTGGCCAACTTCGCGCTTTTCTTTGGAAACCGGCGTGACGGTGTGGGGCTGATCGGAACGATTGCCCTGATGGTTCTGGCCCCTCTGGCCGCAGGGCTGGTCCAAATGGCGATCAGCCGAACGCGCGAATATGCTGCCGACCGCATGGGTGCCGAGATTTGTGGCCAGCCGCTGGCGCTCGCCTCGGCCCTGGAACGGATCCAGCGGGGGGCGTCGCAGATTGACAATGATGCCGCCGAACGCAATCCCGCCACCGCGCATATGTTCATCATCAACCCGCTGCACGCACATGCCCGCGACAAGCTTTTTGCGACGCATCCGTCGACGGAAAATCGCATCGCGGCGCTGCGTCAACTCGCCGGCGAAACCGGGCAAACGCCCCCCCCGACAGGCCGCGCAGAGGCTCGTGACAGCCGTTTGAACACTGGCCCCTGGGGGTAGTCGACACATCGACATCCGCGCGTTGAGCATTTGATTTCCATGTCGCGCGCAATCGGTATATCGGTGCGGCATGTCCATCGTCATTGTCCTACTACTGGCCCTAGCGGGCGTTCTTTTTTTGCGGATCTGGCACAAGCGACAGACACGCCGTGATCTGCTGTCCACACCGCTGAGCCAGCCGCAGCGGGAGACGGTGGCCCGCCTTGTGCCACTGGTGCGCCGATTGCCGCCAGACCTGCGGGACCGTCTGGAAGGCAAGATGAACTTGTTGCTCGATCAGGTCACCTTTCATGGCAATGCCGGCCTGGAGGTGACCGAAGAGATGAAGCTGTCGATCGCAGCCCAGGCCTGTTTGCTGATCGTCAACACCGACCTTTGGTATGACAACCTCACGACCATTCTGCTTTACCCGAGCGCCTTCAAATCACGCCAGGCCCAGCAATCCGGATTTGTTGTGACGGAAAAGGAGGTTGTGCGACTGGGTGAAAGCTGGAACCGCGGCCCCGTGGTGCTGTCTTGGGCGCATAGCAACCAGGGCGCGCTGAACGATCACGATGGGCACAACGTCGTGTTGCACGAGTTCGCGCATCAGATCGACGACATGTCCGGGCGCGCAAACGGCGTTCCGCTTCTGGGCAAGGATCAGAGTTTTGCGGATTGGGAGCGGGTGTTTCTCGCGGCATTCGCGCATCATGTCAGCGATGTTGAACACGGACGGCCGACGGTCATCGACCCCTATGGCGCTGAAGGACATGAAGAGTTCTTTGCCGTGTCTGTCGAAGTCTTTTTCGAACGGCCGCGGGCGTTGAAGACCTCCGCGCCAGAGGTGTACGACCAACTGTCGCAATTGTTCCGGCTCGATCCGGTGACCTGGCCTGCGCCGGGTGCGGCATGACCGGATGACGCGCAACGGTCCGTTTCTCTTCATCCTTGCAACGCTGGCGATCGATGCCATTGGCATAGGCATCGTCTTTCCCATCATGCCGGATCTCATGACCCGGGTCGGCGCGGGCAGCACGGCGCAAGGTGCGCTTTGGGGCGGCATCATGATGTCTGCCTACGCGGCGGCGATGTTTCTCTTCGGGCCCATCGTCGGCAGCCTCTCGGATGCCTACGGGCGCCGCCCGGTGCTGATCGCGGCATTGACCACGCTGACCATCGACTATGTCATCATGGCGCTGGCCGAGACCTATTGGCTGCTTCTTGTCGGCCGCATTCTGGCGGGCATGGCCGGGGCCACCTACATCACCGCGACGGCCTATATCGCCGACATTTCGGCGCCCGAAGACCGGGCCGCGCGCTTTGGCATGATCGGCGCGGCCTTTGGGATCGGGTTCGTGCTGGGCCCCGCGCTGGGCGGGCTGGCGGCGGGGCTGCATATCACGGCGCCGTTCTGGATTGCGGCCGGGTTGTCAGCCGTCAACGTGGCCTTCGGTCTTTTCATCCTGCCGGAGTCGCTCAAACCCGAAAGCCGTCGACCGTTCGGCAAGCGCGATCTCAACCCGTTTGCAACAATCGCGCGCGCCTTTGTGCTTCCCGGGCTGGCGATCCCGCTGATCTGCATCTTCGTGTTTGAATTCGCCAATCTGGTCTACCCGACGCTCTGGGCGTTCTGGGGCCGGGAGGTCTTTGGGTGGGATACGTTTACAATCGGGCTGTCGCTGTCCGCCTATGGGGTCATGATCGCCGTGGTGCAGGCTGGAATTCTGCCGCAGATGACCAAACGTCTGGGGGACTACCGCACCTTGCTCATCGGGATGACCTCCGCCGTCATTGGCTTTGTCGGCTTCGGCACGGCCGGGGCGGTCTGGGCTGTGATGGTGTTCATCCCGGTCTCGGCACTGTCGGATATGGCGCCGCCGGTGATGACCGCCTTTGCCGCCAATCTCGGCGAGGAGGATCAGCAGGGTCTGATTCAAGGGGTTATCGCTTCGCTGTCGTCCGTGGCGGCGGTGGCCTCGCCGCTCGTGATGACGGCCGTCTTCGAGCATTTCGTGGACGCGGAAGGGCCTTACATTCCGGGCGCACCGTTTTTGCTGTCTGCGGTTCTGCTTCTGGCCACCTTTCCTTTGGTTCTGCGCCTCAAACCCTCTGCGGCAAAGACGCCTGGCTGAGACGTCAGGGCTGCGGCCGGAAAGCGGTGCTGCGGCATTTGTGACCGCGGCGCAGAATACCCCTCGTCAGGCCTGCGGGTCTGTTGGATGAAAGCGCAACGCAGGACGCAAAAGGGACGTTCGAGATGAGTGAGATCAATCAGCGCAACAAGGCTCTGGCGCGGGCCTGGTGGCAGGCCTGTGACACCGCGCCGCTTGGCGACCTGGCGTCGGTCGTGGGGCCGATGCACCCCGATGTGCGCTGGCAGGGCTTTGCCCCGCTCGACGATACCACCGGGCCCGATGCGTTTGTGTCGCAATACCTGCTGCCCTTGCGTAAGGCATTCCCGGATCTGACCCGGCAGGTTCACATCGCAATGGGCGGGATCTCGGAAGGGAAGGCCGATGGTGGCGCAGACGGTGCACACTGGGTCGGCGCTACGGGCTATCTGGTTGGCACGCAAGCCGAGGATCTCTGGGGCATACCTGCGCGCAACAGATCGCTGCGCCTGCGCTGGGGTGAATTTCTCGAATTCGACGAGAGCGGCCAGATCACGCGCATTCAGATCCTCATCGACCAGATCGACTGGTTGGAACAATTGGGCCTATCGCCGCTGCCGCCCGCGCGGGGCGCGCCCTCTGTCTACCCGGCGCCCACCAGCGTCAGCGGTGAGTTGTGGGAAGATCAGGGCGACGCGGCGGATATGCTCGCCTATGGCCGGCAGTTCATTTTCGGGGCGCTCAACGCCTTTGACGAAACGAACCTCAAGTCGATGAAGATGGCCGATTACTTCCATCCCAACCTGAAGTGGTATGGCCCCGGTGGCATTGGCGCCTGCCTGTCCCTGCAAGAGTTCGAAGAATTCCACCAGAGCCCCTGGCTTGTCGCCTATCCTGACCGCAAAGTTGGCGATCTGGACAACCTCATCGCCGAGGGGGACTTCGTGGCGGGCTCAAGCCTGCCCGGCGTCTATCTGACCCACACCGGCCCCTATCTCGGCCATGCGCCCACCGGTCGGCGCGCCGGCGTGAACGGCATTGACTTCTGGCGCCACGAAAATGGTCAGTTCACGGAAAACTGGGTCTTCGTGGACATGATCCATCTGTTCGATCAGTTCGGCATCGACCTGATGGAACGCGTCAGGTATCTGGCCGACCGCTAACCCGGTGTCGTCGCAACGTGAGCAGCGCTGGTGCTCACGCGGCTGACGCGGCCGAATGGGACAAGGCCTGAGCGGTGGTGTCGGCCGCAGTCAGCGCACCTTCGAGGTAGCCGCCAAAGTCCTCCGCCGTCTCGGTGGAAGCCAGGCGCACATGGCCATCCCAAAGGTCTGTCAGGTTCGCGGACAGACCGTAACGCGGATGGGTTTGCATCATTTGGGCATCGTCCGGCGTCGCAATCGCGGGCAGGCCGGCCCAATCCTGCATCCGAAGATCCAGCGGCTGACCAAGTTCCGGTCCAAAGAGCGTCGTCAATTGCTCCAGCGCAGCGGGCAAGAGCGCGGCGGCCTGTGTCTGTCGTGTCTGCGCGGGGACACCTACAAAGCCAAAGAGCGCGTAGGGTCCTCCGCTGCGCGGTGAGGCGTCATGGATTTCCACCATCGGGCCACGATGGCTAAACGCATCACCAGAGAGACCGGCTTGCCGCCAATAAGGGTGATCGAAGACTGCGATGATCTTGGCCTGACCGGCCATCCAGGTCGGCATGGCGCGCAGGCTGGCGGTTTGATCCGGCGCAAGAGCAGGCGTGAATTCAACCTGCGTCGCCACAACACGCGGCGGGATGGCCAGAACAACATGCCGGGCCTCGATAACCTGTCCGCTGTCCAGATGTGCGTCGATCGCATGGGCGTTCCGGTGCAGCGCCCGCAACGGCTGGCCCAAACGCAACCGGTTCGGGTCCAGGGTCGCGGTCAGGGCGTCCGTCAGGCTCTGCATGCCGCCATCGATCCGATAGGCGTCCTGCTGCGCCGCACCGCCGCCTTGCATGCGCTGCACGGCGCCGGAGCGGTCCTGAAAGACAACGTCTCCGCTGGTGTATTGGGCAAAGACGGGCAATTCAAAGCGTCGCGCCAATGCGGCCATTCTTGGCTGTCCGGGCCAGAACCAGGCCGGGCCCAGATCAAAACGAGAGCCCGCAAGAGGCAGCGACAGAATGCGCCCGCCGAGACGACCTTGGGCTTCTACGAGCACAAAGTCGCGTCCCGACCGGGCCAGTTGATCGGCCAGCGCGAGGCCGGAGAGCCCGCCGCCCGCGATCAGTACGTCTGTTTGCATGACGGTCTCCTCGTCCGGTCCGGGCCTTGATCCTTGCGCTCGCGCCGCTGGGTAGGGGTGTTCGGGTTTGGTTCCGCCTACCGGCTTATGGGTTTGGCGGCGTCTGCGGTTCGTCCAGATGATCCGACTTGACCCAAAGCCGAGCGCCTTCAGACCCGGCCACAGCCTTGAGCGGCGTTCCAACCGGCAAGCGCAGCCAGGAGTTCGGCCCGAAGGTTTCACCGCCCTCGGTAAAGCTGCCTGACAGAACCAGGGCTTCAAAGCCCTTATGCTGCTGTGTGATCTCGGCGGATGGTGCCCAGACCTCGATCCGGACCCGTTCGCGGCTGTCCTCAAAAAGCGGTATTTCAGAGAGACCTTCCGCCACGGGCCGAGGTGTCTCGCCGAAGGTGTCAATCGTGACCTGCCGCCGGTCTTCCATATCGAACTGCCAGAGCTTTACAAAGATTGTCGCGCCCGGCGCAGAACTGGGTGTATGCGATGATGTTGGCGGGTTGCGGACGTAGGTGCCGACAGGGAAATCCCCGTGTTCATCCTGAAACACGCCGTCGAGCACCAGATATTCTTCGCCGCCAGTATGGGTATGGGCGGAAAATGCGCTGCCCGGCGCATAGCGGACGATGGACGTTGCGCGCGCCACCTCGTCACCCATCCGATCCAGCATGCGCCGGTCGACGCCTTTCATGGGCGAGGCGACCCAGGGCGCCTCATCGGCATGCACCGCTGCGCGCGTCGCGAAATCAGCGTTGATGTTCATCGTCTCGTCCTCCGTCTCATCGTGACCCGGTCTAGCGCAAACTATCGCAATGGGGCAGGCGCCTTTAGCGTGGCCGTGCTGCCTGGGCTTGCCTATCAGTAGGTAGGCAGAGAAGTAGGGCTTGCCGATCTCAACGTCAACCTCTATCTATCAGATGGTAGGTTGAGGTGCGATATGCAGCTGACGATGAAAGAAAAAATTCTGCAGGCGGCAGAGCGTCGGGTCCGCAAGGCGGGTTTCGCAGAGATGAGTTTTCGCGATCTCGCTCAGGATGTCGGGATCAAGAGCGCCAGTGTGCACTACCATTTTCCCACCAAATCTGATCTCGGTGCGGCTCTGATCGATCGCTACACCCAATCCTTTCGCGGCAAGCTGGATGGGATAGACCAAAGCACGCCCAAGTCTGCGCTTGATGGATTTGCCGCGCTCTACACCAGCGCACTTGTGGTGGAAGAAGCGATCTGCCTCTGCGCGATCATGGGGGCAGAAGCCAATGGGTTGCCCGAGAGTGTCAACCAGACCACCCGGGCGTTTTTCGAGATGAACCGGACCTGGCTGGAAGATCTCTTTGAAACGCACAGCGGTCTGCGCCATGCCGATGCGGCCGCGGCTCTTGTCGCTGCGCTGGAAGGCGGGATGATCCTGGCGTCCGTCGCGCGCGATCGCCGTCTTATGGATGGCATCGCCCGCACGGCCGTTGATGCGGCTCTTGCCCGACTGGCAACCTGAGCGGCGGTCGCCGGGGGCGTGGCCATCTCCGGCTGTGTCCGGCCCATCAGGGAACATGTCTCGGTCAAACCAGGGCCTCTTGATTCGACCTCACCGCGCGGTGACACCGCGAAGGCGGGCGG
Source organism: Pseudomonadota bacterium (assembly GCA_039179965.1). GTDB lineage: Bacteria > Pseudomonadota > Alphaproteobacteria > Rhodobacterales > Rhodobacteraceae > Marinibacterium. Next base: position 12,443 of record JBCDEC010000124.1, read on the forward strand.
CAGGGTGGCGGCGAAGGCATCTGGATCTGGCCGGGCGCACTCGGGGCTTCAAGCCGGGCGGCCAGGTTCACCGCGTCCCCGCGCAGATCGTAGGCAAATCTGCGCTCTCCGATCACGCCGGCAACGATCCCTCCGGCGCCAAGACCGATGCGGACCGCCAATGGGTCTTTGCAGCCGGGCCACGAGGTGGTGGACCCCCGCGCGCAGACAGAAGAATGTCCAGGACACGTCGGTGCGCACCAGACGCGCGGTCACACGCGCCGGGGCATGATCCAGACCTGTCCCGACCGACACTATCTTTGCGGGTTTTGACGCGACCTGCGGGTGTCGGGACAAGGCCGCGCTCCGGTTTGCCAACCGTGAACCGTGTCGCGATGCGGGATCCTGTGATACCCCCCGGGGATCTGATCCAGAGCCGCGCGCCGGCTGGTCCGCCAGCGCAGCGATCTCAGGTGCGCTGACCCGCAAAACGCGCCTGCCAGTCTTCGCGCTCTGCATCGGTGATCTTGGCAAAGAGAACATCGGGAACGCCAAAGGGATGACCGGCCCCCAGAGTGGACAGCGCGGCCGGGACATCTTCGGGCCAGCCGTCATCACTGGTCTGAAGCGCGGCCAACATCTTGGCGGCGCTTTCCGGGATGAACGGGGCCGACAGCACGGCATAGAGCCGGATCAGGTTCAGGGCCAGCCGGATCTGTGCTGCGGCCTGCTCTGGATCTTCCTTGAACACGCTCCAGGGCGCGGCCGATTGCAGGTATTCGTTCCCCGCCACCCAGATCGCGCGCAATTCGGTTGCCGCCTTGCGCACTTCGATCGCATCCATATGCCCTTCGTAGGCGCGGATCCGGGCCGTGAGATCGGCGATGAGCGCCTCTTCCTGGGCGCCAAAGCTGCCGCCTTCGGGGACGGCTTCACCGAATTTGGACCGGCAGAATTTGGTCACCCGGCTGACGAAATTGCCCAGAACATCGGCCAGATCCTTGTTCACACCGACCTGAAAGCCCTCCCAGGTGAATTCGCTGTCCGAGTTCTCCGGCGCATGGCTCAAGAGCCACCAGCGCCAGTAGTCCGCTGGCAGGATCTCCAAAGCCTGATCCATGAACACGCCGCGCCCCCGCGAGGTGGAGAACTGGCCGCCGTCATAATTGAGGAAATTGAAGGACTTGATGTAGTCCA
>JBCDEC010000125.1:0-13520 GCA_039179965.1 Pseudomonadota bacterium
AATGACCGCAAAGACTGCCACTGCAACAATTGTGATCACACCGGTGGCGGCGCCGCGTGACAGCCCCCAGGATTCCAAGCGGTCATTGCTGTTGCGCTCCTGCCCGCGTTGATCCGTCAGGCGGTGGATCTGGCCAACCTCGTGCCGCAGCTTTTCTCTGACCTGCAGACCTTTCTGATCAAGCAGTTCCCGACGATCGCCAATGAGGATTCGCAGCTGCGTCAAACGCTGGCCACGATCGGACAGGCCGCGCAGAGCCGGGCTCTGGAGCTTGTCGATACGGCGCTGAGTTCAGCGCTGTCGGTGATCAACGTCATTGTCCTCATGGTGATCGCGCCGGTCGTGGCGGTGTATATGTTGCTCGACTGGGACAATATGCTGGCGCGGATGGACGATCTGCTCCCGCGCGACCACGCGCCCACGATCCGCAGACTGGCGGCCGAAATCGACAAGACCATGGCAGGTTTTGTCCGCGGTATGGTGTCGGTCTGCGGGATTCTTGGAACCTATTACGCGGTTGCCCTGATGATCGTGGGCCTCGATTTTGGCCTGGTGGTGGGTTTCATCGCCGGCGCGCTGACCTTCATCCCTTACCTTGGCGCCCTGATCGGCGGCGCGCTCGCCATTGGGCTTGCTCTGTTTCAGTTCTGGGGTGAGTGGTACATGATCGTCATCGTGGCCGTCATTTTTCAGGTTGGCCAGTTCGTCGAAGGCAACTTCATCACGCCGAACCTGGTGGGCAACTCGATCGGATTGCATCCGGTATGGCTGCTGCTCGCGCTCTCGGTCTTTGGCGCGATCTTCGGGTTCATCGGGCTGCTGGTTGCGGTGCCGGTCGCCGCCGCGATTGGCGTATTGGTGCGCTACGTGGTTGAGCGCTACATGCAAAGCAAGCTTTACCAAGGGCTTACAGAAGAAAGTCATGAGTGATCTGCCACGTCAGCTCAGCTTTGACCTTGCCGCGCGTCCTGCTCTGGGACGAGATGACTTTTACCTCTCGCCCGCCAATGCGCTGGCCGTCGATCTGATCGACCGCACCGAAACTCTGCCGGATCGCAAACTTGCCATCACCGGGCCCGGCGGTTCGGGCAAGACCCACCTGGCGCATGTCTGGGCCGGCGAGTACGGCGCGCGTCTGTGCAAGGCCTCGTCCCTGAGCGACGCCACTGTGCCCGAGTTGTCCGCCGGTCCGGTGGCGGTGGAAGACATCCCCGAGATCGCGGGCGATGAAGAGCGCGAGCGCTCCCTTTTTCACCTGCATAATCTGCTGGCTCAATCCGGGCATGCGTTGCTGCTGACCGGACGTCCTGCCCCTGCCTTCTGGGACATTGCCTTGCCTGATCTCAAAAGCCGCGTCGCAGCAGCGGCGCATGCGGAATTGCATGCCCCCGATGACACGCTGCTCGCCGCCGTGTTGGTCAAGCTCTTCAGCGACCGTCAACTGACACCGCGCCCCGACGTGATACCCTACGTGCTTCGTCATATGGAACGGTCGTTCAGTGCCGCTGCCGAGATCGTCGAGCAAATCGATACGGCGGCGCTGGCGGCGCGCCGCGAGGTCACCCGGGTCTTGGCGGCAGATGTCCTTGGCAGCGGCGCGAAAACGCTGTAATCACGAGGCCCTTCCCTCACAAGAGACCCCGGATGTCCGTCGCCGATTTTCTCAATTCCCCTTTGCCTGCGGCGCAGGAAACCACTGATCTGGATCTGTCCGGACCCGGGCGGTTTTTCAATCGCGAGTTGAGCTGGCTGGCCTTCAACTGGCGGGTCCTTGAAGAGGCTGAAAACCCCCGGGTTCCGTTGCTTGAACGCCTGCGGTTTCTGTCCATATCCGCCAACAATCTCGATGAATTCTTTACGGTTCGCGTCGCGGGTCTGCGCGAGTTGTGGCATGAAGGAAATGTTTCGCCCGGTCAGGACGGGCTCACACCGGCTGAGCAATTGGTGCTGGTTGACGAAGACGCCCGCAAGCTGATGCACCGCCAACAGACTGTTCTGTCGGGTCTCAAAACCTTGATGGAGGCGGAACGGATCTCCATTCTCGATCGTCATGCGCTGGATCAGGGTGACATTGCCCACCTCGAAGGTGTGTTTCTGAACCAGGTCTTTCCGGTTCTCTCCCCGCTGGCCATCGATCCCGCGCACCCTTTCCCGTTTATCCCCAACACCGGCTATTCGCTGGCCCTTCAGCTTGAGCGGACCCGGGACAAGCGCAGTCTTCAGGCCCTGCTGCCGATTCCTCAACAAATCGACCGGTTCGTTTCCTTGCCTGCGCCGCCCGGTGCGCATCGATTCCTGCCGCTTGAGGAAGTGCTTCTGGTCTTTATTGATCGCCTGTTCCCCGGCTATCGCGTGAATGCACACTTCTCGTTTCGCGTGCTTCGCGACAGCGACCTCGAAGTGGAGGAAGAAGCCGAAGATCTGGTGCGGGAGTTCGAAGTGGCGCTCAAACGCCGGCGCCGCGGCGAGGTTGTCCGCCTTACACTTACGGCCGGAGCGCCCGAGGCGCTCAAGGACGTCGTGATGCAAGAGCTTCACGTCGGCCCGGGCGAAGTCATTGAGATCGAAGGCCTAATCGGCATAGCAGACCTGTCCGAGTTGGTCATTGACGCGCGATCTGATCTGCTCTGGCCACCGTTTACACCCCGTGTGCCCGAACGCGTGCAGGATCACGACGGAGACATGTTTGCCGCGATCCGACGCAAGGATATGTTGCTGCATCACCCCTACGAGACCTTCGATATGGTCGTGCGATTCCTAAACCAGGCCGCCAACGACCCGAATGTTCTGGCAATCAAACAGACGCTTTATCGAACCTCACGGGACAGCCCCATCGTGGCCGCCCTGTGCGAAGCGGCCGAAGACGGCAAGTCGGTCACAGCACTGGTCGAATTGAAGGCAAGGTTCGACGAGGCCGCCAACATTCGTCAGTCCCGGCGGCTGGAGCGTGCCGGCGCTCATGTGGTGTACGGGTTTATCGATATGAAAACCCACGCAAAAATCTCGACTGTGGTGCGGCGCGAAGGCGACCAGCTGGTCACTTACACGCACTACGGCACTGGAAACTACCACCCCACGACGGCTCGTATTTACACCGATCTGAGCTTTTTCACCTGCGACGCCGCACTAGGGCGCGATGCCACCAAAGTCTTCAACTACCTGTCCGGTTATGCCTTCCCTGAGCGTTTGGAGAATCTTGCCATCTCGCCATCATCCCTCAAGAAGACCCTGATTGCGGGGATCGACGCAGAGATTGCCCATGCCAGGGCAGGTCATCCGGCGCAGATCTGGGCCAAGATGAATTCGCTGATCGATCCCGAGGTGATCGATGCCCTTTACCGCGGTTCTCAGGGCGGCGTTAAGATTGACCTCGTCATCCGGGGCATCTGCGGGCTGCGTCCTGGAATCAAGGGGTTGTCAGACAACATTCGGGTGAAATCCATCGTTGGACGTTTCCTCGAACACTCCCGGATCGTCTGCTACGGCAATGGCGGCGGCTTGCCATCGAAACAGGCGCGGGTCTGGATTTCGTCGGCGGACTGGATGGGGCGAAACCTCAACCGGCGGGTGGAGACCCTGGTGGAGATTCACAACGACACGGTCAAAGCCCAGATCGTCAGTCAAATCATGGCGGCCAATCTGGCGGATGTCGCGCAGAGCTGGATCATGCAGCCCGACGGCGGCCATGTCCGGGCGGAATTTGCCGACGGTGACTTCGCCTTCAACTGTCACCGGTTTTTCATGGAAAACCCGTCTTTGTCCGGACGCGGGTCTGCCGGCGCGAAGGATGTTCCAAGTCTGACTCACGCCAAAGACTAGACGCGACCACCACCATTGACCCAACACAACATTTGGTGCAGCTTCAGCGTCGAAATACAACAATGCATATAGGTCACCATGAACTTGCAGGTGGACCCGGCCATGGGCGAATGGGAACCGTTTGGACGACCTTTGTTTGATGATCCATGCGCGCAGTCGTTGTCGCGCGTTGGAGTGGTAGACGTCGGGTCGAACTCGGTGCGGTTGGTTGTCTTCGACGGCGCAGCCCGATCTCCGGCCTATTTTTTCAATGAAAAAGTGATGTGCGGACTGGGCGCGGGGATGGCTGAAACCGGCCGCCTCAACCCCGAAGGCCGCCTGCGCGCGCACCGCGCCATTGCCCGGTTCCAGATGCTGGCAACTCAGATGGGCGTGCCGCCGCTGACGGCGGTTGCGACCGCGGCCGTGCGGGATGCCGAAGACGGACCGGCGTTTTGCAAAGAGATCCTGGAAACGACCGGCCTCGACATACACGTCATCCCGGGCGAGGAAGAGGCCCGCCTGTCCGCGCAGGGGGTCCTGTTGGGCTGGCCGGATGCCACCGGACTGGTCTGCGATATTGGCGGGTCATCCATGGAGCTGGCAACGCTGGACGCCGGCGAGGTCCGCCACACGATGACCTCCAACCTCGGGCCATTGAAGCTTCAGACCATTGCGGGCGGGCGGCGCGGGCGGCAGGCCCATATCAAACAAGTTGTCGCCGATATGCATGCAACCTTCGGGCAGGAACGCAAACGCTTGTATCTCGTCGGAGGTTCCTGGCGGGCGATTGCCAAGATCGATATGGCCCTGCGCGGCTATCCGCTTCGGGTCCTTCACGAATACAAAATGGCGCCTTCGGACGTGATCAAGACGGCAAGCTTCATCCAGCAGAACGATCCGAACGTGGTGCGCAGCGCCGCGAAAGTGTCGGGCAGTCGCATGGACCTGATTCCCTATGCCACCGATGTGCTGACCCGTCTGGTGCGCACATTCCGCCCGACGGACGTCGCGATTTCGAGCTACGGCATTCGCGAAGGGCTGCTTTACGAGCAAATGCCGCCCAAGGTCCGCGACCGGGATCCGCTCATCGAGGCATGCCAGTTTGCCGAAACCAAGGATGCGCGCAGCCCCGGATATGGGCGCACTCTCTTCCGTTTTGTGCTGCCCTTGTTCACGGATGTCTCGCCACAGCGGCTGCGTCTGATCAAGGCGGCCTGTCTATTGCACGACGTCAGTTGGCGGGCCCATCCGGATTATCGCGCCGAGACCTGCTTTGACTATGCCACCCGGGCGAATCTCGGCGGGCTTGACCATGCTGAGCGCGTGTTCCTCGCTCTGGCCCTGCTGCATCGCTACACCAACAAACGATCCGGCTCGCGGGTCGAAAAGCTCTTTTCGCTGCTGACGCCCAAGCAGGTTGATCAGGCCGAGGTCCTTGGCAAGGCCATGCGCTTTGGCGCCATGCTCTGGCTGAAGGACGGCACGCACACAGCCAAGCTGATCTGGCAGCCGCGCAAGAAAGTCCTCGGTTTGGATCTTACGCCGGACGGGAAGCTGCTCTACGGCGAAGTCACCGAGGCCCGTTTCCAATCGCTCGCCAGTTCGCTGAACGCCACGACGGCGGTCCGGGTCGTGTAGTCAGATGTCGATGGCTTCTGCGGGCTGATCTTCCCGGCCGGGCGGGTCGCCTTCCGGGTCGCCCGGTTGAGGCAGGATGTCAGGTTTCTTGCGAATAATGATATCGCCGTTCGGCAGCAGTTCCGGGGTTTCATAGGCTGCCCAGTCCTCGACCTCGTCCATCAGGTCTGCAAGGCCGGGGCCCATCTCTGTCAGAAAGCTCTGAAACGAAGGACCGAAGGTTTCGGCCCAGTACTCAAGCGTGCCCAACGCCTCGTCCATTCCGTCGAGCAGTTCATCCAAAAGGCCTTCCAGCCCACCCGGGGCACGGTCAAAGAGATCAGAAGACCAATCGGTCTGCGCCCCAACAGGCGTGGCCAGACAGAACATCACGGGAATGGCAAAACGGAAAACGGGGCAGCGCATGGCGCAAGTTTACGCGCATAGCCCGGATCGGAAAAGGCTCGACCGCTCAGGCCGGCGCTTCGCCGCTGTTGATTTCTTCCCATGCGCGGTTAATGGCGATCAGACGCTTTTCCGCGAGTTTTATGGCTTCTTCCGGAAGCCCGCGCGCCAGCATCGCGTCGGGATGCGTTTCGCGAACCAACCGCCGCCAGACCTGACGAATCTCCCCGACGGCCATGTCCGGCGTGACCCCCAGAACCGTATAGGGATCGGGCGCGGCATCCGGGACGTAGCGCGCGCGCATAGCACGGAACTCATGCCGGGGAAGGCCGAAAATCTGGGCGACATCTTCCAGAAACGCCGCTTCGCCGGGGTGATATTGGCCGTCCGCCACAGCGATGTGAAAGAGCCCCTCCATCAGATCCCACAGCGTCGTCGGATCGTCCTGAAACATCGCGTGGATCCGCGAAGCGTAAACCTCATACCCCGCGACATCGGTCCGCGCGAGGTTAAAGACCCGGGCCGCATTTTCTTCATCCGACCGGGCAATCTGAAACACTTCGCGAAACGCGGTCACTTCATCCCGTGTCACCTTGCCATCGGCCTTTGCCATCTTCGCACCAAGGGCAATCACAGCGATGGTAAAGGCCACGCTGCGTTCCGGCGGGCTGGTCAACTGGTCAAAGACCTCGGCCAGCCCCTCGCCGTGCGTCAGCGCTGCAAGAGCGGCAGTGATGCGGGACCAGATGGACATATCGCGGAGCCTATCGCCTCGCATCTGCCATGTCAGCGCGGCGGCAGGATTTTTTGCATCAGAATGAGATCCAGCCATTCGCCGTTCTTGCGGCCGACCTCGGGCAGCCGGCCGACCTCGGAAAATCCGAGGGCGGCGTGAAAGGCAATCCCAGCGGAATTGGCGCTGCTGATGCCGCCGACAATGACATGCACGCCCTGAGATCGCGCAATCTCCATCAGGTTCTGCCCCAGTTGCCGCCCCAGACCCCGTTCTTGGAACGGATCCGCCAGGTGGATCGTCCATTCACAGGTGGCCCCATAGCCCGGACCAGAGCGGAACGGCCCATAGCTGGCATATCCGGCGACCTCGCCATCGGCCTCGGCGATCACATAGGCTGGCAGCCGCGCCGCAATTTCTCGCGCAATCTCGTCCGGTTCGCGCAGCCGGGTGGTAAACGTCACCAGCGTGTCAGCGATGATCCCATTGGCAATCCGTGCAATGCCTGCCGCATCCGTCGCGCGCGCCGGTCGCAGGATCATGCCAGGGTCACGGGCCCCTTGGGCGTTTCAAACTGCGCCGACAGCCCCGCAGGCCCGGTCTCAAACACAATCCGCGGATCGTGCATCAAGTCCGCAACCGAGGCTTCCAGCGCAGCGGCCTCAGGATGACAAACGGTGAGTGAGATCAATCGGCACCCGGACGGTTTGAGCCGCTGGATCGGATGCAAATCGCCCTCCCAATGCAAAAGCGCGGGGGCATAATTGTCATAGGGCAATTGTCCGGAGACCGGCACGGCCATTTGCCAGCGCAGGTCCCCGCGTGAGACAGCCATCACCTCTCCGGTGCCGCTTGGCAGCCGGGACAGGCTCGCCGCCATGTCATCGGTGCGGCAGGCCCAGTTCGTCAGGCGCGGCGGGCCGGAAAAGTGATCGAGATCATACATTTTCGGGCGCCCCGGATAGGGCGCCTCCGGGTTTCCCGAAATGACTTCCAGATAGAGACCGTCCTCAAGCCCCAGCAGCGTATTATGCGTTGCGAAATCAGGATGTTCGCCGCCCGGCTGCATGGTCACGCCCAGCGTCTGCGCCACCCAGTCCGACGCCGGACCAAGCGTCGTGCCGGATACAACCAAATGATCGAGTTCCATCAAGGTTTGTCCTTTCGGATCACGACGCGCGGGCCGCGCGGATCAGGTTCAGAATGTCCTGGGCGGCCTCGGGAATGTTGGTCCCCGGCCCGAAAATCGCCTTGACCCCGGCCTGGAAGAGGAACTCGTAGTCCTGTTGCGGGATCACGCCGCCGCAGATCACGATGATGTCCTCGGCGTCCTGGGTTTTCAGCGCCTCCACAAGTTGCGGAGCCAGAGTCTTGTGCCCGGCCGCCTGCGATGAAATCCCGATCACATGGACATCATTGTCGATGGCATCCTGCGCGGCTTCATCCGGGGTCTGGAACAGAGGTCCGACATCCACGTCGAACCCAATATCGGCAAAGGCAGTCGCAATCACCTTGGCCCCGCGATCATGCCCGTCCTGACCCATTTTGACCACCAGCATCCGGGGCCGGCGACCTTCCTCTTCTGCAAAGGTCTCCACGGATTTCTGAATGGCCGCAAAGCCTTCGTCGCCTTCGTAGGCCGCGCCATACACGCCGGCGAGCGTTTTGACCTCGGCGCGATGGCGGCCAAATTCATTTTCCATTGCCATGCTGATCTCTCCCACAGAGGCGCGTGCACGCGCGGCCTCAACCGCGGCCTCAAGCAGATTGCCACCTTCACGCGCCCGGCGCTGCACTTCGCTCAGCGCCGCCTGGCACGCGGTCTCATCCCGGCTGGCGCGCATCGTCTCTAGCCGGTCGACCTGCGACGCGCGCACCGCGACATTGTCCACATCCAGAATGTCGATCGGATCTTCCTTGTCCTTGCGATACTTGTTGACGCCGACGATCACATCCTCGCCCCGGTCAATCAGCGCCTGACGTTGCGCCGCAGCTTCTTCGATCCTGAGCTTGGGCATGCCGGAGGCCACGGCCTTGGTCATGCCGCCCATTTCTTCGACCTCCTCGATCAATGCCCAGGCGGCATCGACCAGATCCGACGTCAGCTTCTCCACATAATAGGACCCCGCGAGAGGATCGACGACATTGGTGACCCCGGTTTCTTCCTGCAAAATCAATTGGGTGTTTCGCGCAATCCTCGAAGAGAACTCGGTGGGCAACGCAATTGCCTCGTCGAAAGAGTTGGTGTGCAGCGACTGGGTGCCGCCCAGAACCGCCGCCATCGCCTCATAGGCCGTGCGCACCACGTTGTTGTAGGGATCCTGCTCTTGCAGCGAGACGCCGGAAGTCTGGCAATGCGTGCGCAGCATCATGGATTTCGGGTTTTTGGGCTCGAACTCCGACATGATCCGGTGCCAGAGCAACCGGGCCGCGCGCAGCTTGGCGGCCTCCATGAAGAAGTTCATGCCGATGCAGAAGAAGAACGACAACCGACCGGCAAACTTGTCGACATCCATACCCTTGGCGAGCGCCGCGCGGACATATTCGCGCCCATCGGCCAATGTGAAAGCCAGTTCCTGAACCAGGTTCGCCCCGGCCTCCTGCATGTGATAGCCGGAGATCGAGATCGAGTTGAACTTGGGCATCTCGTTTGAGGTAAATTCGATGATATCCGCGATGAGGCGCATCGATGGCTCTGGCGGATAAATGTAGGTGTTGCGGACCATAAACTCCTTCAGAATATCGTTCTGAATGGTGCCCGCGAGCACAGAACGATCGTGGCCCTGCTCTTCCCCTGCGACGATAAAGTTCGCCAGAACCGGGATCACAGCCCCGTTCATCGTCATCGAGACTGACACCTTGTCGAGCGGAATGCCGTCAAAGAGGATTTTCATATCCTCAACCGAGTCGATGGCCACGCCGGCCTTGCCAACATCGCCCATGACACGGGGATGATCACTGTCATAGCCTCGGTGCGTGGCCAGATCGAAGGCCACAGAGACGCCTTGCTGACCGGCCGCCAGAGCCTTGCGGTAAAAGGCGTTGGATTCCTCGGCCGTCGAGAAACCGGCATATTGGCGGATCGTCCAGGGTCGGCCCGCATACATCGTGGCCTTAACCCCGCGCAAAAACGGCGCCTCGCCGGGCAATGTGCCCAGGTGGGTTACATCCGCGAGATCTTCCTCGGTGTAGATCGGGTCGATATCGATGCCTTCCAGCGTCGACCAGGTGAGATCCTCGACCTTGCGATTGCGCAGTTCACTCTCTGCGCGGCGGCGCCATGTGTCCTTGCTGGCTGTCATGGGAACATCCTTCTGTCGTGTCGGTCTGAGGCGGCGTTGACCCCGCCTTGAGATGAGATTTGTTGTGCGGCTCGTAAGCCATCGGTTCCGCCAGGCCATCCGCGCCGGCGCTCAACCAATGGAGGTCGTCCTGGTATTTTTCGCGCAGCGCATTTGACTGTGCGGCATCAAACGGGTTCCACCTGCCATCCCCGTCAGGCAGGCGGTCGCTTCCGGAAATCTCGCGCAGTTCGGCAAGTTTCGGTGTCGCATTGAGCCATCTGTCCTTGGAATCGGGCGCAGCAGGGGCGCCAAGGATGGCTGACAGCACTGCATCGGGTCGTCCATTCAGCGTCTCAAACGGCAGGACACGCACACGCGCCGACGGCACGGCGCAGGCGACGTCCGTGATCACGTTCCGCCAGGACCGGGGCGCGGTGACCAACCGGTCCAGCAAGGCGACATTCGGCTTGCGATGACCGCGACTGACCGCATAACCCAGCGCCGAGATCCAATACAGGTCGAGGCTGCGGATCGTCAAAATCACTTGATCGATCTTCCCGTCAAATCCTTCATTGACCTGCGCCAGACGGGTTCCGATCCCTGGATAGAGCGCTTCTCGGCGCAGGTTGTCGCGCACTGCGCCCGACATGTTTTCGTCGCTGACAAACAGCGTCCGGCGGCCGCGGTCCCGGCACCGTTGCACGTTCATCCGAACCCGGCCCACCGCGCGGCGGTAGGACGCGGCATTTTCGGCCCCACTGGCATAAAGGCCTCGAAAGAGCCCGGAGCGCGTCCGGTGCGGGCCCCAGTAGGTAAAGCCTTGTGGCGTGAGGATCGGCGCCTGTTCTTTCAGATACTGCTGAAAGGTGGTGGTCGCTGTCCGATGCGCGCCAATATGCAAGATCACGTCCATGGCGCGTCACCTCCACGCGGTGAGGGCCGCCCAGGCCGGCCGGAAATCAGGGTGTTCCGCGATCATCGCATCTCACCTTTGATCAAGACCTTAACGGTAAAATTTTCATACACATCTGCCCCATAGCGTGTCGCTTCTTGGGGCGTGACGTTTATATTAACCCTTATGACCCGATTATATGCATTCACGCTCGCCACGGCTGTCGCCGCCTCCATGGCCTGCGCAGCCGATGAGCCAGCCGAGCCGCTGGCCTTTGGCAGTGTCACCACCGCCGGAGACATAGAACTTGACAGTTTTCGCTGGCAGGCCCGGCCGATTGTCGTCTTTGCCGATACCCCTGCGGATCCGCGGTTCCAGCAGCAATTGTCGATGCTGGAGGCAGAAATCGACCGACTGGCCGAGCGGGACGTGGTCATACTGACAGACACCGATCCCGACGCGCAGGGGCCGATCCGCACGTCGCTGCGCCCACGCGGGTTCCAGGTAGCGGTGGTGGCCAAGGATGGCACGGTGGTCTTGCGCAAGCCATTTCCGTATTCGGTACGCGAAATCACCCGGACCATCGACAAAACGCCATTGCGCGAACAAGAGGTGCGGGATCGCCGCGCCGAGCGGCATCGCGAAGGCGCCACATCCGAATAGATCAGACGGTGCCGCGCAGGAAAATAGCCAGCGGCAGCCCGCCCTGCACATGCACCAAAGTCAGAGCATTGCCGCCCGGATCGAATATCAACACCGCCTCGGGCGACATGATCGCCGCATAAAACGCCAACCCTCCGCGGTCGGACAGACAGCGTGTCGCGGGTCCGATCCCGTTGGACAATATCGCCAGACCATGGTGCAGGTCTGCCGTCATCACCTGCTCCGACACCGAATTGGGAGAGGTGTCCGGCAAAAGAAACGCGACCTGATGTCCGGACTGCAGGTAGCGCAGTCCCATGTCGAGAGTTGTTGCCTTGGCCACGTTGCCGCGGATCACCGGGTCCTTCAGTTTGAACACCGCCGCGGTACAGGATGGGCGCGACGAGAATTCCAGCGTTTCTTCCAGCGCCAGCCACCGGGTCAACTCGGCCCGGAGCGTGTCTTCCTTGTCGAGCGCACAGCCCAAAAGCGCCAGGCAGACGCCAAGAAGACCCAAGACCATGCGCCGCATGCCGTGCCAACCCTTTCGATGAAATCGATTCGGGTTGGATCCTAGGGGCAAAGCATTGACGCAAGGTTCTCCCCTCCGGCCTTGGCAAGCCGCGGCTCACGTGTTGGGCGTGCGCCGGCTTCATTCGAATTCCAGGATCACATCATCGACGGCGAGGCTGTCGCCCGCCGCCGCATTGATCTTGGACACCACGCCCGTGCGTTCGGCGCGCAGGATGTTTTCCATCTTCATCGCCTCCACCGTGCAAAGGGCCTGCCCGTCCTGGACCTCCTGGCCCACCTCGACGTCGACCTTCACGATCAGCCCGGGCATCGGGCAAAGGAGCAGTTTCGATGTATCGGGCGGCATTTTCTCAGGCATGAGCGCAGCAAGTGCCGCCTGCCGCCGCGTGCGGATATGAACTTTCATATCCGTTCCGCCGGTGCGCAGCCGGAAGCCGGAGGTGATCGGATCGACCTTCAGGATCAGCGGCGCGCCATCCACGCTGAGTTCTGCCAGGGCCTGACCCGGCGTCCAGTCGCTGACGACACGCATCGCGGTGCCGTCGTCGAACCCAATGGTGGCCCCGTCATGATCGGCGTCGATCGACACAGCGAAAGAGACGCCCTGCGCGGTCACCACCCAATCGCTGCCGACATGACGTTCATGATTGTCCATCCGCCCCGAGACCCGCGTTCGCCGGATCTCGGCCACCCGGTTCATGGCCGCCGCCGCGGCGGCAACCCGCTTGAGTTCGCCCTCTGGCAGATCCACACCAGCAAAACCGTCAGGATATTCTTCTGCAATGAAGGCGGTGGTGATCTCGCCCGAGACAAAGCGTGGATGGGCCATGACCGCACCCAGGAATGGCAGATTGTGCCCGATGCCTTCGACTTCGAAGGCATCCAGGGCGCCGCGCATCCCGTCAATGGCGGTCGTCCGGTCGGCACCCCATGTGCAAAGCTTGGCGATCATCGGGTCATAGAACATCGAGATCTCACCGCCTTCGAACACGCCCGTATCGTTGCGAACGACCGGCGCCTGCGGCGTCACCCCAGGCTGATAGCCCGGCGTCTCCGCCGGGGGGCGATAGCGTGTCAACCGTCCGATCGACGGCAGGAAATTGCGATAGGGATCCTCGGCGTAGAGCCGACTCTCCATGGCCCAGCCGGTCAGGGTGACATCGTCCTGACCAAGCGCCAAAGGCGCGCCATCGGCGACCTTGATCATCTGCTCGACGAGATCGACGCCGGTGATCAACTCGGTCACCGGGTGTTCCACCTGCAGGCGGGTGTTCATCTCGAGGAAATAGAAATTCCGCTCCCCATCAACGATAAACTCGACGGTTCCGGCGCTGGCATAGCCCACCGCATTGGCCAGTGCGCAGGATTGCTCCCCCATGGCCTTTCGCGTGGCCGCATCGAGGAACGGCGAAGGCGCTTCCTCGATGACCTTCTGATTGCGGCGCTGAATCGAGCATTCGCGCTCGCCGAGATAGATGCAATTGCCGTGTTTGTCGGCCAGCACCTGGATTTCGATATGGCGCGGCTGGGTGACAAACTTCTCGATGAAGATCCGGTCGTCGCCAAAGGAATTGGCCGCCTCGTTCTTCGAAGACTGAAACCCCTCGCGGGC
>JBCDEC010000126.1:0-13368 GCA_039179965.1 Pseudomonadota bacterium
AATTGCTGTCCTGTCGACCAACCCAAAGCTACTGGATTCTGGTAGCGGAGGAGGGACTTGAACCCCCGACACGCGGATTATGATTCCGCTGCTCTAACCACCTGAGCTACTCCGCCGTAAGTGAGCGGTGGCCTACGGAAACCGGGAACTGGCGTCAAGAGGGAAAACCGGCCCATAACGTTCAGCAACCGCACACTCCCCTGCTTCTTTCTTTTTCCAAATACCCCAGACCAACGCCAGTCAGGCTGCCAATCCGTCGACTAGCCGCGAATCGTATCAATCATGATCTGGACGTTGGCAGGATCGGCATCCGGGGTGATCCCATGGCCAAGGTTGAAGATATGCGGCCCCTTGGAAAAGGCCTGGACGATACGGCGTGTCTCCGCCACCAGTTCAGCGCCGCCGGTCACCATGTGGGACGACGCCAGGTTGCCCTGGACGCAGCCGTCCACCTGCACCTGTTCGGCCGCCCAATGCGCGTCCACTGAATTGTCCAGCGCGACGCAATCCACCCCGGTGCGGCGTGCAAAACCGACATAGGCCTCACCGGCTTCGCGCGGGAAACCAATCACAGGAATCTCCGGGTAGCGGGCCTTCAGCGCGGCGGTGATCTGCTGACAGGGCGCAACGGCAAAGTCATCAAAGTCCGCGCCTTTCAGGGATCCCGCCCAACTGTCGAAAATCTTGACGACGTCCGCCCCGGCCTCGATCTGCGCTGCCAGGTAGTCAATCGTGCCTTCGGTCAGCCGTTCCATCAGCGCTTCGAACAACGGACGGTTTTCGTCCTTCAGCGCATGGGCCGGCGCCTGATCCGGCGTCCCGCGACCGGCAATCATGTATGTGGCCACCGTCCAGGGCGCACCGGCAAATCCAATCAACGTGGTTTCGCTCGGCAAGTCGCGCGACAGGATCCGCACGGTCTCATAAACCGGGTTCAGCGTGTCGTGAATGGCCTCCGCCGGTTTCAGCGCATCAAAATCGCGTTGAGCCGTCACGGTCGACAGACGTGGCCCCTCCCCGGTCACGAACCAGAGATCCAACCCCAGAGCTTGCGGCAGCAACAGGATGTCGGCAAAGAGAATGGCCGCGTCAAAGCCATACCTGCGGATGGGCTGCAAAGTCACTTCTGCCGCCAAATCCGGTGTGTAACAGAGTGACAGAAAGTCCCCCGCCTGGGCCCGCGTGGCCTTGTACTCCGGCAGGTAGCGCCCGGCCTGGCGCATCATCCAGACCGGTGGAACGGGAAGCACCTCCCCGGCCAGCGCGCGCAAGATCGTCTTTTGTTCTGTCACCTTATCCTCCTGATCGCCCAAGTGACCGGCGATGACCAACGGATGTCAAACGCGTGTCGGTTGTCAAGCCAAGTTGACAGGAATAAACAGTTCGTATGACACGATCCTTGCCCTCCCCGTCTTCTCCTTTGCGCATCGGCACGCGCGGGTCGCCACTGGCCCTGGCACAGGCCTACGAGACCCGCACCCGGCTGTCGGATGCCTTTTCTCTGCCGCAGGAGGCCTTCGAAATTGTCGTGATCACCACCACGGGCGACGCGGTCCAGGATCGCCCGCTCAGTGAACTGGGAGGCAAGGGGCTTTTTACCCGGGAGATCGAAGCCGATCTTCTCTCTGGCAAAATCGACATTGCCGTGCACTCCATGAAGGACATGCCCGTGGCGCAGCCGGATGGGCTGATCCTGGACACCTATCTGCCCCGGGAAGACGTGCGCGATGCCTTTGTCTCACCCAATGGCCGCGACATCGCCGGATTGGCGCAGGGCGCGGTCGTAGGGACATCCAGTTTGCGCCGGAAGGCCCAGCTGTTGCACCGCCGCCCCGATCTGAATGTGGTCGAATTCCGCGGAAACGTACAAACCCGGCTCAAGAAGCTCTCCGAAGGTGTGGCGCATTGCACCTTTCTTGCCATGGCGGGACTCAACCGGCTGGGCATGGAGAACGTGCCGGCCACACCGATTTCGCCGCATGACATGCTGCCCGCTATCGCGCAGGGCGCGATTGGCATCGAGCGGCGGCAAGACGACAGGGCCACCGCCGCATTGCTCGAAGCCATCCACGATGCCCCGACCGGAGAGCGGCTGGCCGCGGAGCGCGCCTTTTTGGCGCAACTGGACGGGTCGTGTGAAACGCCCATTGCCGGGCTGGCCGAACATGATGGCACTCAACTGAACCTTCGCGGCGAGGTTCTGCGCCCCAACGGGTCCGAAGCAATTTTCGACACGACATCCGGCGCGGTCAGTGACGGGCCCGAGATGGGCCGGGCCCTCGCCCGGACGCTTCTGGAACGGGGCGGGCCGGGGTTTTTCGACTGGCGGCATTAGACCGAGCCGGAGTTCGAACCGCCCGTTTGGCCCAATCCCAACCAGAGCCCGCCCGAGGGTCGTTCAAGTCTCCTTCGGAGCGATCAGATCCTGTGTTTGGGTAATGAAATCGGCTTCGCTGTGGCGTTCGTGAAGCTGCATCGACGGATCCCCAAAGGTGCGGTTCACCATGCGGCCACGCTCGACCGCGGGACGCGCGTCAATCTCCTGAGCCCACCGCACCACGTGGGTGTAGCTTTCGACATCGAGGAATTCGGCTGAGCTGTAGAGACGACCAAGCACAAGCTGACCATACCAGCTCCAGATCGCCATATCGGCAATGGAATATTCATTGCTGACGATGAATTCCTTTTCCGCCAGTTCGCGGTTCAGAACGTCCAGCTGGCGCTTGGTTTCCATCGCAAAGCGGTTGATCGGATATTCGAATTTTTCGGGCGCATAGGAATAGAAATGACCGAAGCCGCCGCCAAGATAAGGCGCAGAGCCCATCTGCCAGAAGAGCCAGGACAGCAGTTCCGGCCGATGCGCGGCCCCGCCCAGGAACTTGTCAAACTTCTCGGCGAGATGCAGCAGGATTGCGCCGCTCTCAAACACTCGGACGGGCTCGGGACCAGTGCGGTCGACAAGGGCCGGTATCTTTGAGTTCGGATTGGCCGCAACGAAGCCCGAGCCGAACTGATCGCCATCGCCGATCTTGATCAGCCAGGCGTCGTATTCGGCGTCCTTTTCACCTGATGCAAGAAGCTCTTCGAAAAGAACGGTGACCTTCACCCCGTTGGGTGTGGCGAGGGAATAAAGCTGATAAGGATGAGTGCCGACCGGCAGCTCCTTATCATGTGTCGGCCCGGCCACCGGACGGTTGGTGGAGGCAAACCTGCCGCCGTTCTCTTTGTCCCAGGTCCAGACGGCGGGAGGTGTGTAGATATCGGTCATTGGCAGGATCCTTTGGCAGCGACGTCTCAGAGCTATTGCGGCGGGGCGCTCGGGACAAAGTCCTTCACAGTCTTGTGTTGGTCCTTACACCCATTTCGCCAGCGGCGGCAGGCTCATGAGGACAGCATTGGCATCATGTCCGGTTTCCAGCCCAAACTTTGTGCCACGGTCATAGACAAGGTTATATTCGGCATAGAGGCCCCGGTGGATCAATTGCGCCTCCTTATCCGCCTCGCTCCAGGAGAGCGTGCGGCGCCGGTCGACCAGCGGCACAAAGGCGGGCAGGAACGCCCGGCCAATGTCCTGGATCAGCGCAAAATCCGCCTCCCAATCCCCTGTGTTGTGATCGTCCAGGAAAATGCCGCCCACCCCGCGCGCGCGGTTGCGGTGCGGGATGAAGAAATACTCATCGGCCCAGGCCTTGAGGCGCGGATAGTAGTCGGGCCCGTGCGGATCCAGATGGGCCTGCTGCTGCGCATGGAAATGCGCGGTGTCCTCGGCATATTCAAGGCAGGGGTTGAGGTCAGAGCCGCCACCGAACCACCAGGCGTGCGGGGTCCAGAACATGCGAGTGTTCATATGGACCGCCGGGGCATGCGGATTTTGCATATGCGCCACAAGAGAGATGCCCGAAGCCCAGAAACGCGGATCCTCGGCCATGCCGGGAATACCCTTGCGCGCCGCCATGGCCGCCTGCGCCCGGTTCCCCAAAGTGCCATAAACCGTAGAAACGTTGACGCCGACTTTTTCAAAGACGCGCCCGCCGCGCATTACGCTCATCAGCCCGCCGCCGGCGTCGCTGCCATCGGGCGCATCGCGTTTGGTCCGAGTGACCTCGAAGCGCCCGGGCCCGTCCGCGTCGCCACCCGGCCCATGACGCGCCTCAAGCGCCTCAAATTCGACGACAATTTTGTCGCGCAATTCGCGAAACCAATGTGCAGCGCGAGATTTTTCGTCCGAAAAATCTTGGGCAAGGTCCGATGGCATGTCACGTGTCCCCAATGTTGCAAATCCTTGCCCGAGATTTTTCGGACGAAAAATCTTGGTGTCAATGCGCCGGCGCGGCGACGGGATCCAGCAGTGTACGTCCCCCGTCCACCGTCAGTATCTGCCCTGTCATGAACCCGGCCGCGTCGGAGGCCAGAAACTGCACAGCCTCAGCCAATTCTGTCGGCGCCGCAATGCGCGACAACGGCGTGTGATCCTCGATGTCCCGGCGGTATTCCCGGTTGTCCTTCAAGGTCGACTTCAGCGAGGCGCTCATAACCGACCCGAAAGCCACCGCATTGACGCGGATTCGACTGGGCGCCAGCGCCACGCCCAGCGAGCGCGTCATTTGATCCAGCGCTGCGGAGGCCACCGAATAGGCCATCAGATCGGGATGCGTGCGCCGCGCGGCGATTGAGGACAGGTTGATGATGGACCCGGCCGGCCGCTCATCCTCCGGATCGCTTTGTTTGATCATCCGATTGGCCACCACCTGCGACAGGCGCAGTGAGGGCATCAGGTTCTGGTTCAAAAGCGCCATGACACTGTCATCATCGGGATCCAGCGGATCGGAGGGCACAACCTGGCGGGCGCCATTCACCAGGATGTCCACGTCATCGAAGGCATCGATCGTGGCGGACAGCAGATTTGCAATGGTCAGCCTTTCGCGCAGATCCCCGGCAAAGTAGCGCAGGTTTTCCGCTTCGTCGGCCTTGCCCAATTCATCTTTCAGCCGTTTCTCATCCATATCCGCGAACATGACGTTCGCCCCTTTTTCGACGAAGAGCCGTCCGATGGCCAGGCCAATGCCATTGGCCGCGCCAGTCACGATGGCCGTTTTGCCCGAGATGGAAAAGGACATGATCGGATGCTCCTTGTGAGACCGTAGCGTCAGTCTAGCGGGGTTCAGCGGCGGCGGCGAGAGGGGCGCTCTGCTTTGAAAAGCTTGAAGCGACCGTCCCCTCCGATCTCGCGGGTTTGCGAAAAGGTTTCGCACAGCATTGTTTCGTAGGGCAGGTGCCGGTTGGCCACCAGATACAGATGCCCCGATGGCTTCAGCATGGCAGCAGCGGCTGCAATGAACGCGCGCCCGACGTCGGGGTTCGCGGCGCGCGACGTATGAAAGGGCGGGTTGGTCACGACCGTATCCACCGACGTTTCCGGGCGCCACCGGTTGGCATCCGCCCAGTGGAAATGCGCCCGCGGATCAGAGACATTCCGGCGCGCGCATCGCAACGCCCGGTCATCGGCCTCGACAAGATCCAGACGATGCACCTGTGCAGTCTCCAGAATCCGCTTCGACAAGTAGCCCCAACCCGCCCCCAGATCGACCACATGGCCGCCAAGGCGATCCGGCAACTGCACGGCGAGCAGTGCCGAGCCAGGATCCACCGCATCCGCCGAAAAAACGCCTGGCAACGTGAACCAACCGTCTCTCTCGATGGGACGGTCCTGCCAGTCCGCCAGATCCGGCGTGGGCGGAAACCAGAAGATCTTGCCATGTGCCTTGGACAGCGCACCCGATACCGGACAGCGTGCCCGCACCGCTTTCATCATCGCCTCGATCCCATCGGTCTTGGCCCCGTCGACCAGGACCATCCCGTCGCTGAGCGCGACGGCCTGAGCGACCAGCGCCCGCGACAGGGCTTTGGCACGGGACAGAAAGACAATGGCGCCGGCAAAGCGCCGGTCGGACGGGACGTCTGCATGGACGTCAAAGCCACGCTGGCGAAAGGCTTCCCACTCGGGCCGGAACGGCTGCACCAGTACGAGTCGGTCAGACGGAAGAGCGGACAGGTCGCTGTCTGATGAGGGATGCAGCACCAGGATGTCGCCGGACTCGGGCAACACCAAAGCCCCGGAGTCAAGCGCAAGGGTCAGCCGCATGGACATCTAGCGTCCTGGCCCGTCACGACGCCCGGTCAAAACAGGTCAGTCTTCTTTTTCCATGGTGCATTGCAACGGATGTTGGTGGCGACGTGCAAAATCCATCACCTGACCCACCTTTGTTTCCGCAATCTCGTGGCTGAACACTCCCACCACGGCCACACCTTTTTTGTGGACGGTCAGCATCACTTCGAAGGCCTGGGCGTGATTCATGCCAAAAAACCGCTCCAACACATGCACGACGAACTCCATCGGCGTGTAATCGTCGTTGAGCAGCAGCACCTTATACAGCGGCGGTCGTTTGGTTTTTGGCCGCGACTCGACCAGGATCGAGGCATCGGCGTCGTCGTCGTTTTCGTCTGCCATCATCAAAGGTGACATCAGCATTGGCACAGGACCCGGATCCGGTTTCGCAAGTTTATCCGTCGATATATAACCGATAAGCTCGAATGGAAAAGGGAAAGCTAACGGATGAGCAGGAACGTCACGACGATCGGCTTCGATGCGGATGACACGCTGTGGCATAATGAAAGGTTCTTCCGCCTGACCCAGGACCGCTTTGCTGAACTGCTGGCCAACTACGCGGACCCAGCGCATTTGCACGAGCGGCTCCTGAAGGCAGAGCGCCGAAACTTGGGTCATTACGGCTTTGGAATCAAGGGTTTTGTTCTGTCGATGATCGAAACCGCCATCGAAGTCACGGAGGCGAAAGTCCCGGCATCCGTGATCTCAGAACTCATGGCCGAAGGGCGCGATATGCTGGACCATCCGATCGAGCTTTTGCCCCATGCCCGCACCGCCGTTGAGGCCGCGGCGGACACACATCGCATTGTGTTGATCACCAAGGGCGACCTGTTACATCAGGAACGCAAGCTCGCCCAGTCCGGTCTGGGCGAGTTGTTTGACGGAGTCGAAATCGTCTCGGACAAGACACCGGCCGTGTATCATCGTGTGTTTGAGCGGCATGGCGACGGCGCCGATCGTGCGCTGATGGTCGGCAATTCCATCCGCTCGGACGTGATCCCGCCGATCGAGGCCGGCGGATGGGGTGTCTACGTTCCGCATGGTCTCGTCTGGGCGGTGGAACACGCGCCTGTGCCCGACACCGCACCGCGTTTCCGCGAAATCGCCGATTTGGGAGAGCTGCCTCAGTTGATCTCCGAAATCGGCTAAGCACAGTTGCCGGAATATCGCCAAGCCGATAGCTTTGTTCGCGAATTGTCGGAGCCTGCATGAACGTCCCCACGCGCTTTCTATGGAGCTTTTTGATCGCCGCCGTGGTGATCGGCACCACCATCTGGGCGGTCTTGTACCTCAAGCCTCCAACCAATCTCACCATGGCCGCCGGTCCGCGGGACGGAGCCTATTTCCGAATTGCCCTTCAATACCGGGCGCTTCTGGGGCGCGACGGGTTGAATGTGACCATTGTCGAAACGCAGGGTTCTGCCGAAAACGCCGCGTTGCTGGCCGATGGTGCGGTCGACGTGGCCTTGATTCAGGGTGGCATCGCAGTCCCCGGGGACCGAGTACAATCGCTTGGCAAAATGTTCGACGAACCGCTCTGGCTGCTTTACGAAACACGCGCGCCCGTGCCCTCAAACCCGGTCCGCTGGGAAGGGCTTCGGATCAACTCCGGCGCGGAAGGATCCGGCACACGGGTGGCCTTCTCGCAATTCGAGGCGGCGGTGACATTGTCGCCGGCGGCCAATGTCCAAACCGGCCTCGGGTACTCGGAAGCCCTGCTCGCACTTCAGGCCAACGAGATCGATCTAGCGGTCTTTGTCGCACCCATCGACGCACCCTATCTGCGCGAGGCCTATTCCACCGGTCAATTCAGTGTGCTGCAACCGAACTTTGTCGACGCGATCTCACGCCGGATGGCGGATGCGTCTCTGGTCGACATTCCCCCCGGCGCGGTAAGTTTTGACCCGCCGATCCCGCCCAGCCCGCGTCGGTTGCTGACTCTGCAGGCCCGACTGGTGGCGCAGGAAGACCTGCACCCGGCCTTTGTGAACCGTCTGGTCATGGCCGCGATCGAAATCCACGGCAAACGCGGCCTGCTGCAAGAGGAAGGCACCTTTCCGGCGGTGAACAGTTCCGATCTGCCGATCAACAACTCAGCGCGCAGCCTCGTGCTGAACGGACCGTCCGCCGTGCACGACTGGCTGCCCTATTGGATGGCCGCGCAGCTCAACCGCTTCCTTTTGCTCTTGTTGCCGCTGTTTTTCATCGTTCTGCCGCTGATGCGCGCCCTGCCCGCCATTTACGCCTATCTTCAGAAGTATCGGGTCTGGCAGGCCTACCCGACCTTCCGCGAGATCGAACAGGTCCTCGAATCAGGTGCGGACATGGAGGCTTTGAACGAAATCGTGGCCAGATTGTCCGATCTGGACGCCCGTTTGGCGCAAATGAAATTGCCGGCGCCGTTCCGACAAACTGCATATGAAGCGCGACTTCATATTGACCTGCTGCAAAGACGCATCATCACCGAGCGGGACCGACTGACGGAAACCGTATCGCACACACCCTCCATGGGGGATCGCCAGAATTGACCCCCAATATGTTGATGTCCGCAAGATTTGCCTCAATCTTGCCTTGCAAGTCTTTAGTTTTTTTCAAAATTTGTCTGTGATACAGTTCACAAAAGATTTCCAAAATGGCGTCATAAAAACCAGACGCCTAGAGGCAGACAGAGGCAAACATCGTGCAGGTTCGGCTTATCTCGCCGGCCCGTCTGGGGTGTGCAGTAATTATCGTGGCGGCTTTGCTCGCTGCGATCCCTGCATTCGCAGCTCCTTACGCGGCCATGGTCATCGACGCACGCACCGGCAAGGTGCTGCATTCCCGCAATGCGGACAGCCGGTTGCATCCGGCCTCGCTGACCAAAATGATGACGCTTTACATCGCCTTTCAGGCGGTCGAAAACGGGGAGATCGGGCTTGACGACAAAGTGCGCATATCGCGCCATGCCGCCAGTGAACCGCCCTCCAAGCTTGGGCTGAAATCCGGCCAGACCATTGCCTTCCGCTATCTGATTCGCGCCGCCGCGATCAAGTCGGCCAATGACGCCGCGACCGCGATCGGCGAGGCGATATCCGGCAGCGAAGCGGCGTTCGCCCGGCGGATGACCGCCACGGCCAAGCAACTGGGCATGACCCGGACCACGTTCAAGAATGCGCACGGTCTGACCGAAGAAGGCCACTTGTCGACTGCGCGCGATATGACAATGCTGGGACGGCATCTGTTCTACGACTACCCGCAGTACTACAACCTGTTCTCTCGCCGCTCGACCCACGCAGGTATTCGCGACGTGCCCAACACCAATCGCCGTATGCTCGACGCCTATCGCGGCGCGGACGGGATCAAGACGGGCTATACCCGTGCCGCCGGTTTCAACCTTGTGGCCTCGGCCGAGCGCGGGCAGGAACGTATCATCGCGACCGTTTTCGGCGGCAACTCGACGGCCTCGCGCAACGCCCGTGTGGCGGAGCTGCTGGACATGGGCTTTAGCCGCGCGCCAGCAACGGCCCGGGTGAGCAAACCGAAACGGCCGGTTTACATCGGCAACGCGGCAGCCATCGGGGCCGACGGAAAGACTGTCCGTGTCAGTGGTCTGGTGGCGCGCAGCGTGCGCCCGAACGCCCGGCCGCTGCCTGAGGTGGTCCAGGTGGCCAATGCCGCTTTGCAGGAACAGATCGAGTCGCTCGTCGCCGAAAGCGTGTCGGCCGGTTCCGCCGCCAAGGCGCCGGTGGTCGCCGCGCCCAAACCCAAGCAAGAGGTGGTGACCCGCTTGTCGACCAAGGGCGACGCCTATTGGGGCATCAACGTGGGCCGGTACACCAGCCGGTACCAGGCCGAAAAGGTGCTGCTGAGGACCGCTCTGTCAGAGATGTCGACGCTGGACGGAGTCGACCGGCAGGTGGTCAAAAGCGCCCGCGGCTATGACGCCACGTTCCAGGGCATGACCCGGGATATGGCTGACCTGGCCTGCCGTCGTCTGCAGGCCCGCAATGTGACCTGCTTTATGATGGGACCAAGCTGAACCCAGCGGCAAGGATCAGGCGCGCGCTTCGGCGCGGATCCACTGGACAAACGCCCGCAATTTATCTCGCTGCACCCCGGGGCGCGTGGCGAGGTAGTACCCCTTGTGGATATCCTCTTCAAAGAGCAGACACAGGCGGCCTGCCGCCACATCCTCGCTGACGGCAATCCGGGTGGTGATGGCAATGCCCTGGCCTTGGCGCGCAGCTTCCAGCACCAGATTGCCCGGCAACGAGGTGATCCCGCCAGAGATGACACCGTCGCTGCCGTAGCTCTGCAACCAGGCCGAAGCCTCATAGGTGCCAAGCTCTTGCAGCCAGGGAAGACTGCGCAGATCGTCCGGACTGTCGAAGGTTCTATCGCCCACCAACGACGGCGCCGCCACAATTGAAATCGGTGCGGCCACGACCAGTTCCGTTTCCAGTCCCGGCCAGTTCCCATCGCCGTGACGCAGCGCGGCATCGATGCCACCCGGCTCAAGCGCGCGCTTCGCAACCGACGGATCGACCATCAGATCGATGTCGGGATGTATCTGGCGGAACCGCGGCAGACGGGGCACCAGCCAGACCGCCGCAAACATCGCCGTGCAGGTGATCTGCAAAGGACGGTCATCCTTTTGCCGGGTCAGTGTCGCAACGCCACGGCCAATGACCTCAAACCCTTCGGCCAGAGCCAGCGCCAGGTCCTGCCCGGCCGGGGTCAGGACCATCTGCCGCCCGGACCGGTCCAGCAGAGACACCCCAAGTTCCTGTTCCAGACGCCGCATCTGTTGGCTGATGGCCGCATGCGAAACATTGAGAGAGGCCCCCGCCTGTTCAATCGACCGGGTCTCGGCATAGGCCGCAAAGGCGCGCAAAGCGGCAAAGGGCGGCAGGTCGCGCCAGTTCATATGTAACCTCCGCTTAACTGTGAAGATTATTCCTGAGTCGCAACCTGAGCGGCAGCCCCCTAGTTTGCAAGTCATTCCCGATCATAGAAGGACTGAGCCCATGTTCGGAATTCTTGCACGCACCTTTCATACCGCAACCCGGATCGAACCGCCGCATCTGCCGACCACGCCGCCCAGGGCCACCCAGCTCTGGCGCGCGCCGCGTCACTGGTTCGCACCAGTTGATCCAAGCCAAGAAGCTCTGCGCCGCTAAGGGTTGAATGTCTTGAAAAGCGCGACTGGCCGTCTGTGCCACGCAATGGACCAGACGGCTTCCTTCCACGGCACGCACAACCCGCGCACCCCACCGGGCCGCGCGATCAAAGCGCGGCGGCCAGAAGCTCTTTTGTATACGGATGGGAGGGGCGGTCGAAGAGATCCTGAGCCGCCCCGCTCTCCACGATGTCACCATCCCGCATGACCAGAATGCGATGGCTCATCGCCCGGACAACTTTCAGGTCGTGGCTGATGAACAGGTAGGCCAGACCGTATTTCTTCTGCAGCCCCCGCAAAAGCTCCACGATCTGAACCTGGACTGTCATGTCGAGCGCTGAGGTCGGCTCGTCCAGAACCAGGAGCTTGGGACGCAAGACCATCGCCCGGGCAATCGCGATTCGCTGACGTTGACCGCCGGAGAATTCATGCGGGTAGCGGTCCATCGCATCCGGGTCGAGCCCGGTTTCCGTCATCGCCTCGGCCACCAGGTCCCGCTGCGAGCGATGCGCGTCAATCTTGTGGATCGTCAGGCCCTCGGCGATGATCTCCGCACAGGTCATCCGGGGCGACAAGGATCCAAAGGGATCCTGAAAGACGATCTGCATGTCGCGCCGGATGTGACGCAATTGCCGGGTCGAAATCGTTCGCAGGTCGCGACCTTCGAGAAAGACCGGGCCTTCGCTGCTGATCAGCCGCATGATCGCGAGCGCGAGCGTGGTCTTTCCGGATCCGCTTTCACCGACGATACCCAGGGTTTCACCGGCGCGAATGTCCACACTCGCGTCATTGACCGCTTTCACATGACCCACGGTCCGGCGCAAAAAGCCGCGCTGTATCGGGAACCAGACCTTCAGATGCTCGGTCCGGGCAATCTCTCCGGCGCTTGAGGCAACCGGATCCGGTTCGCCAGAGGGCTCGGCCGCCAGAAGTTTTTGGGTGTAGGGATGTTTTGGGTGCGAGAAGATCTCGGCCGAGGGACCGGCTTCGACGATCTCCCCATCTTTCATCACGCACACCCGGTCGGCAAAACGCCGCACGATCCCCAGATCGTGGGTGATGAACAAAAGCCCCATGCCTTCGGTGTCCTTGAGCCCGGCCAGAAGCTCTAGAATTTGCGCCTGTATGGTCACATCAAGCGCCGTGGTGGGCTCATCGGCGATCAGAATATCCGGCTTGTTGGCCAGCGCCATGGCGATCATCGCCCTTTGCCGCTGACCGCCGGACAACTGGTGAGGATAGGCATCAAGCCGCGTCTCCGGGTCACGGATGCCGACCTTGTTCAAAAGGTCGATGATCCGCGCATCGGCCTCGGCGCCCACCAGGTTTTGGTGCAGCGCCAGGGCCTCGCCCAATTGTTTGCGCAGCGTGTGCAGGGGGTTGAGCGAGGTCATCGGCTCCTGGAAGATGAAGCTGATATCATTGCCGCGGACCTGGTGCAGAGTCTCGCGATCCGCCCCGATCATCTCCGTTCCGTCGAATTTTGCCGATCCCGTGACGCTTGCATTGTCGCCCAGCAACGACACGGTCGAGAGTGCGGAGACAGACTTTCCCGAACCGCTTTCGCCCACCAGCGCGACCGTTTCACCCCGGTCGACCGAGAAGGACACACCTTTGACGGCGGGAAACATCTGTCCGTCCTGGCGGAAGGACACCGTCAGGTCAGTCACTTCGAGGAGGGCGGTCATTGAAAGGTCTTTCGAGGATCAAAGGCATCGCGCACGCCTTCAAAGATGAAGACCAGCAGCGACAGCATGATGGCAAAGGTGAAGAAGGCGGTGAACGCGAGCCACGGTGCCTGAAGGTTGCGTTTCGCCTGCAAGGTCAGCTCGCCGAGGGAGGGCGCCGAAGACGGCAGACCAAAGCCCAGGAAATCGAGCGAGGCGAGCGAGCCAATGGTCCCGGTGATGATGAACGGCAGCATGGTCACTGTGGCCACCATGGCGTTGGGAAGCATGTGACGGAACATGATCGTGCGGTTGCTGACGCCCAGCGCGCGGGCGGCACGGACATATTCGAAGTTTCGCGCCCTGAGGAATTCGGC
>JBCDEC010000127.1:0-13326 GCA_039179965.1 Pseudomonadota bacterium
AGCACGGCGGTGTCGTCGTCGCCGGGATAGGCCAGCTGCACGAGGCACAGTTTTGAGAAGTATGTGCGCTCTCGCAGGAACTCGGTGTCCACCGTGACGTAGTCGTGTTTTGCCGCTTCGGCACAGAACTCCGCCAGTTCCTGGGTCTGCGTCAGTGTTTTCATATGTGTTGGGTCTTCTTTGTTCTTGTTTTCCAAACGGCTGTCGCCCGTGAGCATGCCGCCCCAGCCCTCACCTGCATAGGCTATTCCGCTGCGGTTGAAAAGCGTATGCCAGATGCCATGCCCGACGACACCGGGCCTCGATGCGCACAATTTTACCTAAGGCAGGTCGATGCACTGGCGATCCCCCGCCGCAAAGCGGCGCAAGACGGCCGTGTAGAGCCTGTGTTCCCAGGGTCCAAGGCGGATGGCAAGATCCTCTGCTGTGTCACCGGGCTCGATAGGCAGGCGGACCTGACCGAGGATCGGCCCGTCATCAAGCGCGGGCGTCACGACATGCACCGTCGCCCCATATTCCCGGTCACCGGCCGCGAGCGCGCGCACATAGGTATCAAGCCCTTTGTGGTGGGGCAGAAGTGACGGATGGATGTTGAGGATTTGCCCGTCCCAGCGGTGCACGAAGTCCGCGCTCAGAACCCGCATGAACCCGGCCAGGCACAGGATGTCGGGGCGCGCATCCTCAAGCCGGTCGGCCAGGGCGGCGTCAAAGGCCTCGCGGTCTCCGTGATACCAGCGGTGATCGATCACATCATGCGCCACGCCCCGCGCGGCAGCTTTTTCGAGCCCGCTGGCCTCGGGTCGATTGGAGAGCACAAGGACGGGTCGGGCCGGATGATCTTCGGTCATGCTGTCGACCAGGGCGGCCATATTGGTGCCACTGCCCGAGATCAGAATGGCGACCCGCTTGTGGCTCATGCCAAAGCGCCAGCGTAGCGCAGCCCCGGCGTGTCCGTGACGGTGCCGATGGGATGCACGCGTTCGCCCGCACTGCTCAGCACCTCTGACAGGCCCGCAGCCCTGTCCGCCGAGACGATAAGCACCATGCCGATACCGCAGTTGAAAGTCTTCAACATCTCGGCTTGGGAAATTCCGCCCGCCGCCTGCATCCATGCAAAGACCGGTGGCAGGCTCCAGGCGGCAAGATCGATCTCAACCCCCTGCCCGTCCGCAAGCACGCGCGGCAGGTTCTCGGTCAATCCGCCGCCCGTGATATGCGCCAGACCGTGGACCCCGCCGGCCCGGATCGCCGCGAGACTGGGCTGCACGTAAACCCGCGTCGGGGTAAGCAGTGCGGCCCCCAACGGACCTTCCGCAAACGGGGCCGCCGCGTCCCAGGTGAGCCCTTCGGCCTCCACCAACCGGCGCACCAGCGAATAGCCGTTCGAATGCACGCCGTCGGACGCGAGGCCCAAAAGCACATCCCCCGGGACGATCCCGGCCGGCAGGCTTGTACCCCGTTCCATGGCGCCAACGGCGAACCCGGCCAGATCAAAATCGCCCGGCGGGTACATGCCCGGCATTTCCGCCGTCTCGCCCCCGATCAGGGCAGCACCAGCGCGACGGCACCCCTCTGCGATCCCCTCGATCACCTGCGCCGCATGGTCGGTATCCAGCTTGCCGGTTGCGAAGTAATCGAGGAAAAACAGAGGCTCCGCCCCCTGACACACCAGATCGTTGACGCACATCGCCACCAGATCGATCCCGACACCATCGAGGTCGCCGGTGTCGATGGCGATGCGAAGTTTGGTGCCCACACCATCGGTCGCCGCCACCAGAATCGGATCGTTGTAGCCCGCAGCCTTGAGGTCAAAGAGCGCGCCGAACCCGCCAAGGCCCGCCATAACGCCTGAGCGACTGGTGGATGCCGCGGCCGGCTTGATCCGGTCGACCAGAGCGTTTCCCGCGTCGATATCGACCCCCGCCTGGGCATAGGTCAGTCCGTTCTTGCGTTCGGTCATGGCGGCTCTCCTGGCTTGGATCCGGGGCGGGCATATCCCTGGCGGGCGGCGTAGTCGATTGACCGGGTGCATGCAATGCCAAGGCTTGACGCCACCAGCGATCATGATACGCACAAAAGGTATGGCGGGCCTGTAGCTCAATTGGTTAGAGCAGAGCGCTCATAACGCTTTGGTTGCGGGTTCAAGTCCTGCCGGGCCTACCAAAAACGCCAATTTATCAAATAAAATCAATAGAAATTTGGACCGCAGATGTCACAGGTGATCCATTGTGAATCAATACCTTGCAAGCAGTATGGACCACCTTCCGTGGCGCACCACGCCTTGTTATCCGCCCGGATGTCCAAAGACCCGGGCATCCCATGCGTCGGCGGTTCAACCTAGGCGTTCCGGCCATCCCTTGATCGCGCGCCTTCGATACGAGTCGATTGGCGCGATTGTATTCCGGTCCGGATCTGTAAGCGCTTGGACGAAGGGTCTGGCGAATGGCCGAAGGCCCGGGCATGGCGGCATCCGACATCTGTCGGCTCGACCAAGACAAGGGACCGGAGATCGCCGCAACCCGTCTTGAGAATGGACCAACCGCGCCGATCGGGCTCAGAAAGAGTGGCGCAGGGTTCGCCCGGGTCAACGGAGGCCACCGGGTGACGGCGTTCCGGGCGCTCCGGGCACTCGAAGATGCCACGGCCCTCAGGAGTCTGAGGCAGGCACGCCCGGGCCAGCCGGCGACCGACGGGGGTCTGGCGACGGGAGTCGCCTGCGACCGGCGCGCCGCGAAACGATTTCAATGGTGTTGACGGCCGAAGTGTGATCTTGCCTAGGGGACTTACCCGTCCGTCATGGGTCGGTTTCACTTCAGGGAGACCGGCATTGGCACGTGCAAAAGAATTCAGCGTCGTGAAGACGGCGCAAACGGCCCACATCCAAAAGATTGTTGTTGATGGCATAGTGGTGGCATCCATCACCGTAACCGGCTCCGAAACGGCCGAACTCCGCGATCATCGGGAGCATCTGATCGGCACCTATGCCGACGCCGCGACGGCAATTTCAGAGTTCGAAAGACACGTCAATGTCGAGGTGATCGAACTCGATCTGTAAAAACATTCTACGAATGCCCTTGTATTGTCTGCGTCCGGTCGCCATTTAGCGGGTGCAAAGTTATCTATTCGACCACTGTCTCCCTTGTACGGCTTCAGTCTCGACATTGATCTGACAGAGCCGGGCTGTTGCATATACGCGGACAGCATATAACAAAGGAGAGATCACGATGGCCAATGGCACCGTGAAATGGTTCAACTCAACAAAAGGCTTCGGCTTCATTCAACCCGAAGGCGGCAGCCGCGACGTGTTCGTCCACATCAGCGCTCTTGAACGCGCTGGCCTGACGAGCCTCGAAGACGGTCAGAAAGTGACCTTCGATGTCGAGGCTGGTCGCGATGGACGTGAGTCCGCTGCGAATCTGGCGCTTGCCTGATCTACCGGGGCGCTCACTGAGCGCCCCAATCCAAACTGTATTCGGATTAGCAATAGCCCGGACCCAAGCGCCAAGGGGCCTTAAAGAATAACGGCCCCTCAGCATGCGCGTTACACGTCAGACGCATGCTTCGCCTGACTATGGCCCTTGCCCTTAAATTCATTGCATCCGCCAAAATGCCGGCGGGTTGTGTCGCCACTGACACGCGACACGGGCCAGATTTCAGCGCGCGTCAATATAAGGCAAGGGCCAAGAAACCTACTCGGCCGCGTCAGGTGTGGCGTCCAGTTCAGCGGCTTTTCGTTCAACCTCTTCCACAATGTGCTCAATCATCTGATCGTTTGACATTTTGTGGCTGGCCTTGCCGGCCAGATAGACCATGCCGTGCCCTGCCCCGCCGCCGGTAAAGCCCACGTCCGTCATCAAGGCCTCGCCGGGTCCGTTAACGACGCAGCCGATGATCGACAGGGACATCGGTGTCTTGATGTGTTCCAGCCGCTCTTCCAACGCCTCCACCGTTTTGATCACGTCAAAACCCTGACGGGCGCAGGACGGACAGGAGATGATGTTGATACCACGATGGCGCAGACCAAGCGACTTCAGAATCTCGAAGCCAACCTTGACCTCCTCCACCGGATCGGCAGAGAGCGACACACGCAGTGTGTCCCCGATCCCCATCCAGAGCAGGTTGCCCAGGCCAATGGCTGATTTGATCGTACCGGAGGTCAACCCCCCGGCCTCGGTAATGCCAAGGTGGATCGGTTTGTCCGTGGCTTCGGCAATACCCTGGTAGGCGGCTGCGGACAGGAAGACGTCCGAGGCTTTGACCGAGATCTTGAACTCGTGGAAATCGTTGTCTTCGAGCAACCTGATGTGATCAAGACCGGATTCCACCATCGCCTCGGGACAGGGCTCGCCATATTTCTCAAGCAGGTGCTTTTCCAGTGACCCGGCGTTGACCCCGATCCGCATGGAACAGCCATGATCGCGCGCGGCGGCGATCACCTCGCGGACACGGCTTTCGCTGCCAATGTTGCCGGGGTTGATCCGGAGGCACGCGGCACCTGCCTCGGCGGCCTCGATGCCGCGCCGGTAGTGGAAGTGGATATCGGCCACGATAGGCACCGGACTTTCGCGGGTGATCTCGCGCAGCGCCTTGGACGAGTCTTCATCGGGAACCGAGATGCGCACGATGTCGGCCCCGGCCTCCGCCGCGGCCTGCACCTGCGCAACCGTCGCAGCCACATCGGTGGTCAGGGTGTTTGTCATGGTCTGAACAGAGATCGGCGCGTCGCCCCCGACGGGTACGGACCCAACCATGATCTGGCGGGACTTGCGGCGGTAGATATTGCGCCACGGCCGGACGTGATTGAGTGACATGCGGGCCTCCTCGGTGCAGATATCCGATTGATAGGCCCGAAATCAAAAACAGGCAATGCGCTCTCTGGCGCAGCCTACTCCGACGGCAGAGTGTTTTGCGCCTCGGCCACAACCCGCGCAAGATCGCGATCAGCGGTCAGGTCAGCCACATCAAAACGCTCGGTCACGTCCTTGATCGACAGCGGCAGGTTCGAGGTTACGGTGCCCGATTTACCGACCGGCCCGAAATGCTGTCCGTTCAGGGAAAAGTAGACCGCACCGGACTCTCCGGCCCGCAAGGTCGGCGGTTCCTCGGTCGCGGGGATCTCGTACCGATCCCCGGGCTCCATAATCCCCACAAAGATGATCGACTGATCCGCGCTGCGCACCCGCACCCAGGCCGGGCGTACCGCGATCAGAGCGAGCGTGGGCGCGGCATCTTCGAGAACCTGCGGCGTCACCGGACCAGTGCCCGGCTCCGACCCAAATGGCAACGCGCCTGCCGTTGACGACGGAGGCGCGGCTTCTGCCAGGTCGATGGCCGGCAAGTCCGGCGGGGTCATCGTTCCCATCCGATTGGGGTCCAGAGACGAAATCGGCGCATCACGCGGCACAAGCCGAGGCACATCCAGCGCCTGAGGCCGATAAAGCCGGTCCAGCGCCTCGCTGGACGGCGCTGTGTTCGCAGCGCCTTCTGACGATGACGGCGCCGCCACGTTGAGCGGGTCGAGATCCGAGAGCACCACGGGCGTTTGCTCAACCGGCGAGAGTTGAACCTGCTGCACCTGTTTGAGCACCATCCAGCCACCGTAGCCAATCCCGCCGATCAGCGCGAGCAGGATCAGAGTGGATCCGATGGCGCGCGGTTCGAAATCCGCCCAGAAGCTTGTCCCCGACGGAGCGAAGGGCAGCTTGGGCGACAGGAAGGGGTCGTCCTCGGCCTTGGACTTGCGGCGTATGCGCAGGGGAACGTCGGTTTTTCTGACGCTTGAGGCTTCCGCGGACATGCCATGGGCGACGGAAAATCCGCTTTCCAGACAGAAAGCTTCGAAGCATTCCTCGGGATCCATGTTGAGGTAGCGTGCGTAGGACCTGACGTAACCCGCGATAAATCCTGGCGTATCAAACGCGGACGGGTCGGAATTTTCGATGGCCGCGATGTAGGTGGCTTTGATCCGCAATTCGCGCTGCACATCCAGCAGCGACTTGCCCATTGTGGCGCGTTCGCCGCGCATCATGTCGCCAAGGCGCAGCTCAAAATCGTCAAAGCTTTTGATCCGGTCGGCTTCGCCTTCCGAATATCCAGCCGTGTCGCGTGTATCACGCCGCCCGATCATTGCCACTTTGCCCCATAGTCGACGACCTCTCGAATCACGCCGCGATTCGATAACGTCTTATTTTAAGGCCACGTTAACACAGGGCTGGGGCCGTGCGAAGGTCGAGCGGCGTCAGCTGGCCATTTCAGCGCGATTGAGCGCACAATGCGACCAGAGAATGTCCAGAGCGCGCACCAGGTGATCCAACTCCTTCGGCCCGTGCACAGGCGACGGGGTAAAGCGCAGACGCTCCGTGCCGCGCGGCACGGTGGGGAAGTTGATCGGTTGGACGTAGATGCCGAAATCATAGAGCAGCATGTCCGACAGGGTCTTTGTATGCACCGGGTTGCCGACAATAACCGGCACAATGTGGCTGCCATGATCAATAAAGGGCAGACCCAGCGCTTTCAGGCGTGTTTTGAGGATCTTAGCCTGGGTCTGGTGTTGCTCGCGCAGCGCACCGTTGGTTTTGAGATGCGCAACGGAAGCCGCAGCCGCCGCAGCAACCGCCGGCGGCAGCGACGTCGTGAAGATAAACCCTGGTGCATAAGACCGGATCGCATCACACATCTTGTGGCTGGCAGCAATATATCCGCCCATCACCCCATATGCTTTGGCCAGGGTGCCGTTGATGATGTCAATGCGGTGCATAAGACGGTCGCGTTCCGCGACCCCGCCTCCGCGTGGCCCATACATGCCGACCGCATGAACTTCGTCACAATATGTGATGGCGTTGAACTCATCTGCGAGGTCACAGATCGCCTCGATCGGTCCGAAATCACCATCCATCGAATAGACTGATTCGAAGGCGATCAGTTTCGGCGTTTTGGGATCGTCGGCCTCCAGAAGCTCTCGCAAATGGTCGAGATCGTTGTGGCGGAAAATGCGCTTGGACCCGCCATTGCGCCGAACGCCTTCGATCATAGAGGCGTGGTTGAGCGCGTCCGAGTAGATGATCAGGCCCGGGAACAGCTTGGGAAGGGTCGACAGGGTCGCGTCATTCGCAACATAGGCCGAAGTGAAAAGCAGCGCCTCTTCCTTGCCGTGCAGATCTGACAGTTCGGCTTCCAGGCGCTTGTGATAAACCGTTGTGCCAGAGATGTTTCGCGTCCCGCCCGAGCCCGCGCCGGTTGCGTCGATGGCACCGTGCATCGCCTCCAGAACGACCGGATTCTGGCCCATGCCCAGATAGTCATTGCCGCACCAGACCGTGACGTCCTGAACTGTGCCATCCGGACGGGTCCAGGTGGCGTGCGGAAAGCTGCCGCAGTGACGCTCGATGTCGATAAAGGTGCGGTATCGCCCCTCGTCGTGGAGCCGGTTTAATGCATCATCAAGCTGGGCAGCGTAGTTCACCGTGGCGTCTCCTGATCTGGGCATAACCCATGCGCGAAAGGGCCAATCTCCCTGAGGCGCGCAATTCTAGAATGGTTATAGAGTGACCCTCTGATTTACAAGTTTGTAGCGCCGGCCGTTATGTCGCATCCTTGATATGGATCAAGGTGTTGGCCGTCTATTCAGGAAATCCATGCCGCGCATGGGAAACCTCGGCCTGCCGCCGGACAAGCTCTGGACCTCACTCAGCGGGCTGATAGGGTCGCGCAGTCTTTGTCAGCAAAAGGGTTGCCCATGTCTCTTGACGCCGTGCTCTCGCGTATCGATGCAGATATTGACGCGTCGCTCGATCGGTTGATGTCCTTCCTGCGGATCCCGTCGATTTCCACAGACCCGGCCCACAAGGCCGATTGCGAGGCCGCCGCGGACTGGCTTGTCGCGGATCTCAACAGTTTCGGCATTGCTGCCCGGACCCGGCCGACCGAGGGCCATCCAATGGTCGTCGGCCATGTCGAGGGCGACGGGCCGCATCTCTTGTTTTACGGCCACTATGACGTTCAGCCTGTGGATCCCCTTGCGCTGTGGGATCGCGACCCGTTCGACCCTCAGATAGAGGATGGTGCCTCTGGCCCGCTGATCCGCGCCCGCGGCGCCTCCGACGACAAGGGCCAGCTCATGACCTTTGTCGAGGCTTGCCGCGCCTGGAAGGCCGAGCACGGCACATTGCCCTGTAATCTGACGTTTTTCTTCGAGGGCGAAGAAGAAAGCGGATCGCCGTCTCTGGTCCCTTTCATGCAGGCGCATGCCGACGAACTCAGAGCCGATCTCGCCCTGATTTGCGACACGACGCTGTTTGGCAGCCGGGTGCCCGCGATCACGACCATGTTGCGCGGTCTCTTGGGCGAAGAGCTCACGATCACCGCCGCCGACAAAGACCTGCATTCAGGCATGTACGGCGGGCCGGCCGTCAATCCCATACGGGTGTTGTCCGATCTCATTGCGAGCCTGCACGACGAGACCGGCCGCGTGACGATCCCGGGATTCTACGACGGCGTCCCGGATCTGCCTGAGGCGATCAAGGCGCAATGGAAGGGTCTGGGCTTTGACGCCCGCCAGTTCCTTGATGCGGTGGATCTGAGCGAGCCGGCGGGTGAACAGAGCTACTCGGCGCTGGAACAGATCTGGTCGCGTCCGACCTGCGAGGTCAACGGGATTTCAGGCGGCTATACCGGCGACGGGTTCAAAACCGTTTTGCCTGCCAAAGCCTCTGCCAAGATCAGCTTTCGCCTTGTGGGCGATCAGGACCCGCATGCCATCCGTGAGACCTTCCGCGCCACGGTCCGCGGGATGCTCCCTCCGGATTGTGCGGTGGAATTCACTGGTCATGGCGCGTCAAGGGCCGGGTCCTTCGATACCACTGATCCGGCGTTCGAAGCGGCGCGTCAGGCGCTGTCGGCGGAATGGCCGGACCCTGCGGCCTTCATCGGATCTGGCGGGTCGATCCCGATCGCCGGGCATTTCGCGACGATGCTGGGTGTCACACCCATGTTGATCGGCTTTGCAAAGGATGACGACCAGATCCATTCGCCGAACGAGAAATACGATGTTGAGAGCTTTCATAAGGGGATCCGGTCCTGGGCCCGCGTGCTTGCGGCGCTCTCGGACTAGGCCCGGGCCTGCCGGTACAGGGCGCGCGTGCCCCGAAACGCCGCCCGGATCCGACCTGATCGGCGGATCTGAAACCACGCCGACGCGTGTTTCACACAATCGGCCAGACGCACTGCGCATCCGTTGGAGGAGAGTGACATGCTAGACCCCATTCCAGGCTTTTCCCATCACACAGCCGAGGTAAATGGACAGACCATTGCCTATAGCGAGGCCGGTCAGGGTGAACCGGTGCTTTTGCTCCATGGCTTTCCACAGAACCGGGCGATGTGGCGGGATGTGGCGCCCGGGCTGGCCCGGACCCATCACGTCATCGCGGCGGATTTGCGCGGCTATGGCGACAGCGGCGACCCCGGCGGCGGCATGGCCGGAATGACCTTTCGCAACATGGCCGCCGATCAGGCCGCGCTGATGGCTCATTTGGGCCATGAACGCTTTCACCTTGTGGGCCACGACCGTGGCGCGCGCACGGGCCACCGGCTGGCTTTGGATCACCCTGAGCGACTGCTGAGCCTCACGCTGATGGACATTGTTCCCACCGAGTTTCTGGTCAGGAACATCACGAGCGATGCGGCCACAGCCTATTTTCACTGGTTCTATCTGATCCAGCCCTCGCCCTTTCCCGAGACGATGATCCAGGCCGATCCGGATTACTTCTTTGAACAATGCCTCAGCGGATTTGGCGCGGTGTCGCTTTCGGATTTCCACCCCGAAGCGATGGAGACCTATCGCCATCACTGGCGCAAACCCGAGACAATCGCGGCGATGTGCAACGACTACCGCGCCGCCCTGGCCCTGGACGTCCAAGACGACTGCGAAGATCTGAACCGCCAGGTCCCCTGCCAAAGCCTTGTGCTTTATGGCGAACATGGGGTTATGGCGAAATACTACGATGTGCCCGGCTCATGGAGCGCGCGGCTGACGTCGATGCAGTCGCAATCCATTCCCGGCGGGCATTTCTTTATCGAACAATCCCCGGAAGAGACGCTCGCCGCTGTCTCGGCATTCCTGGGCTCCCTCTAGCAGGGACACCGATCAGCGCGTCAGATCACGCCGACAAAGCGATCCGGCAGGCGGTACTGGGTTGCATAGTCCGGCCGGTCGAAGTGGTAATATCCGGTGTCGCCGCGTGCCTTGAACGTCCGCTGCATCTTGCGACGGATGGGGCCCATTTCAAAGCCGTCCTGGAGTTCGAGTTCGGCAAAGGCGTCAAAGATGGCACGATCCTCGCCCCGGGCCTGCGCGAACCAATGGCGCCCGATCGCGGCGTCCTTCACGCCCGCACCGGTGGCCGCGGTAACGTCGTTGCGCCGGTTCATGACCCCGCAATAGGTGTCAAAGTCACAGAACTTCAGATGAAAGAGGTAAAGGGCATCCGGTGTGTGCAGCTTGGCATATTGGGTGAAGTGGCCCCCGCGCGCGATTTTTGTCGGCACCGATATCACGCAGGGTTTGGAGTAATGCGGCGCCGGGCGGACGTGGCGGCGCGGACCCAGAATCTTGCCGGTGACAGGCTCGGTCTCAGAATCGATCCTGTGGATCACCTCAAGACCGAGCGGTGTCAGAACCCGTTTCTCGGGCACCTCCGCCAGCCAGGATTTCAGATCCGTCCCGACCGCCGGGTCGAGCACCACAAGCTCGTCCACGTCGCCGACGATCACATGCCGGTAGTAGTTCCGCAGCCCTTGCACGATCCCATTGAGCAACCGCCAGCGTTTGATGTCGAAGTTCTTGTGCGGATCGCCCGGCAGCCCGATGATGGAACAGCCCTTTGCCATCTCGGCCACCATCTCACCGCGCCCATGGTTGACCACATAACAATTCTCCCGCCCCAGAAGCGGGCCGTAGTGATCCAGCCAGGCCTTCAAAAAGAAGGCATCGTCGCGCACCATGGTGAGCGCTGCTGCGGTTTGCATTGAGAAAGGCTCCTGCTCTGCCTCTTGTTTGCCATGGTTTAGCGTAGGATGAGAGACGATGAGAAACGCAAATTGAGCGAGCCTGCAACATGAGCCGACCCTGGGTGCCGGAAAGCTTCGCCTCCACCGGGCTTTACGTGCAGCGCGGATCCACGCCCGTGGCGCGGTTTCAGGTCGTGGGAGAGCGCTCGTCCGGCACCAATTTCGTCAAACGCCTGATGGGGCGCAATACCGGGCTGACGCCGACCGAGGTCCTGGGCTGGAAGCACGGACCCTCACAGGTACTGGCGATACCGCGCGACCTGTTGATCGTGATTTCTGTGCGTCACGCGGGCGACTGGGCGCGCTCGATGCATGCCAAACCCTGGCATGCATCGCCGGAGCTGCAGGCTTTGACCTGTTCCGACTTTTTGCGCGCGCCCTGGACCAGCGTGATCGACCGCCCAAGGTACTTTGACATAGACGGGGTCAGGGAATTGGTGGGGCAGCCGTTGCAAGCCGATATTGACCCGACGACTGGCGCATCATTCTCAGATCTGTTCGCCTTGCGGCAAGGGAAATTGTTACAACATCTCAGCTACCTGCGCCGCCATTCAAATGTTGTCCTGCTGCGCATGGAGCGCGCCATCGATGCACCGGAAGAGACTTTGGACGCGCTTCTTTCCGGTCTCGATTTGCCGCAACGCATCGGTCCGCTTCGGCCCGTGGTCAAACGCCTCGGCTCCAAATTCAAGGGCGCTGTCGAACGCCCGGACACGCCCGATGACCTCAGTTCCGACGACCTGGCCTATCTCCGATCCCGAGTGGATCAGGAGACCGAAATCGCGCTTGGGTATTCTTATGACTCCACCGCACCCGGTCCGGCTTGAAAGTCTTCCGCCACCGCCAGTTGAACGCCCGAACACAGCGACACTTATGCACTCAGAAGCCGACCCTCCCATGCCGCTGGACTGCAATTTGAACACGTGTGTCCACGTCCCCGTGGTCCTTTTGCTTGGCCTGCAAGGCCTCGATATCCTGTTGCGCGCCCTCACCGGGCAGCTTGAGATGCTTCGAGTGACCTCAAATGTGATCATCGCCGCAGGCGGGCTCACCGCGATCCTTTTTCCGTTGGCAAAGCCGCCTCTCTATCCTGATGTCATGCGCCATCTATCTGGCGCTCAACATTTTTTTCATACCGGAAACCGGTGTGATCAATCCTGCAACCGACGCGATCTGCGCACCGCTCATTGTTTTCGTGCTGCTGAGCCTTTTCTTCGGCGCATGGCAGGAGCGTCGGTTGCACGGCCGCTCGACCGGGTCACAGGTGGCCATTCGCGACCGGCGCGCAGTCCCTGTTCACATCTCTTGTGGCCGTACAGGGTTTTGGCCCCTGCAGACTGACGACGTGCGCGCAATGTGACATGACATTTCCCGCCGTCTGACCCAGACCACGACGCATTGTTCGCCCGGAAGTACCCAAGCGTCACAAACGAATTTTGATGGTAAGTGGCGCGGTTGACGGGGCTCGAACCCGCGACCCCCGGCGTGACAGGCCGGTACTCTAACCAGCTGAGCTACAACCGCGCGTGAGATACTCACCTAAGCGCCGCCGCCGTCTCCGTCAAGCGGCTTTTGCCAATGGAGCGATCACGCGGCCCCTAAGACGTCACCGGCCGCCGGGGCGGGCTGAGTGGCGTTTTGGCGGCGAGTTTGCGGTTGGTGGAGCGCAGCCGCAGGATCAGAGTGCGCAGGAATTGCATTGCGGCATCAGGGTCATGGGTCATGAGATCAAGGATCTCCTCCGGGGCGTAGACCTCGCAGCAGGTCGGCTCACGCGCAATCGCCGTGGCCGATCGCGGCCCGTCGTCGATAATCCCCATTTCGCCAAAGACCTCCTCGGGACCCAGGGAGGTCACTTTCTTCTCGCCCCCGTCTGGACAAGAGATCACGATGTCGATGGACCCGGCCACAATGCGGTAACAGGCCTTGCTGGGGTCACCTTCCCGAAAAATCACCTGTTCGGCCTCATACAACGTGCTGCGCATTGCCGCCTCCAACGAACCCGGGCAGGCCGCCCCTGCCCCGCCAATAACTTGGCATGGTCACGAAAGCATCGATGTGGTGACACCCAGGCCCGCGCGACATTTCAATGTGGGGTATATTGGTCGAATGGCATCGCCGCACAAGCCGTCATCGCCTTGCACATGGGCCAAATCAGTATTTGAAGGTGAGTGGCGCGGTTGACGGGGCTCGAACCCGCGACCCCCGGCGTGACAGGCCGGTACTCTAACCATCTGAGCTACAACCGCGCTGACCACCGAC
>JBCDEC010000128.1:0-13297 GCA_039179965.1 Pseudomonadota bacterium
ATCAGTGCCACCAGCAGGAAAAACGCAAGCTTCTGAAGCCCCGTCTCGCTCATGCGCTCTGCGCCCCCCTTAACGATCATGATGCTCTGACATTAAATTTAGGCGATGCAGGGAACCCGCGCTAGGGGAAAGTGCCCAAGAAGGCAGATCGGCCAATGTCGATGCCGCCACATCGCGGCGGCGTCTCAGAGTTCCTTCGGCGGCACGCGCAGCACCGCACCCGGATTGAGAATTCCCGCAGGATCGAGAGCGGCCTTGATCGCGCGCATCGCGGCCAGCTTGGCCGGATCTCCATAGCGTTCCAGTTCGTCCACCTTGAACCGGCCCACACCGTGTTCGGCCGAAACAGAGCCACCGAGCTCGTGGACCAGATCATGCACGGTACGGGTGATCGCTGCACGCTGCGCGGCATGGGCCTCACGGCTGTCTCCCTTGGGCGGAAAGACATTGTAGTGCAGGTTTCCGTCGCCCAGATGGCCAAAGCAGTTCACGCGAAAAGGTCCAAGCCGCGACAGCGCCTCGGATCCGCGGGCGATAAATCCCGCAATGTCGCTGAGCGGCAAAGAGATATCGTGCGAGGCAATGGCCCCGATGCGCCGGTTACCCTCCGGGATCGCCTCTCTTATCTCCCAGAACTGCCCTCGCTGGGTCTGCGATTGTGCGATCAGACCATCGCTGACCAGGCCGTGCTCCAGACCTTGCGCAAAAAGATTTTCCAGCGCGGTTTGCGGGTCCAGCCCTTCCGGCAGGCCGA
The DNA here is from genome assembly GCA_039179965.1 of Pseudomonadota bacterium. Lineage (GTDB taxonomy): Bacteria > Pseudomonadota > Alphaproteobacteria > Rhodobacterales > Rhodobacteraceae > Marinibacterium. The sequence goes on from JBCDEC010000128.1 coordinate 755, forward strand.
TATCCACCAGCACAAACCATTCCGGCGGCGCGGCAAAAGGCTGCCGCAGGTCAGGCATGGTTTCGGACAGAAAGTCGAGACCGGTCCGATGCATCAATTCAAAGGCGGAAACGCCTTCGCCCAGCCGGTCCCGCGCCAGCGAGAGCAGGCTGAGCGCCGCGCCCGGCGACGGGACCACCATCAGCGCCGTGCCGAGACCTGCCGGGATCGGAGAGAGCTTCAAGCTCGCCGCCGTAATCACCCCCAGTGTCCCTTCGGATCCGATCAGCAGATGGCGCAGATCGTAGCCGGAATTGTCCTTGCGCAACCGTTTCAGGCCGTGAAAGAGGCGTCCGTCAGGCAACACCGCCTCCAGCCCGAGACAGAGGTCGCGCGCATTCCCGTAGCGCAGCACGTTGACCCCTCCGGCGTTGGTGGCCAGGATCCCGCCGATCCGGGCGCTGCCCTTGGCGGCAATCGACAAAGGAAACAACCGGTCGGCCGCCGCAGCCGCGTCGTGAACCTCCGACAGGATCGCGCCCGCCTCGACGATCATGACATTTTCTTCCGGCCAGATGCCGCGAATGGCGCACATACGTTCCAGGCTCAGCACGATCGGAGCGGGCAAATCGTCGGGCGCGGCCGACGCAACCTGACCCCCCACCAGCCCGGTACCGCCTCCGAAGGGGATCACCGGAACGCGCTTCGCTGTCGCATGGCGCAGGACCACCGCCACCTCATCGGCCGTGGACGGGGCGACGATCAGCGCCGCCCGACCCGTCCAGCGCCCGCGCGGCTCTTCCAGATAGGCCGACGTGATTTGTCGAAACGCCACCTCGGGAAGCGCGGCGCGCAGTTCCGCTTCAAAGGCCGGGGTGACCGCATTCAACACCATGCTCGTCCCCTAAGCCGCAGCCCGTGCCGCGTCAATCGAACAAGCCGCGCAAGCCCTTTTCCAGCTCGTTTTTCAGCGCGTCCTGGGCCGCATCTTCCAGTGACTGACCCTCCTGCACCTCGAGGCCCAGTTCCTCTTGCAATGCCTTGTCCACCTCTTCGCGCGCCTTCTGTTCCAACGCCTCGCGCTCGGCGGCCAGATTCAGGTCAATTGCAGCTTCCAAATCGGGTTTGATGCTCGGATTCGCCCAGGGCCCGCGAATGTTGACCGGGATCGCCAGACCGCCCAGACCGGAATTGTCCAGCAATCTCGGTGTGAACGTATAGTCGATATCACGCGGCCCGAGGCCCACGCGACCCGCCCCGCTCGCGCTGGCCAGCGGCAGCGACAGGCTCAGATCCTCGTTGTAGAGCTGTCCGGCATTCATCGTGAAAGTGGCGTTCAGACTGTCAAACACCGTCGTTCCGCCGCCCACGCTGCCACCGCGCATGATCCGGTCAAGATCGATACCCGAGATCACGCCGCGCCCGGTTTCAAAACCACCGTCTCCACTCAGGGAGTTCATGATCGCGTTCATGTTCTCGCCCACACCGAGAAAGCTGACACGTCCGTTGGCCTGACCGGACAGCCGAGACACATCCAGCGCCTCGGTCAGGAATGTCTGCAGATCGATTCCCTGCGCCGCCAATTGTCCTCCCACCGACAGGCCGGACCGGTTGTTGATCACAAACTCGCCGGTGATCAAGCCGTCATAGGCGGCCACCTCGCGAAGATCGAAAACCAACCGCGACCGGTCCAGATTGGCCATAATGCGCGTCTTGCCCAGCGTCAGGTCGCCCAGATCGATGCTGTCGGCGACCAAGGCAAAGGCGCCGTTGACGGCCGCGAGTCCGGATGCGTCGATCGGCGCCGTGGACCAGCCGTTGCCCTGTGCGGGTGTGGACTCCGGCGCGCCCCCGTCTGCTGCCGTTCCCCCGGCACCTCCGCCGGCAGTGCCATCGCCGCTCAATCCGCTCAGGTCGAGCGCGCCGGTATTCAACTGGAGCGTCAGGTTGGGCGGCTCTGCCGCCAGATCGCCATCGGCCTTCGTCGTCAGAGTGTTGCCATCCAGCCGGAGCGTGCCCTCCCGCAAGGAGACCACTTGCGCGGCCGTCAGCGTCACGTCGCCATCGAGACCGATCGAGGACCGGCCAAGACCCGCCGGCAATCCCGGATCGGAAAGACCAAGGGCCGCGAAGAACTCTGGCGTGTTGGTGATGTCCAGACCCAGCGCGCCCTGCGCTTCGGGCGCGGCCCGCACGTTGCCGTCGAAACTCAAACGCCCGGAGGGCGCGGTCAGCGTGGCCCGCAGATGAGACAGCTTGCCATCGATGAAGTCGCCCACCCGCTCCAGCTCTCCGGACAGGGTCACCGGCTCACTGACGGGGCGCAGAACAAGCTCGAACGTGGCCGTGCCGTCAAAGTCCGGCCAGCGCAGGTCGAAATCCACCCCGGTTTGGCGCAGGTCGACGCCGCTCTGCGCATCGCTGTAAGCCAGCGTCGCGTTCTTGATCAGCGCCCGGTCCAGAGTCAGTGCCAGACGTCGCGATTGCGGCAGATCCGCTGTTTCGCCTGTTTCGATCTGGTCCGGCTCGGTCTGACCGGACGGGGCGACGCCTTCGACGCCCAGTTCCCAGTTGACCTCACCCGCCGCGTTGCGGCGCAAGTTGATTTCGGGCGCCACCGCCTCAAGGCCGGTAATCTTGATGTCGCCGCCCCAGAATGCATTGGCCGCCACACCCACTTTCAGACTGTCCGCGCGAAACAATGGCGTCTCTCCCGCCCAAGGCGCATTCGCGACCGTGATCGCACCCGTACTGATTCCCAAAATCGGATAGAGGCTGATCCGGGTTTCCCCCGAAAGTGTCACTTCACGTCCCGTGGCCGCGCTGATGCGGTCTGCGGCAATCTTGGCAATCCGGTCGCCCGGCAACAGCAAAATCGCCGCCAGCATCGCAATGCCGACGAATACAACAATCCCAATCCCTCGCAGCACCCAGCGCATCGCAGCCCCCGCATGATTTGCGACAAGCGTACCAGTCCGCGAAAGACCGGCAAGACCTCTCCTGTCCGCGAGACGGAAAATTGATCGCAGTATTCAGCGCCGTTTGACTGCAACATACTGCAACAATTGGACCGCAACACGCGCGGTACCGTGAACACGCGTAACAGGAGTGAAACACTTAACACCCTGCCGTGCATTCGCCGTCACAAACCTTGCTCCGACGATGTCTGATCCGATCTGTATACCACCGTACACGCAATCACGCATTGCCCGAACAAGGAACGTATTATGACCCCTGCCATCTCCAAATCCGGCGCCGGCCTGACAATGCCGGCCATTTCGGTTCACACCATAGCCCTGATTCTTCTGAGCGGAGCCGTCGGAACGATGGCGTTCGATATCTTCGGACGCGCCCTATCGCCTCTGATGGGTTTTGCGTCGTTGGCGCCCGTCGGTCTGGCCCGCGGTTTTCTGGGGACGCTGGGCCTGCCGAACGGCGCTCCCTATGGTCACCTGATGCATCTGTTTCTGGTCGGCATGATCGCCTACCCGGTGGGTTGGCTTTTTGTCGCACGTCCGTTGTTGGCGCGCTTCATCCCCAGCCTGCCCACAATCGCAGGGGCCACGCTTTACGGGGTCGGTCTTTGGGTTTTCGCCATCGGCGGTATTGCTACCTTCGCGGGCAACCCACCCTTTCTGAACTTTACCGGAATCACCTGGGTCGCACTCATTGGGCACGTGATCTACGCGCTCGCCGCTGCGGGCACCGTTGTCTACCTGGAACGGCTGCGCGCACACTGACCGCACAAAAGTCGGGCAAACGGGGTCTGTTCGACCTCGTTTGCCTGTCATTCTCCGTAAGATCACGTGATTTGACCTGCGCGCAATTGGCGGCCATTCTACGAGAAGACACCTCTTGGCCAAATGTAACGCCGGTAAAGTCTCTCATTAGTTCCGGCAGGAGGCACCGCCATGTCCTATCCGGACTACACACGCGAAGAACGCATCGCCGACAACATCGTTCATGTGATCGGCGTCACCGCCGCCTTGGCGGCGAGCATCATCATGATCACCTTTGGATCCGACGGCCTGACGCCCGGGACCTATGCCGCGCTGATCGTCTATGCGCTGGCGATGATTTTCATGCTCAGCGCATCTGCGGCGTACCATATGGGCGCCCATACAACCGCCCGACCCTGGCTGCGCCGGGTGGACCACGCCGCGATCTACGTCAAGATCGCCGCAACGCTCACACCGCTCGCCGTTCTGCTCGGCAGCATGCTGGGCTATATTTTGCTGGCGGTGATCTGGATTCTGGCGGTCATCGGCGCCCTGCGCAAGCTGCTGGCAGGACGCGGAAACATGTCGACCGGCTGGCTTCCGCAGGTTGCACTCGGCTGGCTGGGCATCATGCTGCTGATCCCTCTCGCCCCCAAACTGCCCGACAACAGCATCGCGCTGATCCTCACCGGCGGTCTGATCTATACCGGCGCAGTTGTCTTTTACTGCTGGGAAAGCCTGAAGTACTGCAACGCGATCTGGCACGTCTGCGTCCTGATCGCGACGGCCTGCTGTTTCATGGGCATCTCCACGGCCCTGGCCACCCAGTCCGCAACGGCCATGGCTGTGCTGCCGTAGGGACCCGTTCAGTATTGGGCGGCTGTCTGAATCACAACCTCGATCCGCTCCGCGTTCGGGGGATGCGTGCCCAGAAACGTATCGCCCGGATCAGGAATGCGGTTGAAATATTGGGCCCCGCGAACGGGATCGTATCCGGCACGCAGGGCGATCACCGTGCCGGTTGCATCGGCCTCCAGCTCGAAATCCTTGGAGTAGCTGCGCGCACCCACGGAAGCCCCGACATTCGCTGCGGCTTCAACGGCCGCGCCCCCTGCCCCGGCAATGCTCGCGAGCCCACCAAGCAGGATCGCCCCCGCCGCCGCATTCTGCTGCGATCGCGGGATATGATTGCGAATATGGTGCGCGGCCTCGTGGCTGAGCACGAACGCCAGCTCATCGGCATTGCGGACATCCGCCAGCATCGAGTTTGTGAAGGCCAGAATGGGCCGGCCATCCTTGTCCAGGGTCTGGTAGGCATTCGGTGGCAGACCCTCCCGCTTGTCGACCACGACCCGGAAATTGCAATTCTGCTGCGGATTGACCTGCCGACAATAGCGTTCCGCCACCGGCTCGACTCTGGAAACCACCTGCCGGAACTGGGCAACCTGCGCATTAGACGGCTTCGCCGCAGACCGCTGCGCCATTTCCGTCCGCGACGGGCCGGGCTGCGGGGCCGGCGCGCTTGTGGACACGCAGCCCGTCAAAACAACAAGACACACCAGAACCAGACTGCGCATGGATCACCCCTGACATAGCTCCCGCGGCATCATATCAATCAGGTGCGGGCCCGCCAGTCCCAAGACGCCGCGTCACGATCACATCCGCTCGACAAGCCGGTTGCGCCCTTCGCTCCAAGCGTTAGGCTGCGCTCATGTTTTCGATTGAGCACGAATTTGACGCCACTGTGATCACTCTCGTCGATGACGGTGCCACCCCGCTTCAGGAAGACATCACGATCAACGCGTTCGAGGAATGCGTGACGCTCGAACAGCTTGACCCGCGCACCGACAGGTTGCAGAAAATCACCTTGTCGATGACCCAGCTACGCGACCTTGCGGCAGCACTGAACTTGCCCGAGGGCGTTTACCGCCTGAAGCAGTCCAAGGGCTGAGACCACAGGCCCGCTTGACGCCGCAGCAAAGGACAGGAACAACCGCTTTCACACTCCTTTGCGAGGCCCAGATGCCAGATCCGAATACCGCCGCACTCGACTTTCTTCTCACCCGTCGCTCGCGACCCGCCAAGACGCTGATCGCACCCGCCCCGGATCGGGCCGCGCTGATGCCGCTACTGACCGCCGCGGCGCGCACCCCCGATCATGGCAAGCTGGAGCCTTGGCGATTTATCGTCTTGGAACGCCCGGCGCTCGCGCGGCTCGCCGATCTGGCGGAAAAGCGCGCCCGCGCGCTCGGCATGGATCACGACGCCAGCGACAAGGCGCGGGCACAATACGATCAGGGTCATCTTGCGGTCGCCGTGATCGCTGCGCCGAAATACTCCGAAAAAATACCCGAAATCGAACAAACCTATTCGGCGGGCGCGGCCTGTCTGGCGCTGGTGAACGCTGCGCTGGCATCCGGATGGGGCGCGAACTGGCTGTCGGGATGGCCCAGCCACGACCGCCCCTTCGTCGAAGAGGGGCTGGGTCTCGCACCACACGAATCCGTGGCCGGTTTGATCTTTCTGGGCACCGAGCGCGCCAAGCCGCCCGAACGTCCCCGTCCTGATCTCGATCAGATCACCACTTGGATGCCACAATGATCTTTCAGGCCTTTTTCAAGGCTCTGGGTCAGTTGGGCGATCCCCGATTCCGCCGGGTGCTGGTGCTCGGGATTGGCCTGACCCTGCTGCTACTCATCGTGGCCACGGCCGGCGTCATGACGCTGATCGGCTGGCTGACCGGTGACACGATGACACTACCGATCATCGGCGAGGTCCGCTGGCTCAACGATCTGCTCAGCTGGGGCGGTCTGGCGGTGATGATACTGGCCTCGGTCTTTCTGATGATTCCCGTGGCCTCGGCCATCACGTCGATGTTTCTCGACGAGGTGGCGCAGGCGGTCGAGGACAAGTACTATCCTCAGCTTCCTCCGGTGCCCGGCACGCCGCTGCTCGAAGCGATCCGCGACAGCGTGAACTATCTTGGGATTCTGATCGCCGCCAATCTGCTCGCTTTGATCCTTTACGCCATCTTGTCGCCCTTGGCGCTCTTTATCTTCTGGGGTCTCAACGGCTACCTGCTGGGGATGGAGTACTTTCAGCTCGCCGCCATGCGCCGGATCGGCCGCGCCCCGGCCAAGGCGATGCGCACCCGCAACCGCGGAACGATCTGGGCGGCAGGCACGCTGATGGCGATCCCGCTCTCGATCCCGATCCTCAATCTGGTCATTCCGATCCTCGGTGCCGCGACCTTCACCCATATCTTTCACGCCATAAACGCGCGGGGTGTCCCATCTCGCACTGACTGATCAGCTGATGACCCGTCCGTCCATTTTGCGCTCTCTGGTCGCCAGAAAGGCGCCGCCGACAACAAGGGCCGCACCCGCAAGCGTGCTGATGAAAACGGGCTCATCCCAAACGAGGTAGCCAATGAGCGTTGCGAACACCAGCGACATGTAAATCCAGGTGTTGACCTTGTCTCCGGGCGCAACCGAGAACGCCTTGGCGTAGAAGAACTGTCCGACAAGCGTGAAAAGAGCGATCCCGACAATCTGGGTCGTCTGATGGCCTGTCGGCCACTGCCAAACCCATGGCAGGGTCAGCGTGGACAAGGCCAGCACGAAGAACGAAAAGTAAAACATCTGTCGGTCGGGCGGCTCCGTCGGGCCCAGCGACCAGATGACCAATGCGGCGGCCGCGCCCCCCAGCGCGGCGAGCATTGCCGAAACCTCGCCAATGGAAATCCCCACACTGTCGGGCCTGATGATCAGTACGACGCCGACGAAACTGAGCAAGACACCCACCCAGACAAACCGGTCAGATAACCTGCGGAACACCAGCAAAGCCAAGATCGGCACGAACAAGGGGCCCATGGATTGCAGAATGACGGCGTTGGCGAACGGGATGTGCACCACGGCAAAAAAGTAAGTGACGATAGCGGCATAGGTAAAGACCGACCTCAGAAAGTGCTTGGAGAGTTTTGTCGTTCGAAGACCGGAGGCGGGCCGACGCAACAGAAACCACCCGCACATGAACATGAACATCCAGAGATTTGTCCAGAACACCAATACGAGTATGTTGAGCTCGCGCGCCGCGGATCTTGCGACGGCGGGCGCAAGGGCAAAAAGCAGCGCCGCCACAATCACATAGATCGTACCGCGCCAGATTTGATTTCCGGTGACAGGTGCATTCATTGACCGCCCCACCCTTTTTCGAAAACAGACCAATCAAAGCGGGGATAAACGATCACTACTGTCACCTGTCTGGCAGTAGTGATCTGGTATACGAAACAAAAAAGGAGTCGACGTCGTGTCCAGATCGACGCGCCTGTTTGAGGTGATCCAGTTGTTGAGATCGGCAAAGCGACCGGTTCTGGCTCGTGACATTGCGAGCGCACTGGAGGTGTCGATACGGACGGTTTATCGCGACATTGCCGCGCTTCAGGCGATGCAAACCCCGATCCTCGGCGAACCCGGAGTGGGGTATGTCATGCGCAAGGGGTACGATTTGCCGCCAATCAATTTCGATGTCGAAGAAGCCGAAGCGATTTCTGTCGGTCTGGGTATGATTGCCCGCACGGGAGATTTGGGATTGTGGCGGGCGGCCAAACGCGCGGCGCGCAAACTGAACGAAACAGCTCCCGGAACACGCCAACTCGTTACATCGTCCTGGGCGATGGATGTCGCGCCGCGCATTGAGTTGTCCGACCTTCGCAAGGCAATTCGCAACGAAACGAAAGTCCAAATCAGGTACCGCGATGTCGACAACCGGGAAACACGGCGCGTGATCTGGCCGCTGGTTCTGATTTACTATCTGGATGCCGCCATGATCGCCGCCTGGTGCGAGTTACGCCAGGGCATTCGGCATTTCAGGCTGGACCGCGTCGTGCGCTCCAAGCTGCTGAATGATGATTTCCGAGGGCGGGGAGAGGCTTTGATCTCGGAATGGGAAAGCAACCACAAAGACAGAACAGTGCCGACCTTCGACCTGTCAGACGCGGGCCATCCGTCATAGCGTGGCCGCCATGCCCCGCGTGACAGTGCGTTAACGATGCCGGGATTTGCTCTTGTAACCGACGCGATGCCGACAGAGTACCGACGTTGAGCCGATGCTGGAAATGCCTTGATTTTAAGGTGTTAACTCTGAGTCGCGGCGCATGTTAGCCGGGCAGGGACGTGACCCAGAGGATCGTCGCATCCTCGTTGCTGACCGAGATCACGTTATGCCCCATCGTGGCGTCGTAATAGGCACTGTCGCCCCGACGCATCTCGATGGGTTCGTAGAACTCGGTGTAAAGCCTGATCACGCCTGTCAGAACGTAAAGGAACTCCTCGCCGTCATGGCGCACCCAGCCGTCGAATTCCTCGACAGTTCGGGCTCGGATGCGGGCGCGATAGGGCAGCATTTCTTTCTTTGACAGCGTATCGCCCAGCAATTCGTGCTCATACGTTGTCGTGGCATACTGGGTCCCCCTGCCGGTTTTGGTCACCGCCATGCGGCCACTGATCCGATGTCGTTGCGGTGAGGTAAAGAGTTGCGGCACCGGGATTTTCAAACCCTCGGCCAGCTTTTTCAAAGCATCGTAGGTGGGCGACATCTGAGCGTTTTCGATCTTGGAGAGCGTCGACCGCGCCAGACCCGCCTGCTTGGCTGCCTTTTCCAGTGTCCAGCCCCGCGACTTGCGCAATTCTCGCACCCGCTCCCCCAGCTTGAGCGGGGGTGGCGCGTCCTGCTCTCCGCTTTCGCGAGTCAGCCGGATCAGCGAAGCGGGCGATCTGTCCTCCATGCCCGATCTATAGGCAGCGCAAGGTATGCTTGCAACTATGCCCGTCCTTGCCTAAGGCACTGGTATGCCGCCAGAACGCCAGTCCTCCCCCTTCGCCGCCTGCCCTGAACCGTTCAATCTGGCCGCGCATGTGCTCGGCCGCGGCGAAGCCCTGCCGGATAAGATCGCGCTTGCTATTCTGAGCCCGTCCGGCACCGAGCGCTGGAGCTATGCGCGACTGCGCGCGGCCGTTCTGGGCACGGCGACCGGCCTTCTTGATGCCGGTCTTACCCCGGGAGACCGCGTGCTTTTGCGACTGGGCAACAGCGTTGAATTTCCCATCGCGTTTCTGGGGGCGATCACGGCCGGGCTGATCCCGGTCCCCACGTCAACGCAGCTGACCTAGCCGGAAGTCGCCAAGCTCATGGAAGGATTGCAACCGGATCTCATCTTGCGTCAGACGGGCGTGACCTGTCCCGAGACCGAGTTACCGGTGATCGATGAGGCAGGATTGCTCGCCATGCATGATCTCCCTCCCGCCGCTTTTGAAATGGGTGATCCCGATCGGATGGCCTACATCGTCTACACGTCCGGAACGTCAGGCAAGCCCCGCGCCGTCGCCCATGCCCATCGCGCGATCTGGGCGCGCCAGATGATGATCGAAGGATGGTACGGCCTGCAGGAGGAGGACCGCGTTATGCATGCCGGCGCCTTCAACTGGACCTATACACTCGGCACGGGCCTGATGGACCCCTGGACAGTCGGAGCCACGGCGTTGATCCCTGCCGCCAACACCAAACCGGCGCAACTGCCGCTTTTGATGAAGCGCCATGAAGCCACCATTTTTGCCGCCGTTCCCGGTGTTTACCGACAGATGCTGGATGCCGGGGCCCTGCCCGAACTGACACACCTGCGTCACGGCCTAGTGGCCGGGGAAAAACTGTCAGACACCATCCGGGCGCGCTGGCAGGATGCGGCGGCGACGGACATCCATGAAGCCTACGGTATGTCCGAATGCTCGACGTTCATTTCAGCTTCGCCGACGGCGCCCGCGATTGCCGGAACACTCGGCAGACCGCAACCCGGACGACAGGTATCCATCGTTGACGAAATGGGGCCATTGCCGACAGGACAGGCGGGAACGATCGCCATCCACCGGTCTGATCCCGGTCTGATGCTTGGCTATCTCAACGCACCAGAGGAAACCGCCGCCCGCTTTCAGGGCGAGTGGTTTCTCACAGGCGATCAGGGCGTGATGGATTTGGACGGCAACATCACCTATCTGGGTCGCGCAGATGACATGATGAATGCCGGCGGTTTCCGGGTCTCACCGCTCGAGGTCGAGGCGGTGCTCAACGCGCATCCCGACATTGCGCAGGCCGCTGTGACCGAAATCGAGGTCAAGGAGGATACGCGGGTGATCATGGCCTTCTACACAGGGCCGTCGCCGTTGAGCGAGGATGAGCTTTCCAGCTTCGCCGCGTCCCACCTGGCTCGATACAAACAGCCACGCGCCTTTTTCCACGTCGAGGAACTGCCAGCCGGCGCGAACGGCAAACTCATGCGTCGCGCCCTGCGCCCAATTTATGAGGCAAAACGTGGTTCGGCTTGACGTCATTTCAGATCCGATCTGCCCCTGGTGTTACATCGGGAAAACCTGCCTGGACCGTGCGCTCCGCGACCGCCCGAACCATCCCTTTGAAATCATATGGCACCCCTTTCAGCTCAACCCCGATATGCCCAAGGACGGCATGGATCGCCGCGCCTATCTGGAAGGCAAATTCGGCGGCAAGGAAGGAGCCGTCAGAGCCTACGCGCCAATCGCGGAACGTGCGGAGGCCGAGGGCCTTGCTATCAACTTCGAAGGCATCCAGCGCACCCCAAACACCTTGGATGCGCATCGCCTGATCAAATGGGCCGGTATCGAAGACACCCAGACCGCCGTCGTTGACGCACTGTTTCAGGCCTATTTCACTGATGGTCGGGATATCGGCGACCACGACGTTCTGGCCGACATCGCCGACGGGTCCGGCATGGATGCCTCGGTGATCTTGAAGCTGCTGGCCTCGAACGCCGATTGTGACGACATCCGCGACCGCGATGCTGCCTTCCGCAAGATGGGCGTCACCGGTGTGCCCTGCTTTATTGTGAACGGGGAACATGCGGTGCCCGGATGCCAGCCATCCGAGCTTTGGTTAAAGGTGATTGACGAGCTTTCCGGCAGCGTGTCGGGTGAAATCTAGGCCACGACAAAACCGTCCCAGCGAGACGTTGCCTGAAACGGTATACTGTTGTATGCACCTTTTCAAAGTCAGACAAGCCGTATAACAAACGGCCGACGGGACCCTGCACAGCAAAGGAAGATGCGCCATGTCGAAAATCAAGGTCGACAACCCCATCGTGGAGATGGACGGCGATGAAATGACCCGGATTATCTGGGATTTCATCAAGAAGAAACTGATCCTGCCCTATCTCGACGTGGATTTGCTTTACTACGATCTCGGCATCGAATCCCGCGATGCCACGGATGACCAGATCACGATCGACAGCGCCGAAAAGACCAAGGAGGTCGGCGTCGCCGTCAAATGCGCAACGATCACGCCGGATGAAGCGCGGGTGGAGGAGTTTGGCCTCAAGAAGATGTGGCGCAGCCCCAACGGGACGATCCGCAATATTCTGGGCGGCGTTGTTTTCCGCCAGCCGATCATCTGCAGCAACGTCCCGCGCCTTGTCCCCGGCTGGACAAAACCCATCGTGATTGGGCGTCATGCCTTCGGCGACCAGTACCGGGCGACCGACATGAAGTTCCCCGGTCCCGGCAAGCTGACGATGAAATTCGTGGGAGAGGACGGCACCGTGGACGAGCGCGAGGTTTTCGACGCACCGTCTTCTGGCGTCTTCATGTCGATGTACAATCTTGACAGTTCGATCATCGACTTCGCCCGGGCCTCGATGAACTACGCGCTGAACCTCGGTTGGCCATGCTATATGTCGACCAAGAACACCATTCTCAAACAATATGACGGGCGGTTTCTTGAGATCTTTGCCGAAGTCTATGAGACTGAATTCAAAGAAAAATTC
>JBCDEC010000129.1:0-13247 GCA_039179965.1 Pseudomonadota bacterium
AGAAACGTTCATAGTGCTGCCCGGCCGGCGGTTTTTCCGGTGCCCACCAGTTGTGGCCGACCAGCATGAGTTCGAGATGCTGAAAGCCCATGTACGGGCCATTCCAGTCCGCGCCATAGCGCGCCGAAGAGCGCAGGCACTCGGGTGAGCCGGTTGGCTCGTAGGTGTGATAGGTCGAGAAATGCGCCTTGCCGAAGTAACTGGTCTGGTAACCTGCCGCAGCCATCGCGCCCGCCCAGCCTTTCTCGCCGGTCTCCGGATCCAGATCTATGCCATTGTCATGCACGCCATGCGTCCGGCAAAGCTGGCCTGTCAGGATGGACGCCCGTGCCGGCTGGCACACCACACAGGGCGTGATGCAGGACGTGAAATGCGTTCCTTCGGCCGCAAGCTGGTCCAGATGCGGTGTTTTGACCTTGCGCCCCATGAAGCCAAAACAGTCGGCGCGCTGCTGGTCGGCAGATATCAACAGGATATTGGGGCGTGTCATACGTGGGGCGCTTTCGGTTTGCGGAGCGAAAAGAAAATGACGGCAAGCGCCGCGAGGATAAAGGCTGCTGCGATCGGGCTTTTCAGCAGAAAGAACGGATCGCCGCCCGTCGCAGAAAAGGCCTGACGCGCTGTGTCTTCCAGGCGGCCTCCGAGCACGAACGCAATGACGAACGGCAGCGGAGATATCCCGAAGCGGCGCATGAAATAGCCGAGCACACCGAAAAAGAACGCGAACCAAACCGCGCTCATCGCGGTTTCCTGAACATACAGAGAGGCCAGGGTCAGCAGGAACACGACGGGCAGCAGGTATTGTTTGGGAATGCGCACCAGAACACCGAGCGAGCGCATGAAAACGCCACCAACCGTCCAATTGAGCAGGTTGGCCAGGATCATGGTGGTAAACAGCCCGAAGACGATCACAAGCTCCGGGTTCAGGTCGGTCGTGAATTTGAAAACGGACGGACCCGGATTGAACCCGCCGATGCTTTCGGCCGCAAGGATCAGAAACACGGCCGCCGTGTTGCCCGGAATGCCAAGTGACAGAACCGGTATGAGGTTGGCGCCCGACACCGACGAATTCGCCGCTTCGGTCGCCGCGATGCCTTCGGGCACGCCATCCCCGAAGCCGGGCGCATCCGCGGCCTTGCGCCGGTCGTGTACTCTCTTGCCCGCCGCATACCCGATGGTGGCGGCCAGCGTGGAGCCGACCCCGGGGAGCGCCCCAATAGCGGTGCCAATGAACGCCGAGCGTCCGATGTAGGGCAGGATGTTGCGGATGTCGTGCCAGCGCAGGCGCTGGTCGCCCACGTCCTCTATCAGTTTGATGGTGCCGGTCTTTCGGGATTGGTGCCACAGGTCTTCCAGTTCGCTGAAGATCGCTCCGAGCACCAGAATGCCGATCACCGCCGCGGTAATTGGAATCCCGTCCGAAAGCGCATCCGTTCCGAAACTGAGGCGCGGATAGAAGTCTTCTCCGGTTCCGATGTAGACAGCCAGAAGCCCAAGCCCGCAGCTTAGCAGCCCTTTCGCGGGAGACCCTCCGACAACGGCAGCAATGAAACTCAGCGACAGAATAATCAGCGCCGTTTTCTCAGGCAGATCCAGATAGGATTCCACGAGAATGGCCAGAAACGGCGCGCAGACGATCAGGACGATGTCCGAGAACGTGTCGCCTGAAACGGACGAGAAATGAGAGATCTTCAGAGCCTTTGTGGCCTTGCCCGACTGCGCCATAGGATACCCGTCAAGGGTTGTCATGAACGCATCCGGGGTGCCGGGCGTATTGAACAGGATGGCGGGCACGGCCCCGCCGACCGTTGATCCTTTCATCACGCCGATCAGGAACCCCAGGACGGGAAGCAAGGCGTCAGAGTTGAAGCCGAAAATCGAGATCAGGATCGGCAGGGAAATCGCCATTGCAATGACCCCGCCCAGCCCAGGTGTCGCGCCGACAATGATACCGGTGACAAGACCAAGCGTGACCATCAGGACCGCGATGGAGACCGGCACGCCAAAGAGCGAAAAGGCCTCCGGCCCGGCAAACACCGCCTGCACGCCCAGAAGCACATATTCGAATGCACCGAGATCCGTCATCAGACGTCCCCGTTCGGTGGCAGAAGCACGTCTTCGAATGGCACATCGTACAGCAGAATGATCAGGACGACGGAGAGAATGGCGACAAAGACGCCCAGAATGCTCACGCGTTCTTCAATAAAGGCCACCATGGACAACACGAGAAACCCGCCGCCTGTTGCGAACCCAATGTATTTCCAGGGCAGCGTATCTCGCAGAAGCCGATATTCCTCGCCTTGTGCAAACAACGACACGGCCAATGGTCCAGCCCAGCGCATCGCCACAAGCGCGATGATGCCAAACAGGCACATTGCCCCGATGAACGTAAGGTTTTCCAAACTGGGTCGCTCGTCCTTGAGCCGCTCTTCGCGTAGCAGCATCAGCCCGGCGACCAGGATAAAGACGCCAGCCAGCGTTGGGGCCAGACTATCGCCAACCGTGTTGCGGCCCCGGGCGCGTTCGACAAGCCATGTGTCGGTGTCCAGGGGAACCCACAGGAAGATCACAACCAGTGCCAGTGCGATACAGGCCAGTCCGAGAACTGCATTTGCAGATAGATTTTTCATGGCAACCCCCGCCAGGGGAATGGGCAGGGCGGCGATGACCGCCCCGCTGTTGGGCGCAGGCTTACTCGGAAACGGCCGAGATGAGCGCACCAGACGCATTGAAGTCGTTTTGCACGAATGCTTCGAGTTCATCGCCCGCAATCACGACCGGGCCACCAAAGCCCTTGGTGATGAAGGCATTCGCCTTGCCGCCGTCTGACGTCACGATGTCGGCAATCGCGGCCGCAATCGCGTCCCTTGCGACCGGGTCCATGTCCGGCGGACCAGCGAAGAGAAACGAGATTTCACTCACAAACTCAACGCCGTACTCCGAGAGCAGCGGCGCATCGGGCGAGTTGAGGAGCGGCTCACTGCGTGCGGATGCCAATTCGACCATATCGCCGGCTTCGACAGCCTTGGCCTGGATGCCGGCCCCAAAGCCCACATCCATATCCCCGGCATTCAGTCCGTTCATCACGGCCTTGCCGCCACGCACGGTAATGATGTTGAAATCAACGCCGTTTTTCTTGCCGGCCAGATAAGCGAGGTCGCCCAGCATGCCCGTCATCACGCCAAAGCGGATGTCCTCACCCGCCTTGGCGGCTTCGATCACGTCACCAAAGGTTGTCCACCCCTTGGAGCTCAGGGCCACAATCCCCATCTGCGTGCCTGCCGTTGTCGTGATGGGCGTGACATCGCCGGGCTGACCGGCGTTGGACGACGCCATATTGTAGCCCAGCGTCTCAGAGACGATCATGCCAATGGTCGTCCCATCCGACGGCGCGTCTTTCAGCTCTTTCACGGCATTCAGGCCACCCTTTCCGGTGACTTGCTCGGGGATCACTTTCCACCCGTGCAGTGTTTCGAGTTCTTCGGCAATCAACCGGGCCTGCGTATCTGCCCCGCCGCCGGCGGCAAATGCGATGATCATTTTGATCGGGCCAGGTGGTGTCCAGTCCGCGGCTTGTGCAACCGTACCCGAAGCGGCAAAAACTACGGCTGCAAGCGCCGCCTTCAACGATTTTTTCATGGTGTCCTCCCTCTCGGAGTTAAACAGCCATATTTTAGTTGATAGGTCAAATAGAAAGTTGACAGGACAACTAAATTCATCGAAAGCTGCTGTAAGGAGAATGAAACTTGTCCGCAGAATCCGAAAACGAGACGCGCCATGACACCCAGCCGCTGCATCAGTTCTTGACCTATCGGCTGTCACGGGTCCAAGCCAAGCTGAACGCGCAAGCCAATGCTTTGCTGCAGAAAAACTCCGGGCTGACATTGTCGAAGTGGCGGATTCTCGCGCTGGTCGGGGCGGCGGGACAAACCCGGTTGTCCGTGCTTTCGCGGACGTCCGCCCTCGACAAGGGTCTTCTGAGCCGCAACCTCAAGAACATGATCGAGGAAGGGTTGGTGACCAGCAAACAGGATGACATCGATCACCGCGTCCAGCACCTGTCCTTGACGACAAAAGGGCAAGCGCTCTTTGATACCACTTTGCCAAAGATGCGTATGCGACAAAGCAAGTTGCGGGAACCGCTGACGCCGCGGGAACTCGATGCTCTCTATTCCGCGCTCGACAAGCTGGAAATCGCGGCCGAGTGGCGGGGCGACGACAGTTGACCTCCAACCTGTTGATCATCATGTCCGACGAGCATCAGGCCCGCGCCATGGGCTGTGCCGGACACCCTTTTGTGCAGACGCCCAACCTGGATTCGCTCGCCGCGAAGGGGATGATGTTTCGGGATGCCTATACGCCATCACCCATCTGCGTCCCCGCGCGCGCGGCGTTTGCCACCGGGCAGCATGTCCACAAGACCCGTCTCTGGGACAATGCCATGCCCTATACAGGCGCGCCCTCGGGGTGGGGCCACGCCCTTCAAGGTGCCGGCATTCCGGTGGAGAGCATCGGCAAACTCCATTACCGCGACAATGAGGATCCGGCCGGGTTCGACACCGAACATATTGCAATGCATGTCGCTGGCGGCGTCGGCATGGTCTGGGCGTCTATCCGGGACGAAGACAAACGTCTCGATATGCCCGGCCGGATGCTCGGGGCCTATATCGGACCCGGCACAAGCCCCTATACGGATTACGACGAGGCCGTCGTGCAGCGTACAACGCAATGGTTCTCGGATCGCGCCGCCTGCGGGGATGATCGGCCCTGGTGCCTCTATGTTGGTCTGGTCGCGCCGCACTTCCCTTTTGTTGTGCCTCAGGACTACCTCGACCTCTATCCCGCCGACAGCCTGCCGCCCGCCAAGCTTCACCCGGCGGACGGCTACAACCGCCACCCCTGGGTTGAGAAACAAAACGCCATAGCGGATTCGGAAAGCAGTTTTCACAACGCAGAAGAACGCATCATGGCCATGCGGGCCTACTATGCTCTGACGACCTGGATGGATCACAACGTCGGTTGCATCCTCGAAGGGCTGCGAACGGCGGGCTTTGAAGACACAACGACCGTCGTCTACACGTCTGATCATGGCGACAACGTGGGCGCGCGCGGCTTGTGGGGAAAGTCGAACCTCTATCAGGAGAGCGTCGCCATTCCCATGATCCTAGCCGGCCCCGATGTCCCGACAGGCTTATGCGACACGCCCGTCAGCCTTCTGGACCTCGCGGCGACAATCCCGGCGCATTTTGGCGTCAGCTTTGACTGCGATGGCACGTCGCTCAGTGAGGTGGCCGCCAAACCGACCGACCGGGACCGCCCGATCCTGAGCCAATATCACGCTGCGGGCGCCGTGTCTGGCGCGTTCATGCTGCGCAAGGGGCGTTGGAAGTTGAATTGGTACGTGGGTTTTGCGCCCGAGTTGTTCGACCTGCAGGACGATCCTGAAGAGTTGCACGATCTCGCGCCCGACCCCACGCATGCCGCAACACTGCGGACCCTCGAAACCGAGATGCGGCGCATTCTCGATATGGACGCGGTCGATGCCCAGGCTTTTGCCGATCAGGCCGCCCTGATCGACGGCTATGGTGGTCCAGAAAAGGCTGTAAAGCTGGGCGCTCCGGCCGCGACCCCGCCCCCCAAGCTCTGACAGCCGCTCGATCACGACGGCGGGGCCAGCCGGGCAACCGAACCGGGCCGTGATGCAGGTCGTCTGCTGGTCTCGCCTTTTGCTTGCAACTGCGCCACCTGTGCGGGTTGGCCCGCCCCGGCAGCGTAGAAACATGTCCTGCAACATCGCCACAAAGGGTTCGCGCGGAGGGTCTGCGGCGGTGTAGTGAGTCCGCCAATGTGAAGCTGGGTTTTGCAAGCCTGGTCGTTTCCTGCTCGCCCAATCGTTGACGCGATCTCCGCCGGAGCGTTCAAGCCAAGTTCTTGCAACGGAACACCAATCCGCACCTCATGGCTTGAAACTCCCAACGGGAATTGGCGCACATCAACGTCAAAGGCGCGATGTGTATGCGATGGTCGATGGCCCGCAAGACTGGGTTCATGTGCGGCCTCGACCAGGCCGCCTCAGGAGGCCACATCACTTGCGGAAGAAACCAGTGCTCCAAACCATATCATTCAGACCATTACGTTGCGCGCCGTCCGGCATGGCATCACGCCCCGGTCAGCTCAGATCAACGGCGTGCCTCTCGCGCCCAGAGATACGTCCCGCATATCCCGCGCAGCGCGCCCTATGATCCCATGCGCCCCAAGCGGTCCAGCAATGCGGCGCCGGTGCGTATCCCCAGATGAAAAAGCTCGATCTCAAGGTTCTCGTTCGGTGCGTGGTTGGCCTCATCCGCATTTGCGTAGGGCGTCACAAAGGCTGGCAGCCCCAGCGTTTTGGTGAAGGCATAATCCGGCAGGCTGCCGCCGACGCTCGGATAGAGATAGGGCGCCACGCCGCGCGCCATCTCAACAGCTTCTACGATCGCGGGTGCATAGGGATTGTCGAGCGGCGTGCGCGACGGCAGCATACCGCCCTGACCTATGACCTCGACCTCTCCCTCCGGGGCGTGTTTGGCCACATGGGCACGCACGCAATCGATGGCCTGGTCAGGGGTCATATCCGGCACCAGCCGGATATCGCATTTGGCCACCGCCTCGCAGGGCAACACCGTCTTGGTGCCCGGACCGCCATAGCCGCCGTGGATGCCATTGATTGTCAGCGTGGGATGAAACATCAGCCGGTCGTGAAACGCCCGGTCGGCGGGCGCGTCGAGCCTGTGAAGGCCCATCTCTTCGAGGTAGCCGGGAATATCAACGGGCAATGCCTCCGCCGCGGCGCGTTCGGCATTCGTCGTCGGACGGATCGGATCGTGCAGACCCTCGATGGTGATCCGCCCGTCGGCATCCTTCATCGTGCCCAGCAGGTGGACCAGGGTCCAAAGTGCGTTGGGCATCGTGCCACCGTGGTTGCCGGAATGCGCATCGGTGCGCCCGGTCTTCACGACCAGCTCAAACCCCGCCATGCCACGCACTCCGAAAGTCATGATGGGGCGCCCGGACGCATGCAGCGGCCCGTCGGCCGTCACCACAAGATCCGCCTTGAGCCGGTCAGCGTGTTCGCCGACAAACTCCGCAATCCGGGGCGAGCCGATCTCCTCCTCCCCTTCAAGCAAAACGATGACATTGCACGGCAAGGTCCCGGTCACGGCCAGATGCGCTTCCAGAGCGAGAAGTTGTGCAAAATGCTGGCCCTTGTTGTCTCCGATACCGCGCGCATAGATGCGGCCATCGCGGATCGTCGGTTCAAACGGCGGGCTGACCCAGGCGTCGAGGGGATCCGGCGGCTGCACGTCATAATGCCCGTAGAGCATGACCGTCGGCTTGCCGGGTTGCTCCGTCCGGTGGGCGAGCACCATCGGATGGCCCGAGGTAGACACGGCTTCGGCAGCAAACCCCAATTCAGACAGGTGATTGACCAGCAATGCCGCCACTTCGCGAATGCCAATGTCGTGAGCACTAATCGAGGGATGTCTGACGTAATCCATAAGCCGGGTCAGATGATCGTCTCGATTGGCCTCGATATGCGCAAATACCGCCGAGAGAGTATCACTGATGGGGAGCGTATCGGTCATGGGTCGGCCTTGGTCAGAAGAAGCGCGCCGGAACTCTGGACCTCACCTGACCACCCCGGCGCAACAAGGATGGTGGTGTCGAGCTGGCTGACAATGGCGGGCCCGTCAATCACGGCGCCGGCACCGAGCGTCGCCCGATCATAGAGCGGCACCTCGGTACGACCCGACAGCAGGGCGATACTGACCTTGTCCACTGGCTGCGCTGCGCCTTGCGGGCTCAGTACGGCGGGCGGGGGTGTGTGCATGGCGGCGCGCGCATCGATGCGCAGGGTGACCAGCTCGATGGGAGCGCTTAGAACGAAGCCATAGAGCGCGCGATGCGCGTCTTCAAAGCCGGCCTCCAAGGCCTCGACCGTCTCGGCCCAAGGCACAGTCAGCTCATTGCCCTGCCCCGCATAGCGCAAGAGCGCAACCCGGGCGGTGCGACGGTCCTGTGACGCCACCTCTTCGGCATCGAACCAGGCCGCCGCTTCGGCGTCGAGCTGCGCATAAAGCGCCTCGGCTTCGGCCATATCCGCGACCGAGGCCCGGGGCCGCGCCCGGCTGAATTCGGATTTCAGGTCAGCCGCCATCAGCCCATCCGCGCAAAGGATGCCCGGCGCAGGAACGATCAGCACGCGGGAGGTGCCGATGAGCTCTGCCAAAGCGCAGCCGTGCAAGGGACCCGCGCCGCCAAAGGGCAACAGCGTGAAGTCGCGCGGATCAAAGCCGCGCTCGACAGAAACCACGCGCAGGGCACCCACCATCCGGTTGTCGGCAATCGCAAGAATTCCGCGGGCGGCCTCTTCGACCGAGATCCCAAGGGGTTTGGCGACGTCGTCTTCGATCGCACGTCGCGCCGCGACAACGTCAAGCGCCATGCGACCGCCCAACAACCTGGCCTGAAGATGGCCCAGAACCACATGCGCATCCGTGACCGTGGCGGCACTTCCGCCCTTGCCATAGGCTGCAGGACCGGGCGCGGCACCGGCGCTCTCTGGCCCGACCGTCAGCACCTGATCGGCGACACGCGCGATTGAACCGCCACCGGCACCGATAGTCACCATATCCACCATGGGCAGTGGCAGTGGCCAATCGCCCACCTGCCCATGCTGGGTCAGGCCGATCTCGCCGCCTGCAATCAGGCAGATATCGGCGCTGGTGCCCCCGATATCGACGGTCAGAATATCCGGGATTCCGCAGGCTGCCGCCGCAGAACGCGCACCGACCACACCCGCCGCCGGCCCTGACAGGGCCGTGAGCGCCGGCGCGCTGCGGATCTTGGATGCGCCCGCAACGCCTCCGTTGGACTGCATCAACAGCAGCGGGGCCGGCACGCCCTCGTCCGACAGCTTTTCCTCGATCCGGGCCACGTAGCGGGTGACGCCTGGCATCACGACGGCGTTTAGAACCGCAGCAAGCGTGCGCTCATATTCCCGCACGACAGGCAAGACGTCTGAGGATGCCGTTACCGCGATCCCGGGCAAGGCAGCACGCAGGATCTCGGCAACGCGTTGCTCATGGGACGGGTTCGCAAAAGCATGGAGAAGGCAGATGGCAACCGAGTCGAGCTCCATTTGCTGCAACGTGTGCGCGGCGGCATGGACGCTCGTCTCGTCCAGCTCTTCGGCGACGATACCGCCCGGCAGGACCCGTTCTCCCACTTCCACGATGCGGGAGGCGGGCACCGGCCGCTCGGGTTTGATCCAGTTATACAGGTTCTCGGCACGCGGAATGTCCTGGCGTCCGATTCCCAGCACGTGTCGAAAACCCTTTGTCGTCACCAGCGCGGCGCGCGCGCCCTTGCCTTCGAGGATCATGTTGGTGGCGACGGTGGTGCCATGGAGCACTTGGCGCAGCTGTTCCGGCTTGGCTCCGGCTTCCTCCAATACCTGACGCAGACCAGTCAGGAAGGCTTCGGAAGGATCATCGGGGCGTGACGGCGTTTTGACCCGCCACACCTGACCGCTGGCCGTATCGGACAGGGCCACATCGGTGAAGGTGCCGCCAATGTCCACTGCCAGCGTCAATCCCGCTGGTGATCCTGGCTGATCATCAAAGGACATCGACATATTCCTTTCGGTGGAACGGCTTAACCGCTGGCCGCGTTGCCCGCAGGCGCGCCGTCCCGACCATGTCCACATGGCGGCCGGCCACGGCCACGCCGTACTGCCCGGCGGCTGCTTCGACACTGACCAAACCGCCCAGCACGTCTTCGAGCACCCGCTCCGGCGCGCGGTCAAAGGGATGGCCATAGCCGCCACCGCCACCGGTTTCGATACGGACCACATCCCCTTTCTTCAGCATCGTCCCGTCAGACAAGGGTGGCAGAACCCGCTCGTCGGGTGTCCCTGGATTGACAACGATGCGTCCGGGTTTGCCGGACTGCCCGCCCTTGATACCCCATGGCGGGTTTTCCACTCCGTCAATTCGGATACCCAGCATCGCGCTGTCAGCCAGAATCTCATATTCGCGCAAAATACCTGCGCCACCGCGAAACGCGCCCGGTCCACCGCTGTCGCAGACCATACCGTAGGTGCGGAAGGTGACAGGATAACCAAGTTCGGTGAACTCAATCGGATAGTTCTCCTGTGCCACGAAATAGACCGCATCCATGCCATCGGCGAAGGCGCGCGCGCCGTAGCCCACACCTATCCCGTCGGCCAGGAGGAAAGGCGTCGCGACACCCGCTTCAGAGGTGTAGCTACCGCGAATCAGCGCCACCACATAGGCCGCCTGCGCCGCAGGCGCCTGCCCGCCCGCCACATTCACCAAACCGTTCAAAGTCGCCAGGACGCGCATCATGGTCAACCCGCGCATGCCAAGCGGCGCGGGCCACTTCGGCTGCACCAGAGAGCCTTCACGCAAGCGGACTTCGTCCAGCGCCAGCGGACCTCCGGCATTGCAGACCTGCCCCGGTTCACCGCCGAGGTAAAACAGTCCCAGCGCCATCCCGGGGACCGAGCGGTTCATCAGCAGGTTCACAGGGCCCGGGGCCTGATCATCCGTCTCGGTGGCATCGAAGATGAAGCGATCTTCACCGTCGGGCCCCTTCTCGCGGATGATCGCAAAGCGCAGAAGGAAAGGGCCATTGCCATGCCCGTCAGTATCGATGGCATCGGTGAACCGGTGCGTTCCGTAATCGAAGGTTTCAGCCAGCCGGCGCCGCACCAGCCGGCGCGTGCGGTCGAGCAGTTGCGCCAGCGCGTCTTCGAGCACCGCACCGCCAAACCGTTCGGAGACTTCGATCATGCGGTGCACGCCCAACCGCACACTGGCCATCAGCGCGCTCATATCGCCCTCGCTTTGCGCCGGATAACGCGAGTTTCGGTGGAAGATCGCCAGCGCCGCCTCGTTCACGACGCCCGCGTCGATCAGTTTGGTCGGCGGTACGATGATGCCTTCCTGCCAGATCTCGGTCGCGTCCGGGCTGATCGACCCGGGCCGCATGCCCCCGATGTCGGCGAAATGCGCCCAGCTCATCACAAACGCCACCCGGCGCCCCTGATGGAACACCGGCATAAGGAGGACCTGATCGTTGGAATGGCTCACCGCGCCATAAGAGCCGTAGCAATCGTTGTACCAGTAGAGATCACCTTCGCGCATCGTATCAGCTGGAAAGTGCTCGAAGACCGGCGTCGTGATGTCTCCAAAGATCGGCACCATTGACCCAACGGCCATCACGCCGTCACGGTCAAAAATCGCAGTATAGAAATCCTTCTTTTCGCGGATAAAGGCGGAGATCGCCGTGCGTTCGATCAGCGCCTCCATCTCGCTTTGCGCCGCCTGAATCGCGCCTTGGATGATTTCGAGGGTGATCGGATCGCAGAGCGCGGAAGCCGCGTCTTGGGTCTCGGGGGCGAGGGTCATCTGGTTAATCTCCGGTCTCATGGAGGTGGCAATGCACGATCCGGTTGCCCATGCGGGACGGGCCCGGGGCTTCGACCGCACAGCGGTCAAAGGCTTTTGGACACCGGTCGCGGAAGGTACATCCCGAAGGTGGGTTGCGCGGGTCGGGGGCGCCGCGCCCGATGGGCAGCGGGTCGTGGCTCTGGTCGGGGTGGGGCACTGGCACAGCGGCCACAAGTGCCTGCGTGTAAGGGTGCAGCGGGTCCGCGACGATGTCTTCGGTCGGACCGTCTTCGACAATCCGGCCCAGGTACATCACGATCGTCCGCTCGCAGACATAGCGTACGAGGGCCAGATCATGACTGATGTAAATGGCGGTTATCCCGGTTTCGGCCTGCACGCTGCGAAAGACGTTCAGGACGCCGGCGCGGACCGACACGTCCAGCATCGAGACCGGCTCATCGGCCACCACGAATTCCGGATCGAGGATCAGCGCGCGGGCCATCACGATCCGCTGTAATTGCCCGCCTGACAACTGGTGGGGGTAACGGTCGAGAAATTGCGCGGCATCGCCAAGCTTGACCAGAGCCATCGCATGCAGGATGCGATCTTCGTGTTCGACGTTGGGTATGCGCGCGTTTTCCAGCGGCTCAGCCAGCGCGGAGCGGATGGTGAAGCGAGGGTTCAGCGCCTCAAACGGATTTTGGAAGATCATCTGGGATCGGCTTCGAAACCGGCGAAGCGCCTCACCTTTCAATGTGCTGACTTCCTCGCCGTCAAACTCGACACGCCCGGCAGTCGCGGTTTCAAGCCTGACCAGCATCCGGCCGGTCGAGGTCTTGCCGCATCCGCTCTCGCCCAGAAGTCCGACGCTTTCGCCGCGCCGGAGCTGAAAGCTGATCCCGTCAACCGCTTTGACCACCGCCGCCCGGCCCCGGAGCTGGGCGAGAGGACCACCCACCGTAAAGTGCAGTTCCGCCGCATCAAAGCGGACCAGGGGCGCGCTGCTTTGCTTTGTATCCTTCATGCAAGCGCCTGCCAGGTTTCGGTGGCGGCGGCCTGGGCACGCAACATGTCGACCTCGCTCAGCCGGTGGCAGGCCGCCAGGTGCTGCGGTTCAATCGCTTCGAGCACCGGCAGGTGCGCCGTACAGCGGGCCTCCGCAAACGGGCAGCGCGGCGCAAACCGGCAACCGGGTGGCGGCGCGGCGAGGTTTGGCGGCGCCCCGTTGATCGGGGTCAGGACACCCGCCGCACTGGCCAGATCCGGGAACGCGTTGCGCAGTCCCATCGTGTAGGGATGCGCCGGCGCGGTAAGCGTCGCAGCCATCGGCCCGGTTTCAACGACATGGCCGGCATACATCACCACCACTCGGTCACAGACATAAGCGACGACCGAGATATCATGCGTGACCAGAATGACCGAAATGCCCAGTCGCTCCTTGAGCTCATGCAATTGATCGAGGATCTGGCGCTGCACGATCACGTCGAGCGCGGTCACCGGCTCATCGGCAATGATCAGTTTGGGATCGAGCGCCAGTGCCAGCGCGATGGCCACTCTTTGCCGCATGCCGCCGGAGAATTGGTGCGGGTAGTCTTCCAAACGGTTGGTTTCGATCCCCACCCATTCGAAAAGCTCTTCCGCGCGTTTGCGCGCCGCCGACCGGCTCATCCCGCCTCGCCGTGTGAGCACCTCGCCCAGTTGCGCGCCAACCGTGTAGACCGGATCCAGCGAATTCATCGCGGATTGCGGAATGAAGGCGATCTCGCGCCAGCGGCGGGAGGAGGTGTCGAT
>JBCDEC010000130.1:0-13062 GCA_039179965.1 Pseudomonadota bacterium
GACATATCGCCTGACGCGCCCCGGGCGCGATCAGTCGTCGCGATGCACCTTCTCGCGCCGCTCGTGACGCTCTTGCGCCTCCAAGCTCATGGTCGCGATCGGACGGGCATCGAGGCGTTTCAGCGAAATGGGCTCTCCGGTGACATCGCAATAGCCATATTCACCTTCGTCGATCCGGCGCAGCGCCGCATCGATCTTTGCAACCAGCTTGCGCTGGCGATCGCGGGTGCGCAATTCCAGCGCGCGATCCGTTTCTTCGCTGGCCCGGTCCGCAACATCAGGAATGTTGCGTGTACCGTCCTGCAACCCCTCGATGGTGTCGCGGCTTTCGGCCATAAGTTCGGTTTTCCAGTTCAACAACTTGCGGCGGAAATATTCAACCTGACGCACGTTCATGAACGGCTCATCTTCAGCCGGGCGATAATCATCCGGGAGAAAGACTTCCTGCTTCATTTGGGCTCCCTTGGACTGGCCATCAACGTCTCTCAACTGTGCTTCCTTGGACATCTGGCTCTCCACTGCCGCAGCGTTTATCCGAGGCGTTAGGAATTGTCACTACACATTCACGTCCCGCTCGGTCTAAAACCTTCGATAAAGATGCATGTGACAAAACGCACAGCAAGGGGTTGTAACACAATGAAATTTCAAGGCACCGATCGCTATGTCGCAACCGATGACCTGACCGTCGCCGTCAATGCAGCGGTCACGCTGGAACGGCCGCTGCTGGTTAAGGGCGAACCGGGCACCGGCAAAACCGAACTGGCCCGGCAGGTCGCCGAGGCGCTGGGGTTGTCGATGCTGGAATGGAACATCAAATCCACCACCCGCGCGCAACAGGGACTTTACGAATACGACGCCGTCAGCCGCCTGCGCGACAGCCAGCTGGGCGAAGAGCGGGTCCATGATGTGCGCAATTACCTGAAGAAGGGTAAATTGTGGGATGCCTTTGACGCCGACAAAAAGGTCGTCCTGCTGATCGACGAGATCGACAAGGCCGATATCGAGTTTCCCAACGATCTGCTGCAGGAACTCGACCGCATGGAGTTTCATGTCTACGAGACGGGCGAGACCATCCGCGCGCGTCACCGCCCGATCGTGATCATCACATCAAACAATGAAAAAGAGCTGCCGGATGCCTTTTTGCGGCGCTGCTTTTTCCACTACATCCGCTTCCCCGACGACGCCACGATGCGCAAGATCGTCGAGGTGCATCATCCCGGGATCAAAGAGGCGCTGCTGGCCACAGCTTTGACACAATTCTACGAGGTGCGCGACACGCCGGGTTTGAAAAAGAAACCCTCGACGTCGGAGGTGCTGGACTGGCTCAAACTGCTGCTGGCCGAGGATCTTTCGCCCGAAGATCTCAAGCGCGACGGCAGCGCGGCTTTGCCAAAACTCCATGGCGCACTTTTGAAGAACGAACAGGACGTGCATCTCTTTGAAAGACTGGCGTTTATGGCGCGCGGCCAGCGCTAGAGCCGAAGCAGACAGCCAACGGACCGGGCCGGATTCAACCGCGTCACCCTCCGCCTGAGTCGGCGATTGTGTCGAATTTCTGATCTAACCCGCCTGAGCGCCGCAATTGTGTCACGGGTTGGGCGCAACTTGGCGGGTAAGTCCGGCAAAACGTGGCGCAATCGGCGCGGCTCTGGCACGGTCTTGCCCATGAACGACGTGAGAAGCACGGTGATCCGCCCGCTGCAGGCCGCAGACCGCTCCGAATGGGGCGAGATGTGGCGTGCCTATCTGGCATTTTACGAGACCGAACTGCCGGACGAGATTTACGACAGCTCCTTTGCGCGGATGCTCGGCGACGACCCGCAGGATTTCCACGGGCTGATTGCAGAGCAGGACGGGGTCCCGGTCGGGCTTGTCCATTATGTGTTTCATCGGCACGGCTGGAAGATCGACGATGTCTGCTATCTGCAGGACCTCTATGCCAAGCCGGAGGTGCGCGGGACCGGTGTCGGCCGGGCCCTGATCGAGGCAGTCTATGCCGCGGCGGACGCCGCCGGCAGCCCTTCGGTCTACTGGATGACGCAGGATTTCAACCACACCGCTCGACAGCTTTACGACCGGATCGGCGTGTTGACGCCGTTCATCAAATACCAGAGGCCCTGATGCGCGTAGCCATGATGTTGACCTTGGCCGCCATTGGGCTGGCCAGCTGTACGACTCCCCCCAAGAGCAGTGTGCCGACACGCGCCGTGGTGGCCGACAGCACGCTGCCGCCGATGAAGGTCTTTGCCAATGCGCGGCCCAAGGCGCCGATCATGTCAAATTCCGACATCGCCGGTGATTTCATGGCGCTGCATTTCCAGTTGGAAAGCGGCCGGTCGCTGGAAACCTTCACACGGTTTGAAGGCCCCATCTCGGTGCGCGTCACCGGCGCTCCACCGGCGAGCCTTGGTCCCGATCTCACCCGGCTTCTGACACGACTCAGGTCCGAGGCGGGCATCGACATTCGCGAGGTGACCTCCGGCACCGCCAATATCACGATTGAGGCCGTGCCACGTGAAGAGATCCGGCGGTCCTTGCCGCTTGCGGCCTGTTTCGTGGTGCCCAACGTGTCAAGCCTGGCCGAGTTCCGCCGCGACCGGCGCAAGTCAAAGACCAATTGGGCCCTGCT
This sequence comes from Pseudomonadota bacterium, assembly GCA_039179965.1. Taxonomy (GTDB): domain Bacteria; phylum Pseudomonadota; class Alphaproteobacteria; order Rhodobacterales; family Rhodobacteraceae; genus Marinibacterium. The sequence continues at coordinate 2,630 of JBCDEC010000130.1, forward strand.
GGAGACGCGCGAGCGGCTCGCGGTCTTCGTGCCCAACGACACCAGCCCGCAAGAGGTGCGCGACTGTTTGCACGAGGAACTGGCCCAGGCTCTGGGGCCGCTCAACGACCTCTACCGGCTCTCCAACTCGGTGTTCAACGATGACAACGTGCATCGGGTTCTGACCGGCTTTGACATGCTGATCCTGCGCACGACCTATGCGCCGGAGTTGCGCTCCGGCATGAGCCGGACCGACGTGGCCGCGCAATTGCCGTCGATTCTTGCGCGCTACAATCCGCAGGGCGCCGGCAAGCCACGGGTTGGCGTCCAGCCGACGCCGCGGACCTGGATCAATGCGGTCCAGACCGCGCTTGGCCCCGGCGCCAGCCCCAACGCGCGCCGGGCCGCGGCCGAGGCATCGCTGGCAACGGCGGCCGAGAACGGATGGGAAGACCATCGCCGCGCCTTCAGCCATTACATCGTGGGTCGCATGGCTCAGGTCACCGATGGCGACCGGGCCGAACGACATTATGAATCGGCCGTCTATTTCCTGCAGCGCAGCCCGGGCACCGAGTTGCAGCGCGCCTATATCACCACCCAGACCGCCGCTCTGGACATCAGCCGCGGCGATCCGGCCCGTGCGATGACCCGGCTCAACCCGGCAATCGCCGAAGCCGAACGCGCCGAAAACGCCGCCCTGCTGTCGACCCTGATGCTTCTCAAGGCCGAAGCGCTGGAGCTTTTGGGCAAGCCCGATCAGGCCCGTATGGTCAGGCTGGACAGTCTGGGCTGGGCGCGCTACGGCTTTGGCGCGGATTGGGTGGTTCGCCAGAAGATGCGTGAAATCTCCGCCCTCAATCCGCTGAAGAACAGCAACGAGGGGCGCAGCGGGCAGATATGATCATCCTGGCCGGTGCTGTGATCGGCGCCATTGTGGGCGTGATGACAGCCAAAAAACGCGGCGGTGCACGTCTGGATATGGCGCAATATGGCGCGGGCTACGGGATTGCCCTGGCCCTTGCGGGTCTGATCCTGACGATCGTGATCGACCGTATGGCGGTCTGAAACGCGATGTTTCTGCCCTTCTTCGACAATCTGAGAAACGGCGGCGTGCCGGTCTCCTTGCGTGAATACCTGACCTTTCTCGAAGCCATGGGCCAGAACCTCGTGACCTATGACGTGGAAGGCTTCTATTTTCTCGCCCGCACCGCGATGGTCAAGGATGAGCGCAACATCGACAAGTTCGACCGCGCCTTTGCCAAGACGTTCGAGGGCCTCAGCGAGATCAGCATCGATCAGGTGATCGAGGCGGTCAACATCCCCGGCAATTGGCTGGAGAAGATGGCCGAAAAGCATCTGAGCGCCGAGGAAAAGGCCGAGATCGAAGCTCTGGGCGGCTTTGACAAGCTTATGGAAACGCTCAAGGAGCGGCTGAACGAGCAAAAGGACCGCCATCAGGGTGGCAACAAGTGGATCGGCACGGCGGGAACCTCGCCCTTTGGGGCCTATGGCTACAACCCCGAGGGCGTGCGCATCGGTCAGGACCAGAGCCGCCACCAGCGCGCGGTCAAGGTCTGGGACAAGCGCGAGTTCCGCAATTTCGACGACACCGTGGAACTGGGCACCCGCAATATCAAGGTGGCGCTCAAGCGCCTGCGCCGCTGGGCCCGTGACGGCGCCCATGATGAGCTTGATCTTGACGGGACGATCCGTTCGACGGCGGAAAATGGCTATCTCGACGTGAAGATGCGCCCCGAGCGGCACAATGCGGTCAAGGTGGTCCTGTTCCTGGACGTGGGCGGGTCGATGGATGCGCATGTGAAGGTGGTGGAAGAGCTCTTTTCAGCGGCCCGCACCGAGTTCAAGCATCTGGAACACTACTACTTTCACAACTGCCTGTACGAAGGCGTCTGGCGCGACAACCGCCGCCGCTGGGATGAGCAGATCCCCACGCACGAGGTGCTGCGCACCTACGGGCCGGACTACAAATGCATTTTCGTTGGTGACGCCTCCATGTCGCCCTACGAGATCGCCTATCCGGGCGGCGCCAACGAACATTGGAACGCCGAGGCCGGTCAGGTCTGGCTGCAGCGCGCCCGCGATCAGTGGGCGGCCCATCTCTGGATCAACCCGGTGCCCCGGAAATACTGGGGCTACACGCAATCCATCGGCATGATTCAGGAGATCTTTGGCGAGTCCATGGTGCCGATGACCCTTGAGGGTCTGGAACAGGGCATGAAAGACCTCACGCGCTAGGCGTCTGGCCCCCAAGGGCTCCGGCAATCACCCGCTCCAGCGTTGCAAAAAATGGCGCCTGGGCTCTGCGTTCCCGCCAGGGCGTGTGGCCACAGTGGCGCAACAGGACGATTTCTGCCGCCGGCAAACGGGCTTTGAGCGGCACGATAACGCCAGCAGCAGGATGCGGGTCATAGGAACCGTGGATCACTGTGATCGGGCAGGTGATCTGGCCCACCCGCTCCAGCAAGGCGCCACTGGCACGCAGCGCCCTGGCCTCGGCCCAGACCTGTCGGTGAATGTCGGGATCGTGTGAAATCGCAGGCAGGGGCGTATCCAGCGGGTCGTAGTCATCCGCCTGGCTGAGCAGGTCCATGCCCCGGTGCAGCCCGCCGGGGTCGGCAAAGGCTGCACGCATTTCGCGCCAGGCTTTCTCTCCCAGGCGCGCGCGGCGGGTGATCTGGGTGCTGTCCGCCGCGGTGGCGCCCAACGGCCCGCTGCCCACCAGAACCAGATGCGCCACCAGATCGGACCGCGCCTGTGCCGTGAGAGCGGCCAGCCAAGCCCCCCAGGACCACCCGATCAGCACCACGGGCGGAGCACAATCCGCCGCAATCGCCTGCGCCAGTTCGCCGATCTGACCCGACACGGATGTTGCTGTTTGCCAGGGCTCCAGCGTCGCATGACCCCGGGCGGACAGCTCTGCCGCCAAATGCGCCAGTTCCCCCGCTGCGCCGGGGCCGCCATGCACCACCACGACGCGCAGCGCCCTCATTCCAGCTGTGTTTTGTGCCATGGTCGCAGTCTAGGGCGAATGACGCGCGGCGGCGACGCCATTTGCATGTGTGCGCCTTCAGCCCGGCATCACAGGTGCGCCTGTTCCGGCGCAGATGCACCTAAGCCCGTGCCAGCGGCCCTCTGTTAGCGGCGCTCTGTCAGCGGCGCTCTGTCAGCGGCCCTGTGTCAGCGCGCGGCAAACCGCCGGGCTGGTTTGGCCAATGTCGGCCAGGACGTCGCCACAACGCGTCCGTCCAGCGCCAGCCGGCCGTTCCTGGCCATCCGGTCGAGCAGTTTCTTTTGGTGCTTCTGGCTGGGGATCAGGCGCGCCGGGTCCGGCACCCGACCCTGCGGCGCATGCGGACAGAACGCCTGAACAACCCCTTGCGCGGCCTCGCTGAGGCCGGCCCAGACACAATCGCCGACGTAAAGGGACTCCGCCGGGGCGTCTTCGGCGAACACCACCGCATGGTCATCGAGCAGAATATGCACATAGGTCAATGCGCGCGGGGCGGGCTCGACACTGATTCCCGGCAACGCCGTCAGCCGGATGGCCGGGACGAGCACCTCGGCGGTGCCAAACATCCGCTCGGCCACCGGAGAGACCACAAGCATCCGATGCTGGCGCGAGACCATCAGATCCCGGCTTGGCACCCCCTGCCCCAAGGCGCCGCGCGCGATGCGCACCGGACGCAGGCTCGGGTCGGCCGACATGTCCTGCGCGCTGACCTGACGCCGCCCGACCCAGCGCACCGGGCGCGGTCCGGACTCGGTCATGACCAGATCACCCGTCCGGATCTTGGCCGCCGCCACCGGTCCATCCAGCGTGGCAATGGAGGTTTCACCGGCAAAGCAGATCAACACCTGCACATTGTCCAGAAGCGCGCCGCGGCTGTCGTCGTCACCCACCTCGGTGAAGCGAATCGTGTAATCGCCCGCGCTTGGGAAGGTCACCGGAATGGCGACTGTCGTGAAACTGTTGGTCGAAGGCAGAATCGTTTGCGACACCAGGACATTGCCAGAGCTGTCGAGGATCTCGACCGTATAGCCGTCGCTCCCGGCGTCCGACAGCGCCGAGGTTCTCAGCGCCGCATCGAAGGTCAGCGTGGCAACAGAGGGATCGTCCAGCGTGAAGGTCTGCTCAAGCACCGTCGTCTGGCCGCTTCGCCCGTCCATCTCGGCGACACGGTTGCTGCCATCACCCGCGCCGGAGATGTAGCGCGACAGTGGATTTGTCTCCAGATCGGTGCCCGTCCAACCACTGGTCCGGGCACTGAAATCACCATTTACGATGACATTGGTGGGCGGCATGCCTCACTCCCAGCTCGATTAACCTTTTTTTGTGTTGGGTTTGTTAGAGGGTGAATTTGGCTAAAATTTGTCGGATCTCAGAGGCTTAGCGGTCAAATGGGGCCAAAAGGCTCCGCTTTTCAACTGAGCGGAGAGCAGTACCGCACTTCTACGCCTCAGGCGTGGGCCAGCAGTTCATCAGCAGCGCGGGGCCCCATTCGGTCTCGCAGACCTCACCGGGCCGGAACCCGGCTTTTTCATAGGCCCGTATCGCGGCTCTGTTGTCCGGATGCGGGTCGATGCCCATCGCCGGACAGCCCTGCGCAAAACAACGCGCGCAAAAGGCGCGCAGATAGGCCGGGCCCCGGCCCTGACCCATCTGCGCGCTGGTGCCGATGAAGGTGTCCACACCGCGCGCGCCCTGCGGTAAAAAGGCCAGCGGATGGTCCTTGAAGCCATGAATGTCATAGTCCTGCAGGTAGGCCAGAGGCTGCCCGTCCTGTTCGACCATCCAAACGCGCAGCCGTGGATCCTTGAGATGTTCCTCAAGGATCACCCGCGCATAGTCGGGCTCGTCAAACCACCGCGCCACCCGGGCATCCGCAAGCCAGCGCCGCAAGAGAGCGCCGTCGCGCCGGATCACCGGCCGAAAGCGAAAACCCGCATCGCTCACCGCAGACTGGCAAGAAGCGCCGGGCTTGGCGTGCCCGTCACGCTCAGCCCCTGATCGCGCTGGTAGGCGGCAATCGCCGACTGGCTCTTCGGCCCGATCACTCCGTCCGCGCCGCCGGTGTCGTATCCGGCCCGGGTCAGGCGGCGCTGCAGCTCTTTCCTGTCCTCTTGCGTGAGCCCGGTGGCATCAGGTCCAAAGGGCGTCTGCAACGGCCCTGCGCCGGCAATCCGGTTGGCCAGATAGCCCACGGCCAGCGCATAACTCGTTGAATTGTTGTACGTCTTGATCGTTCCAAAGTTGGCATAGGTCCGAAAGCGCGGACCCGGACTCTGCGGCTGGATCACGCTGCCCCCCGAGGTCCCCGGCAAGTCCTCCACCACCCAGGGCTGGCCATACCGCCAGCCATTGCGGTCAAGATAGGCCGCTGCCGAGGCCAGAGCGTCCGTGGGATCGTCCGACCAGATGTCGCGCCGCCCGTCGCCGGTGAAATCCACCGCAAAGGCACGGTAAGAGGTCGGGATGAACTGCGTATGGCCCATCGCCCCGGCCCAGGATCCCACCATCGCCTCGGGCGCCACGTCTCCCTCCTGCAGGATCTTCAGCGCGGCGATCAGCTGCTGCTCAAAAAGCGCACGGCGCCGCCCGTCATAGGCCAGCGTCGCAACGGCCGAGATCACCGGCACATCGCCGCGCCGCGCACCATATTGGCTTTCGATCCCCCAGATCGCCGTCACGATCTGCTTCTCGACCCCATAGCGCTGCTCGATCTGATCCAGCGCCGCCCCATGGCGCGCCATCATCTGGCGCCCCGTGGCCACCCGCTCGTCGCTGGCGGTCAGCGAGAGGTAATCCTCCAGCGACCGGCGAAACTCGGTCTGGTTGCGGTCCCGTTCGATCACCTCGGGCAGATAGCCCGCCGAGCGGAAGGCCCGATCGATGGTGGCCTGCGACACCCCGCTGGACACCGCCCGGCCGCGAAACCCCGCCAGCCAGGCGTCAAACTCCGGATTGGGCACAGCGCGGAACTGCGCGCGCGGCGCCGGGGCCGTCCCGCCCCCGCCGCATCCCGCCAGACCGATCGCGCCCAGGGCACTCAGGGCTCCCAAGAGCCGCCGCCGTGTCATCTGCATGTCTCTGCTCCTGCCCGAACGCCATGATGGCTGGGCTGATCTTCCCGGATCAGGCGAGATCTGTCCAACCCTGCCAGGCGCTTTTCCCCATCCCGGTTGCCACCAACCGCAATTTTTTTGCCGAAATTGCAAAACACGGCGCCTGGGGCTTTGGTCCCGCGCGCTGCAGGACCTATATTCAGCCCATGTTGAAGGTGACCCCGATCCTGCTGGCCGTGATCTATGGCCTGGTGAGCTACCAGTTCTCGGTCTGGCGCACGAAGGGTGAGCTGGACCGCAAATCGACCGAACTGGCCGATCCGCGCCTCAAACGCCTGCTGGACCGGATGGCCCAGTCCCTCGATGTCGATCGCATTCGCGTCTTCATCTACGAAATCGACCCGGTCAACGGCCTGGCCGCGCCGGACGGGCGCATTTTCATCACGCGCGGCTTTTACCGCAAGTTCTCCAATGGCGAGGTCTCCCCGGAAGAGCTCGCCTCGGTCATCGCCCACGAACTCGGCCATGTCGCCTTGGGCCACGCCCGCAAGCGGATGATCGACTTTTCCGGCCAGAACGCCCTGCGCACCGCGCTCGGCATGGTGCTGAGCCGCATCATCCCGGGCTTTGGCATCATGATCGCGGGCGCATTGAGCTCGCTGCTGGCCGCCGGTCTGTCGCGCTCCGACGAATACGAGGCCGATGCCTATGCGGCCGCGCTGCTGACCAAGGCCGGCATCGGCATCGGCCCGCAAAAATCGCTGTTTCACAAGCTCGACGCCCTGACCCAAAGCCGCGCCGGCGTGGTGCCGGCCTGGCTGATGAGCCATCCCAAGACCGCCGAACGGATCGCGGCTCTGGAAAAGCTCGAAAACCGCTGGCTGCCGTCGCCCTGAGCCGCGCCGCCACACCGGGCAATCGCCGCGGGCGCCCTCTGCAGCCCGGGCGCATCTGCTGCTTCTTTCTTTTTGAAAATACCCCGTCCAAAGCGCCTCATGCGCGCGATCATCCGAGGGCTTTGCCCAACCGTGGCAAGCGCGCCTTTTTCAGCAGCGCGCGCATGGTCCAGCCGGCGTCCATCGCCTGCGCCTGAGCCAGCACCTGCGCCCCGGCTTCGGCAAGACCCGCGCTGTCCTGCGCCAGCAGCGCCATCAGAAATCCGTCCGGGTCGCGCCGCTCCACACCCTCTTCCGCCAGGATATGACGGGGGAAGTCCTTGGCGTTGAGCGTCACGATGGCCTCGGCCGAGCCCGCGACGGCCACGGCCAGAACATGAATATCCGCCGGATCGGGCAACCACAGCCGCGCCTCCAGCGCCGGCGCGGCAGGCACCTCTGCGTCGGGCCAGTGCGCGCGCAACAGGGCGACTTCTCCACGCGCCTGCGCCGCGCCCACCGGGCCCAGTTTCTCCGCCGCCCGCGCCCATTCCTCCAATATCCGCGCCGACCAGAGCGGCTGGAAAGCCCCGGTCCGCGCGGCGGCCAGGAGCATCTCGCGCATCACCGTCGGGTAAAGCACGCAGGCGTCCAGCACCACCTTCACAGCGCGTAGAACACGGCTTTGAGATACCCGGTCTCCGCCAGCATCGGATGCTGGGGATGATCCGGGCCGGCGAACCCCTGATGGATCACCCGGCCCGCCCGCCCGGCGCGGCCGATCCCCCGCGTCGACGCGGCGCGAAACGCCGCCAGATCGACGGCATGCGAACAGGAACACAGCCCCAGAACCCCGCCCTCGGCCACCAGAGGCGCGGCCAGCCGGGCCACCCGCTCATAGGCCCTAAGTCCCGCCTCCTGCGCCGATTTCGACGGCGCAAAGGCCGGCGGATCGCAGATCACCACGTCAAAGCGCGCCACATCTTCCGCCAGAGCCTCCAGCACCTCGAAGGCATCGCCCTTGCGTGTCGCCAAACGGCCCTCAACGCCAGAGGCCCGCGCCCCGGCCTCGGCCAGATCCAGCGCGGCGGCGGATCCATCCACCGCCAGCACCGAACCGGCGCCAGCGGCGAGCATGGCCAGTCCAAAGCCTCCGACATGGGAAAACACATCCAGAACCGCCGCCCCGGGACGCACCAGCGCGGCCGCGAACGCATGGTTCAACCGCTGGTCATAATACAACCCGGTCTTCTGTCCGCCGGTCAAATCCGCCAGGTAAGTGGCGCCGTTCATCGGCACCGGCACCGGGGCCTCTGGCGACAGTCCGGCCAGCACGGAGCTGACATCGTCGAGACCCTCCAGCCCGCGCGCCCGGCCGGACGCGTTCTTGAGCACATGCGCGACGCCGGATTGCGCCAGAAGCGCGTCCACAAGGCCCGGCAGATGCGCCTCGGCCCAGGCGGCATTGGGCTGCAGGACACAGGTGTCCCCAAACCGGTCGACAATCACACCCGGCAGGCCGTCCGCCTCGGCATGGATCACCCGATAATAAGGCGTGGAAAAACACCGCTCGCGCAACGCCATGGCCCGCGCGATCCTGCCTGAAAACCAGGCCGCATCCAGCTCTGCACCCGGATCGCGGTCGAGCATCCGCGCAATGATCTTGGATCGGGGGTTGACCGCCACAAGGCCCAGCGGTGCGCGCCCTGCGTCTTCCAGAACCGCCAGGCTGCCCGGGGCCAGCGCCTTGGTGCGCCGGTCCGTGACCAGATCCGAGGCATAGACCCAGGGAAATCCGTGCCGCAGCGGGCGCGCATTGACCTTAGGCTTCAGCCGCACCACCGGGCGGGTGGCGGCCATCACGCCTGTCTCATCCATCGGCACGGCCGCGCGCGCGCATCCGCAAAGCGCCAGTCGGGGGCCAAAGCCAAACCGCAGCCACCCGGCCTACTCCGCCTTGCCGCTGGCCGCATCGCGGGGCCGTGACCGCCAGCCGCCGCGGCGCCGCGGGCGCGCACCCGGTGATCCGGACCCGCCCCGGCCATCACCCAGACCTTCGTCCAGAACCGCGATCATCGGATGATCCGGGTGATCGGGGCGATACTGCGCCAGAAGCACCTGCCGGGTGTGATCGGTGTCGGCCTCAACCGGCAGACTCAACGCCCAGTCGAGAAAAATGCTCCGGCATTCGGGCGTGCCAATGCCATCGATCCGAAAGCTTTCCCGGATCAGGCCCTTGGGATCGTTGCGATCGTTGGGATCCTTATTCTGGCTCATCTTGCACTCCTGCCCGTATCAATGCCGCATCGATCATGGCGGCACAGGCCTCGTAGCGCGCCTCCAAACGCGCCTGCAAGGCCTGCAAATCCGACACCCCGCCGCTGCGACACAAGAAATCTGCGGCCCCCTGCCCCAGATCGCCCGGATCATCGGGCAGCGCGCCGACCAGCCGCGTCGCCGTATGCACTGCCCAGAACAGCGGATAGGCCGCACAAAGCTCTGCCCCCTCCTGCGCGGTCAGCCATCCCGCGCTTTGCGCCGCAACCAGCCCCGCCATCACGCCGCGCTGCGCCCGCCCCGCGCTCACCTGGCCAGCCTGCGCGACCAGTTCGAGATCTTGCAACCGTCCCGGGCCAGTGCGCAGATCGAGCCAGCCCGTCGGTGCCCGCGCCGCCGCGAGACGGGCGCGCATCTGGGACAATTCCCGCAGGATCTCGGCCCGTGTCCGGGGCGCGGCCAGAATCTCGGCGCGCAGCCGTTCAATATCGTCCGTCAGATCGGCAGGCCCGGCAATCACGCGCGCCCGCGTGAGCGCCATATGCTCCCAGAGCCAGGCCTCGACCTTTTGATAATTCGCGAACGCCTGCCACGAGGTCGCCACCGGTCCCTGATTGCCCGACGGGCGCAAGCGCATGTCAATCTCGTACAGGCGGCCTTGCGCGGTGGGTGCGGACATGGCGGTGATCAACGCCTGGGTCAGGCGCGCGTAATAGGTGCGCGTGGCCAGAGGGCGGCGCCCGTCAGAGGCATCAACCCCGGCGGCATCGTAGATCACGATCAGATCCAGATCGGAGCTGGCGTTCATATGCCGCATGCCCACCGACCCCATGCCCAGAACAGTCGCGCCCCGGCCCGGTGGCGAGCCATGCTTGCGCGAAAACTCCTCCACCACCGCCGCGCTCATCGCCTGGATCACCGCATCCGCCAGATCGGTGTATTGCAGCCCGGCCGTTTCGCCATCGATCAACCCGCGCAGAAGATGGACGCCAATCCGGAAATGCCATTCTTTCTTCCAGCGACGGGTGACGTCGAGCTTGCTTTCGTAATCCTGTTCCTGGCCGAGGCGTTCGATCAGTTCCGCACTGAGCGCCGCTGCCCCGGGCCAGGGCACAAAGAAGCCCCCGCCCATCACGGCATCCAGCACGCCGGCGTTGCGCGACAGATACTCGCCCAGTGCCGGGGCCGTCACGATCACATCCAGCAGCAGGTCGATCA
>JBCDEC010000131.1:0-12700 GCA_039179965.1 Pseudomonadota bacterium
CGAGATGCGCGACTCGCCCGAACAGGAGTGGACGCCAAGGGTCAAGATCTTTGGGGGCAAGGCGGCGCCGGGCTATCATGTGGCCAAGGAAATCATTCGACTGATCAACGACGTGGCCGCCGTTATCAATGCGGATCCGGCAACGAACGGACAGCTCAAGATCGTCTTTCCGCCGAACTACAACGTGACAATGGCCGAACGCCTGATCCCGGCGGCCGATCTCTCCGAACAGATCTCAACCGCGGGCAAAGAGGCCTCTGGCACCGGCAATATGAAATTTGCGCTGAACGGCGCGTTGACCATCGGCACGCTCGACGGCGCCAATGTCGAAATTCGTGAACATGTGGGGGCCGAAAACTTCTTCCTCTTTGGTCTGACCGCACGCGAAGTCATGGAGCGTCGCCATCAGCATGGATACGCCCGGACGGCGATTGAAAACAGCGCGCGTCTGCGCCGTGTTCTGGGGCAGATCTTCGAAGGGCGGTACTGTCCCGAAGACCCAAGTCGCTATCACGGGCTGGTCGGCACGCTGTATGACCATGACTACTTCCTGGTGACCTGCGATTTTGACAGTTACTACGACACGCAACGTGAGGCCGACACTGTCTATCGCGCGCCACAGGACTGGGCGGCGATGGCCCTGCGCAACACCGCAAAGATGGGCTGGTTCTCATCGGATCGCACCATTCGGGGATATGCGCGCGATATCTGGCAGGTTGGTGGCAACCCGGCCGCGCTCGAGAAATCGGCATGAAACCAAATGACCTGATCGACCCGGACGCCGCACAGGCGTTGAGCGCCGGGCACCATCCGGATCCGTTTTCGGTTCTGGGTCTGCACACGCTGAGCGACGGAGCGCTGGTCGTTCGCGTCCTGCGCCCCGGCGTTGATGGTATTGAGCTCATGGACGCGGAAAGCGGAAAACCCGTGGTGTCCCTGAGCCCGGTTGACTCGGCGGACGGTGTTTTTGTGGCCCGCGTGCCGCGTCGGCGCAAACGCTTTGCCTATAAGCTGCAGATCACCCGGGGCGACGACAACTGGAGCGAGCACGACGCCTATGGCTTTGGCCCCATGCTCGGTGATCTGGACGAGTATTTGCTCGCAGAGGGCACCCATGGCCATCTCTGGCACGCATTGGGCGCACATTGCTGCACCCATGAAGGCGTCACAGGAACCCATTTCGCGGTCTGGGCGCCAAATGCGGCGCGCGCCTCGGTGGTCGGGGATTTCAACGGTTGGGACGGGCGCCGCCATGTCATGCGCCGCCGGGGGGCTACCGGTATTCACGAAATCTTTCTGCCGGATCTGGGCGACGGCACGGTCTACAAATACGAACTGCTTGCCGAGGATCGCAGCCTGTTGCCGCTCAAGGAGGATCCCGTGGGCTTTGGGTCCGAAGTGCCGCCGGAGACTGCCTCGGTTGTGCGTGATCTGACAGGCTACACCTGGTCCGACGCCGGCTGGCTGGCCGCGCGGGGCAGCAAGCAGAAAGTCGACCAGCCCATCTCGATCTACGAGGTTCATCTGGAAAGCTGGCGTCGCGTCCCCGAAGAGGGCGGGCGATCGCTGACATACCGCGAACATGCCACCCAGCTTGTCGAATATGCGCGCGACCTGGGCTTCACCCATATCGAGTTGACGCCTGTGTCCGAATATCCGTTCGGAGGCTCCTGGGGCTATCAGCCCGTGGGACTTTTTGCGCCGACATCGCGCTTTGGCACACCGGATGACTTTCGCGCCTTCGTCGATGCCTGCCATGCTGCCGATCTGGGGCTCATCATCGACTGGGTGCCGGGGCATTTCCCGTCAGATCAGCACGGGCTTGGTCGGTTTGATGGCTCCGCGCTCTATGAACATGCCGATCCCAAAGAGGGCTTTCACCCCGACTGGAACACGCTGGTTTACAACTATGGCCGCACCGAGGTGCGGAACTTTCTGATTGCAAACGCAAAATTCTGGTTTGACGAATACCACATCGATGGTCTGCGCGTGGACGCCGTGGCGTCCATGCTCTATCGCGATTATTCGCGCAAGGACGGCGAGTGGGTGCCCAACAAGGATGGCGGGCGCGAGAACCTCGAAGCCATCGCCTTTATGCAGCTGATGAACGAGGCGGTGTATGCCGCGGATGACAGTATCCTGACGGCGGCCGAAGAATCCACAGCCTTTCCTGGCGTCAGTGCGCCAACCTCGGCGGGCGGCCTGGGCTTTGGGTTCAAGTGGAATATGGGCTGGATGAACGACACCTTGCGGTACATGGGCGAGGACCCGATCAACCGCAAATTCCACCACGACAAGATCACCTTTGGTCTGCAATATGCCTTTTCGGAAAACTTCATCCTGCCGCTGAGCCACGATGAGGTGGTGCACGGCAAAGGGTCGCTGATGGCGCGGATGCCCGGCGATGACTGGCAGCGCTTTGCCAATCTGCGGGCCTATTTCGGCTTTATGTGGGCCCATCCCGGCAAGAAACTGATATTCATGGGGTGTGAGTTTGGCCAGTTGAGCGAGTGGAACCATGAGTCGAGTCTGGAATGGCATTTGCTCGATCAAAAGCCGCACGCGGGCCTGCAGCGGCTGGTGCGCGATCTTAACGGGCTCTATTGCGCAACGCCCGCGCTTTATCAGCGCGACAACAGCCCCGAGGGGTTCCGCTGGATCGACGGCGGCAATGCCGAGGATTCCGTCATGGCCTGGGCACGCTGCGGCGAAACCGGCGAAGCCCCCGTGCTGATCGTGTCCAACTTTACGCCGGTGCCACGGCCCGGCTTTCGCATCGGCGCGCCCGAAGCCGGCCATTGGGGCGAAGTGCTCAACACGGATGCAGGCATTTACGGCGGCAGCGACATCGGCAATCCGGGTGGCGCTGATAGCGAAGATATCCCGTCGCACGGCTGTGAGACATCGATAGAGATCACCTTGCCGCCGCTTGCCACGGTCTGCTTCAAGCTGTCCGCTGATTGACCGGCCGCACCAAGACATTTCCGGGGAGGGACCCATGCAAGAAGACAGAACCAGATTGGCCCAACAGACCATGGCCTTCGTGCTTGCCGGGGGACGTGGCAGCCGACTGAAAGAAATGACCGACATCCGGGCCAAACCGGCGGTCTACTTTGGCGGCAAGACCCGGATCATCGACTTTGCGTTGTCGAATGCGGTGAATTCCGGCATCCGGCGGATTGGCGTGGCGACGCAATACAAGGCGCACAGCCTGATCCGCCACATCCAGCGCGGGTGGAGCTTCTTTCGGGCGGAACGCAACGAGTCACTCGATATCCTGCCTGCCTCCCAACAGCTCGACACGGACAATTGGTACAAAGGCACGGCGGATGCCGTGGCTCAGAACATCGAAATCATGCGCGGTTATGGCCCCAAATACGTGGTCATCCTGGCCGGTGATCACATCTACAAGCAGGATTACTCCTACATGGTCGAGGAGCATGTGGCCTCCGGTGCCCTTGTAACGGTGGGATGCATTGCCGTGCCGCGCGAAGAGGCCAAGGGCTTTGGCGTGATGGCGGTGGATGGCGAAGACAAGATCCTTGATTTTGTCGAGAAACCGGCCGACCCGCCCGCGATGCCCGACAATCCGGATCAGGCACTGGCCAGTATGGGCATCTACGTGTTCGAGGCCGAGTATCTCTACAAGATCCTGCAGGAAGATGCGGCGGACCCGGACTCCAGCAATGACTTCGGCAAGGACATCATCCCCAATATCGTGGCCAGCGGCGGTGCGCGCGCGCACCCGTTCTCGCGGTCCTGCGTCATGACCGGGATGGAGGTCGAACCCTATTGGCGCGATGTCGGCACCATCGATGCCTATTGGCAGGCCAACATCGATCTGACCGATTTCAAACCAGCGCTCGATATCTACAATCAGGACTGGCCGATCTGGACCTATTCCGAACTCGTGCCGCCAGCGAAGTTCATCCACAACGAGGAGGGGCGCCGCGGTCAGGCTGTCTCGTCCATGGTCTCGGGCGGGTGCATCATCTCCGGCTCGTCGCTCTACCGGTGCTTGCTGTTTACCGGGGTAAAGACGCATTCCTTCTCACAGCTAGAAGGGGTCATTGCGCTGCCCTATTGCGAAGTCGGACGCCGCGCCTTCATCAAGAACGCGATTATTGACCGCGGCGTGCAGATCCCGCCCGGTCTGATTGTCGGCGAAGACCCCGACCTGGATGCCAAGCGGTTTCGACGGACCGAAAACGGCATCTGCCTGATCACCCAAAAGATGATCGACGCGCTGGAGGCCTGACGTGCAGGTTCTGATGGTCACGTCGGAATGCGCGCCCTTCGTCAAGACGGGAGGGCTGGCGGATGTGGTCGGGGCATTGCCGGCCGCGCTCGCACCTGCGGGCATTGAGGCGCGCGTGCTTCTGCCGGCCTATCCGCCGCTCTTTCCGCTGCTGCCCAAAGGCGAAACCGTCGCGCAATTCGATGACTTGCCGGGCGGTCCGGCCAAGGTCGTCGCGGTCGCGTCGCAGGGCATTGATTTGTTGTTGCTCGATGCGCCGCAGCTCTTTGATCGCCCCGGCAGCCTCTATGTCGATGAGACTGGCGCGGATTGGCACGACAATCCCGCGCGCTTCGGCACACTGGCCCAGGCGGCGGCGCGGATCGCACAGGGCGCGGTTGCAGGTTTTGCACCGGATGTGCTGCATGCCCATGATTGGCAGGCCGCGCTTGCGCCGGTCTACCTGCGCATGACCGGTGCAACCCATCCCAAAACCGTCATCACGATCCACAATATTGCGTTCCAGGGTCGCTTTGGCGCCTACGAGATGGGCCCGCTGGGATTGCACGGTGACTGGTTTCATGCCGACGGCCTGGAATATTACGGCGATCTGAGCTTTCTCAAGGGCGCGCTGGTGTACAGCGACAAGATCACAACCGTCAGCCCGACCTACGCGCGCGAGATCCTGACGCCGGAATTCGGGATGGGTCTCGATGGAGTTCTCAACGCCCGCTCCGGCGATCTTGTCGGGCTCTTGAACGGCATTGATACGACGGTTTGGGATCCGGCGAGCGACGCCGCCCTGGCGCGGACCTATGATGTGCGCAGCCTGAAGCGGAAAGCCGAGAACCGGGCCGCCGTGTCCGAGCGGTTTGGCCTCGCCGGTGACAGCGCGGGGCCGCTTTTTTGCGTGATCAGCCGGCTGACCGAACAAAAGGGGCTGGATGCCCTGCTTCAGGCGGTGCCCCATCTGGTGGCGTGCGGCGCGCAGCTTGCCGTTCTGGGCAGCGGAGCGCCGGAGCTGGAGGCCGGCTTTGCCGGCGCCGCTCAGGCACATCCCGGGCAGGTCGGCGCCGTCATCGGCTATGACGAGCCGCTGTCCCATCTCCTTCAGGGGGGCAGCGATGCGATCCTGATCCCGTCGCGGTTTGAGCCTTGCGGGCTGACACAGCTGTACGGTCTGCGCTATGGCACGCTGCCGGTGGTCGCCCGCACCGGCGGGCTGGCCGACACGGTGATCGACGCCAACATGGCCGCGCTTGACGCGCAGGTGGCCACCGGCTTCATGCTCGATGCGGTCTCGCGAGAGGCATTGTGCCATGGGATCGACAGGGTTGTGACCGCCTATAGCGACCCGGTGGTCTGGCGCGACATGCAGAAAGCCGCCATGCGCCAGAGCGTGGGGTGGGAAGCCTCCGCGCGCGGCTACGCGGATCTTTATGAGGCTTTGGTTGAATGACCCGGCACATTTCAGTCACGTCCACCGTCGAGGCAGGATCCCCCACGCGTCTGGGCGCTCATTTTGACGGGCACGGAACCAACTTCGCGGTCTTTTCCGAACACGGGCAGGAGGTCTTTCTCTGTCTGTTCTCCCCGGATGGAACGGTCGAAGAGCAGCGCCTGCCGCTGCGCGATCGGACTGGTGCCATCTGGCACGGCTATTTGCCGGGCGTGCGCCCCGGTACGCTCTACGGCTACCGGGTCGCGGGCAGCTATGATCCGCTTGAGGGCCATCGCTTCAACATCAACAAGCTGCTGGTCGACCCCTATGCCCGCGCGTTCCACGGCAGATTTGCCGAGCATGATGCGATCTATGGCTTTCAACGGGATGCAGCGGATGCGGATCTGAGCTTTGACAGCCGCAACAGCGCGCCGCACGTGCCCAAATGTGTGGTCCCCGATCCAACTGAGGTCGCGCCGGATGCCAAGACACTGGGCCGCAGCTGGGACGGTGCGCTGATCTACGAGGCCCATGTCAAGGGCGCTACAATGCGCCATCCGCAGGTTCCGCCCGAGCTGCGCGGCACCTTTGACGGGATGGCGACCCCGGCAATGCTGGATCACCTCACAAAACTTGGCGTGAGCGCAGTGGAACTGTTGCCGGTGCAGGCCCTGCGATCCGAAGCCCAGCTCATCGGGCGCGGGCTGGTCAATTATTGGGGCTACAACACGATCGGCTTTTTTACTCCTGAGCCGCGCTATTTCGGACCCTCGGGCCTGCGCGGCTTTCGGGCCATGGTGGAGCGGTTCCACGCCGCCGACATCGAGGTCATCCTGGACGTCGTTTACAACCATTCAGCCGAGAGCGATCACTTCGGCCCGACGCTCAGCTTCCGCGGTCTGGACAACAAGTCCTATTACCGCCTCGCAGAAGATCAGCCACGCTATTACATCAACGATACCGGATGCGGCAACACACTGGATGTGCAGCACCCGTTTGTGACGCGGATGATCCTCGACAGCCTGCGGTTCTGGGTCGAGTGTATGGGTGTTGACGGATTCCGGTTTGATCTGGCCACCACGCTGTGCCGTGAACACCATGGATTTGACCCGCGCGGTGGCTTTCTGGATGCCCTCTGCCAGGATCCGGTTCTGACGGGGGTGAAGCTGATTGCCGAACCCTGGGACATCGGGCCGGGCGGCTATCAGCTCGGCGGCTTTCCAAGCCCCTTTGCAGAGTGGAATGACCGCTTCCGCGACACGGTCCGGCGCTTCTGGCGTGGCGACGCGCACAGCGTGCCTGATCTTGGCCACGCGCTGCTGGGCTCGGCCGAGGTGTTTGATCGCGCGGGGCGCCGCGTCTGGTCTTCGGTCAACTTCGCCGCCTCCCACGACGGGTTCACGCTGGCCGACACGACGCGGTATGAACACCGCCACAATCACGCCAATGGCGAAAACAATGCCGATGGGCATCACACCAATCACAGTGAGAACTTTGGTGTCGAGGGGGAGAGCGACGACCCGGCCATCCGCGCCAAACGCGCCTTGCGGATGCGCAACCTTCTGGCCGTGGTGTTTCTGTCGCAGGGCACGCCAATGCTGCTGGCGGGAGACGAAGGCGGGCACTCGCAGGCGGGCAACAACAACAGCTATTGCCAGGACAATGAAACAAGCTGGATCGACTGGGACCGGTTTGACCCGGATCTTGTCGACTTCACCGCCGCCTTGTCGCGATTTCGCAAAGCGCATCCGGTGCTGCGGCAGAGCGACTTTCTGCACGGCAACAAACGCAAGACCGACAACGCACCGGATGTCGACTGGCGGGCCTTTGACGGTGGCGTTTTGAACTGGCGTGACCCGGAGCTGTCCAGCCTTTGTCTGCACGTCCGGGGCAATGCGGAGGTGTCGCGCGACGAAAGTGACTCCGATCAGGTCTTTGTTGCGATCAATCGCGACGACGGCACGCTGGAATTGCGCCTTCCCGATCCGGGCCAACGGGTCTGGGTCCGCGAGATCGACACGGCCAATGCCGCACAGTCGCCTGTCCGGATCGCCGGTCAGACCCTGAGCGTGCCGCCGCACTCGGTCTCAGCCTTTGCACTGGGCGAGGCGGCAGGCGCGTGAGCGGACCTGAGGCGTCACTGGACAGTCTCGCTGAACTGCATGGCGTCCACACATCGTTTTTTGCTCTGGACGGGACACGTCATACGGCCGGGCGGGACACGTTGCGCGCCCTTTTGGCGGCGCTCGGGGTTGAAGCAGACACCGACGCCATGATCCGTGAGCATCTGCGCGCGCATCAGGCCGCGATGGCCGCGCGGATCATCGACCCCGAACATATCCTGAAGGCAGAACAATCGGGATGCGTGCCGGTGCATCAGCCCTGCGCATGGGTCCTGCTGACCGAGGACGGCGCGCAGGTTGGTGAAGGGCGCGCCGAGACCACCGCCACATTGCCGCCGCTTGAGGTTGGGTATTACCGATTGGTGGTGACCCAGGCGGCCCAGGGGAGCCAGGGTAGTCGGGCGGCCACCACGCAAAGTGCGCGCATCTTCGCGCGACCGGACCATGCGCCCGATGTGACGGACCGCACGGGTCAACAACGATGCTGGGGCTTTATTGGCGCTCTGTATGGTCTGCGCAGCTCAGAAAACGGCGGGCTGGGAAACTATTCGGATCTGGCCGACGCCTGCGCGGCCATGGGACAGGCTGGTGCGCATTTCTTTGGCATCAATCCGGTCCATGCCCTTGGTTGGGCCGGCGGAGACATGATCAGCCCTTACTCCCCCACCCACCGCGGGTTCTTCAATATTGACCATATCGCCACGGCGGCTGGGCTTGGTCCGACACCTCGGTCTTCGCTGATCGACTACGCCACGTTT
Organism: Pseudomonadota bacterium; assembly: GCA_039179965.1. Taxonomy (GTDB): domain Bacteria; phylum Pseudomonadota; class Alphaproteobacteria; order Rhodobacterales; family Rhodobacteraceae; genus Marinibacterium. Next base: position 8,560 of record JBCDEC010000131.1, read on the forward strand.
CGGGACCGGCACAGGGCCGCCCTTCGCACCGAATTTGACGCTTTTGCCGCCGCACCGGGAAGCTCTGCCTTCGAAACCTGGAAGGCCGCGCAGGGCGAAGCGCTTGTGCGCTTCAGTCAGTTCGAAGCGATCAGTGCAACGCACGGACCGGACGCGCGGCTTTGGCCGGCGGCGTTGCAGGGCCCGGGTCCCGCGGCGCAGGACGCCGCGGGCAACGCTGCTGCGTTCCACGCCTGGCTGCAATGGCGCGCTGAAACACAATTGGACGGTGCGCAGGCCTCGGCGCGCGCAGCCGGGATGTCACTGGGTCTTTATCTCGACCTCGCTGTTGGACCGCGCCCGGGCGGGGCCGAAACCTGGATGAACCCGGACACGATTGCCAAAGGCGTCACCATTGGCGCACCGCCCGACCACCTGAGCCCCGAAGGCCAGTCCTGGGCGCTTGCCGCCCATGCGCCCGGGTCCTTGGCCACAGCCTTCTACGCGCCCCTGCGGGACATGCTGCGCAAGCTTATGGTGCGATGCGGTCTGTTGCGGATCGATCATGCGCTTGGCCTCTTGCGCAGCTACTGGATCCCCGACGATGGCAGCCCCGGCGGCTACATCAGCCAGCCGCTCGACACCTTTCTGGCCATCATTGCGATCGAAGCGGAGAGGACGGGCTGCGTGATCGTGGGCGAAGACCTGGGTCTCGTGCCGGACGGCTTTCGCGAACGGCTGGGCGCTGCCGGTCTTTACAGCTACGCCGTCTGGCAGTTCGAGACCTTTCACGACGGCCAGATCCGGCCCGCGTCGGATTTGTCCGCCCATAGCATGGCTTGTTTCGCCACCCATGACACGCCGACGCTGCGCGGTTTCTGGTACGGAGAAGACATCGCGTGGTGGCACAGCGTAGGCTGGTTGTCCGGCAACGCGGTGAACGCGCGCCACGCACAGCGTGCGCGCCAGCGTCAAAGCCTGCGCGCGCAATGCAACCTTGGCCCGACCGCCTCGGCCGATGGCATCTCGCAGGCCGTTCATGTGGCTCTGGCGCAGGCGCCCTCGGCGCTTCTGGCGGTGCAGCTTGACGATGCACTGGGCCTTACGGATGCGCAAAACCTGCCCGGCACGATCGACGAACACCCCAATTGGCGGCGCAGGCTGCCTCTGGCCGTTGAAGACTTCGCCGATTGCAACGACATTCAATCCGCCTGCGATCTCATGCCTGATGATCGCCGCACCCTTCGCACCTAGCAGATAGGAGCACGACTTCATGAGCATAGTGACCGTAGACTGCACCCCATTCGAGGGTCAAAAACCGGGCACATCCGGCCTGCGCAAAAAGACGCGGGTGTTCCTGCAGCCCGGATATCTGGAAGCCTTTGTCCAGTCGATCTTCAATGCGGTTGACGGCGTCGCGGGCAAGACCCTCGTGATCGGGGGCGACGGGCGGTATTTCAACGCCGAGGCCATCCAGACAATCCTGCGGATGGCTGCGGCTGGCGGGGCATCGCGCGCAATCGTGGGGCAGGCGGGGCTGCTTTCGACCCCCGCGGCGTCCAACCTGATCCGCCAGCGCAAGGCCGACGGCGGCCTTATCCTGTCGGCCAGTCACAATCCGGGCGGCATCGACGCGGATTTCGGGCTCAAATACAACATCGCCAATGGCGGACCCGCCCCGGAGAAGGTCACCGATGCGATGGTCCGCCAAACCGCAACGATTACGCAATACCAGACCTTGGATACGGATGATCTGGATCTGTCATCGCTTGGCACGCAGGCGCTTGGTGACATGATCGTCGAGGTTGTCGACCCTGTGGCCGACTACGCTGATCTGATGCAGAAGCTCTTTGATTTCGATGCGATCCGGACCCTTCTGGCGGGCGGCTTCCGCCTGACATTCGACGCCATGCATGCCGTGACGGGCCCCTACGCCACGAGACTTCTGGAGGACAGTCTTGGTGCGCCTGAGGGCACGGTCCTGAACGGCACGCCCTCGGTCGATTTCGGCAAGGGACATCCGGACCCCAATCCGATCTGGGCCAAGCATCTCGTCGACCTTGTGATGTCTGAAACCGGTCCGGATTTTGCGGCCGCCTCCGATGGAGATGGCGACCGAAACATGATCCTAGGCCGGGGCATCTATATCACCCCATCCGACAGTCTTGCCATCCTGACCGCCAACGCGCATCTGGTGCCGGGCTACGAGGCAGGCCTGTCAGGTGTGGCCCGCTCGATGCCCACCAGCCAGGCCGTTGACCGGGTCGCGCAGGCGATGGGGATTGCCTGCCACGAGACGCCCACCGGCTGGAAGTTCTTCGGCAATCTGCTCGATGCGGAACAGGTCACGATCTGCGGCGAGGAAAGTGCAGGTACGGGCAGCAATCACGTGCGCGAGAAAGACGGACTTTGGGCCGTGCTCCTGTGGCTGAACATCCTGGCCGTGCGCAAACTGCCGGTCAAAGACATCGCGATGGACCACTGGAAGACCTACGGGCGCACCTACTATTCGCGGCACGATTTCGAAGCCATCGAAAGTGACAAGGTGCACGGTCTGATCGGCGCTTTGGTTGACTCGCTTGATCGTTTGCCGGGGCAGGAGGCCGGGCCTCTGCGCATCAAGGCGGCCGATCAGTTTGCCTATCACGATCCGGTCGACGGATCGGAAAGCCGCAATCAGGGCCTGCGTCTGTTCTTTGACGGAGGCGAACGGGCGGTTTTGCGGGTCTCGGGGACGGGAACCGAAGGCGCAACCCTTCGGGTGTATCTCGAACGCTATATGTCACCCGACGGAGATTTGACGATTGAAACGCAAAGCGCCCTCAGAGAGGTGATCGAGGCCACCTATGCGATCACCGATCTCACCCGCTGGACCGGCCGACAGTCGCCGGATGTGATCACGTAGACTGAATTCCCGCATCTTCGGTCCTGATCTCTTGAATGAGCGGTTCAAGCCTCCTGTGGTGCAGAAGACCGCTGCGTCGCGCCCCCCGATTCAGACCAACGGTACGTGATGGCGCATGCCGTCCGATTTTGGGGCCCGATCGCGCCGACTGTGAATGAAGAGCGCGGATTTTGGTCCCGAACGCCCAAGGATGGGACCCTCGCGCGCCTCATTTCTGCAATTGTGCCTGCCCCCCTTGGGCCGGCACAACGAACTTGATAAGGGCTAGCCGACTGACATGGGACAGGTTTGAATCCCTCCGGATGTCGGTGCCGCAGGTCTGTAAGGGCAAAAGGTGCAAGATATCGTGAATTCAAAACGCGCTGTTGACGCTCCATGTCAGGCGCCAAGGAAACGGCCAGGACCAAAGGGGTCAAGTGATGCATGTCCCTGATGGGTTCCATATCGAGGCGAACAAACGGATGAACCTGTGACGGACCACGCTTCCCGCCCGATGCTGCTTATGATCGGCTACGCCCTCGCGGTCGGCGTTGTCGCCGGAGTGGCTGCTTGGGCGTTTCGCCTGCTGATCGGGCTCACGCACAACCTGCTGTTTCTGGGCACAATGTCGGTTCAGTACGACGCCAATGTTGTCACCGCGCCGGGTCCCTGGGGCTGGGGGGTCATCTTTGTTCCGGTCGTGGGGGCCATTCTGGTGGCCTGGCTTGTCGATACGTTTGCACCAGAAGCCAAGGGCCATGGCGTGCCCGAGGTCATGCACGCCATCCACAACGAAAATGGCATGATCCGTCCGCAAGTGGCCATCGTGAAGTCTTTGGCCTCAGCGATTTCAATCGGGTCCGGGGCGTCGGTGGGCCGGGAAGGGCCCATCGTTCAGATCGGCTCGGCCTTTGGCTCCATCCTGGGGCAGATCTTTCCCATGAATGCGGCCGATCGCTCGCTATTGATCGCGGCCGGCGCGGGCGGGGGGATTGCCGCCACGTTCAATGCCCCGCTTGGCGGTCTTCTCTTTACGGTCGAACTCCTGATGCTGACCGTGAACGTGAAGTCGATGCTGATCGTGGCTACGTCCACGGCGACGGCAACACTGATCGGGCGTCTGTTGATCGGCGATCAGCCCAGTTTCAACATTCCGGCCCTGCAGCAAGCCTTGCCCGAAGCATTGGACCTGCCCACGCTGGGGGTCTTGCTGGTTCTGGCGATCCTCGGCGGCGCGCTGTCCGCGCTTTTCATTCGCGCGCTCTACAAGGCCGAAGA
>JBCDEC010000132.1:0-12672 GCA_039179965.1 Pseudomonadota bacterium
CCAAAAGGCGTCCGTCTGTGCCGGCCGTCAGAGGCCGTGCTCGATTTGCTCGACCGCTGGCCGCCGGGTCCCTATGCCAAGGAAGACGGACAACAGATAATCGATGACAACGGGAACAGAGTGCAGTGATGGAGTACGACACGGTCGACGCGGACAGTTTCGGCAAGAGCCTGCGGGGAATTGGCCTCAACATTCTGGTCCGCGATGTCCCGGCCCGCGCGGCCTTTCTGTGCCAGCTCTTCGGGATGCAGAGCTTTCAGGTCACGGCCGATTTCGCGATTCTGCGCTACGGCGATCAGGTCTTTCAACTGCATTCCGATGGCACCTACCATTCCCATCCCCTGCTCGGGCTTCTGCCCGAGACCCCGCCGCGCGGCGCAGGCGTGGAGATCCGGCTCTACGACAGCGATCCCGACGACACTGCCGCGCGCGCCGAAGCGCTGGGCGCCACGCTGTTGCAAGACCCCACCGACAAACCCCATGGCCTGCGCGAAGCCTACATACTCGACGAAGACGGTTATGCCTGGGTGCCCAGCCGACCGACGGGCTGATAGCGCATGTCGGTCACGCGACGCTCCGGTCATCCTCTCCCCCGGGCGTGAGCGATCTGGGCCGGCATCGACGGGCCGTCCGTGGCACATGGATCGGTTGCGCCAAATGACCCGTCGGTTTGTCCCGGTTTCCAAACACCCCCGACGCCGCTGTCCGCAAGCGAGGATCACGGGCACCTGATCGGCTCGCGCTGCCCTGTCCTTTGACCGGCCCCGCCTCTGGGCCGGCGGACAAAGGACATATCCCGCCCCAACTTGCGCGACAGACATGCGCCGGCCGCGCCCATCCGGCAAATGGCCGCGTCCATCCCCGCCCTTTCGCGCGCCCCTCGGATCCGGCATCGCTCCGCGCGGCGGGTCGTCACACCCCCCTTCTGGCTTCTTTCTTTTTGAAAATACCCCGGCACCCACCCGGCCAGAGTGGCCACCGGTCAACACATTTGCATTCGCCCGACAACACAGGCACCCTGATCGCGACCATAAAAACCGGAGCCCGTCTCATGAGCCTCGCCGAAATCCGCCCCAATCTCGATCACTGGCCCGAGCGTGTCGATCTCGCGGCGGCCTTCCGATGGACGGTCCATCTGGACATGCATGAGGCGGTCGCCAACCATTTTTCGCTGGCGGTGAACGAGGACGGCACAAAGTTCCTGATGAACCCCAACCAGATGCATTTTGCGCGCATCCGCGCCAGCGATCTTCTGGAGATTGACGCCAACGATCCAAGCACGATGGACCGGCCCGATGCGCCCGATCCCACCGCCTGGGGGCTGCATGGCACATTGCACCGGCTCTGCCCCCATGCCCGCTGCGCCATGCATGTGCATTCGATCCACGCGACGGTTCTGGCGGCCCTCGCCGACAGCCGCTTGCTGCCGATCGATCAGAACGGCGCGATGTTTTTCAACCGCTACGCGATCGATGAAGGCTACGGCGGGCTTGCCTTCGAGGAGGAAGCACAACGCTGCGCCGACCTGCTGGAGGATCCGAAAAAGACCGTTCTGATCATGGGCAACCATGGCATCATGGTCATTGGCCAGACCGTCGCCGAAACGTTCAACCGGATGTATTATTTCGAACGCGCCGCCGAGACCTATATTCGCGCGTTGCAGACCGGACAGCCCTTGCGCGTGCTGTCCGATGAGGTGGCCGAAAAGACGGCCGCCGAGATCGAAACCTATCCCGAACAGGCCGACCGTCATCTGGAAGAAATAAAGACGCTATTGGACAAGGAAGGGTCGGATTACGCATCGTAATCCACCCCCGGTTCGCTCTTGAATAGGCGCACGGACAGCGAGGACGGAGCGCGCGATGGCGGAGGACCCGACCACACCGGCAGATGCGGAGGCAGCGCGTTGGAACTATTGTCCGCCGCCGCCGGTGACGCTCAACCCGCTTTTTGCCTGGCCGCCGGATCCGAGGGGCGTGCTGCGCTGGTATGCGGCGTATTGGCTGGTGATCTCGACCACAACGCTGACCGTTGTTCTGGCCATCCTGGTCTGGGCGTTCTGGCTGCCGCGCCTGACGTCGGAGGCCTATCAGGGCTGGAGCCCGCTCGGGCGGATCTGGCTCAGCCTGCTGGTGCCGCAGATCGTCGTGGCCGGTGGCCTGCACCTGTGGCTTTACCGATTTACCGGCCAGGGGCGCGATCTGAAATATGACCCGCGCGATCTGGCGCGCGACAATGGCACGTTCAGTTTCCGCGATCAGGTCAAGGACAACATGTTCTGGACGCTCGCCAGCGGGATCAGTTTTGCCACGCTCTTCGCGGCAGCCTGGTTTTACGGTGCGGCGCTGGGCTGGCTTCCGGTGGCGCGGTTTGACCAAGACCCTGTGTGGGTCCTCGCGCTGTTCGTGCTGATCCCGATCTGGGGCAGCTTTCACTTTTACTGGGTTCATCGCTGGCTGCACTGGCCGCCGCTGTACCGGCTGGCGCATGCCTTGCATCACCGCAATGTCAATGTCGGGCCCTGGTCCGGGATTTCCATGCACCCGGTTGAACACGCAGTTTATTTCACGTCGTTCCTGATATTCTTTGTGCTGCCCGTGCATCCCGTCCACGTGATGTTTCATGCCTATCTCTACACGCTGCATCCGGTCTGCTCGCACGCGGGCTTCGACGCGCTGGTGCGCAACGGCAAGCGGCAGGCGGAGCTGGGCGATTTCTTCCATCAGCTGCACCATCGGTATTTCGAGTGCAACTACGGCACCGTCGAAATGCCCTGGGACCGCTGGTTCGGCACCTATCACGACGGCACCGATACCGCGACGCGCAAGACACGGACACGCAAGACGCAGATGTATGCGCGCTAAATTCACGAAGGGGACCCGATGTCTTATGGGTTGAGCGACGAACAGGAGATGATCGCCTCCACTGTTCGAAAGTTTGTCGAAACCGAGATCTACCCGCATGAGGATCTGGTGGAACGCACGGGCGAGGTGCCGACCGACCTGGCCGACGAGATCAAGCAGAAGACGCTCGATCTGGGGTTTTATGCCTGCAATTTCCCGGAAAGCGTCGGGTGCGCGGGTCTCGGGCATATGGACTTTGCCCTGGTTGAGCGGGAACTGGGGCGCGGCTCCATGGCGCTCACCCATTTCTTCGGGCGTCCACAGAACATCCTGATGGCCTGCGTGGACGAGCAGGTGGAGCGCTATCTCATGCCCGCTGTCCGGGGCGACCGCATGGATGCGCTGGCAATGACCGAACCCGGCGCGGGCTCGGACGTGCGCGGGATGACCTGCGCGGCGCGCCGCGACGGCGGCGACTGGGTGGTCAATGGCACCAAGCATTTCATCTCGGGTGCCGAGCACGCCGATTCCATCATTGTCTTCGTGGCCACGGGCGAGGATCAGACGCCCAAGGGGCCCAAGAAGCGGATCACGGCCTTTCTTGTCGACCGCGGCACGCCGGGATTCACCATCCGGGACGGCTACAAGTCGGTCAGCCATCGCGGCTACAAGAACATGATTCTGGAGTTTGACGACTGCCGCCTGCCGGATGCGCAGGTGCTGGGCGCCGTCGACGGTGGCTTTGAGGTGATGAACACCTGGCTGTATGCCACCCGGATCACCGTGGCGACGATGTCGGTGGGCCGGGCCCGGCGGGTTTTTGACTATGCCTTGACCTATGCCGCCGAGCGGGAGCAATTCGGCCAGAAGATCGGCAAGTTTCAGGGCGTGTCGTTTCAGATCGCCGACATGATTACCGAGATCGATGCCGCCGATCTGCTGACGCTGTCGGCTGCGGACCGGCTGGACAAGGGCCTGCCCGCGAACCGCGAGATTGCCAGCGCCAAGCTTTATGCCTCCGAAGCCCTGGCACGGGTGACGGATACGGCCATCCAGATTCATGGCGGCATGGGTCTGATGGATGACTACCCTCTGGAACGATTCTGGCGCGATGCCCGGGTCGAGCGGATCTGGGACGGGACCAGCGAGATCCAGCGCCACATCATATCGCGCGAGCTGCTGCGGGCGCTGGGCGCTTAAGGCAGGCCGCCGTTTTGCAGTATTTGGACCAAGAAGAAGGTAAAAGGTCGGCGCTGAGCCGGCTCTGGGCACCGAAGCGGATAGCGGTTGTCGGGGGCGGCGCCTGGGCGGCTTCGGTCTTGGGGGCGGCGGCCCGGTTGGGCTTTGCAGGTGAGATCACCTTTGTGCACCCCAAAGGGCGGGCGCCGGAGGGCGCGCGGGTGGTCGCGTCCCTGCGAGATCTGGATGCGCCACCCGATGCGGCCTTTCTGGCGATCAACCGGCATGCCACGATCGAGGCGGTTGGCACGTTGCGCGCGATGGGGGCCGGCGGGGCCGTTTGTTTTGCCAGCGGGTTTACCGAGGCTTTGGCCGAAGATTCTACGGGCGCGGATTTGCAGGCGCAACTGGTGCGGGCCGCAGGTGCCATGCCGATCCTGGGGCCGAATTGTTACGGCTTCGTCAATGCGCTGGACCAGGTGGCGATCTGGCCGGATCAGCATGGGATGGTGCCGGTGGCGCGGGGCGTCGGCATTCTGACGCAGAGCTCGAATATCGCGATCAATCTGACCATGCAGCAGCGGGCCCTGCCGCTGGCAATGCTGATTGCCTGCGGGAACATGGCACAGCAGAGTCAGGCGGGGATGGCGCAGGCCTTGCTTGAGGATCCGCGGATCACGGCGCTGGGCCTGCATGTGGAAGGTTTTGGCGCGATCGCGGACTGGGAAGCGCTGGCCGCGTGCGCACAGGCGCGGGGCGTCCCAGTTGTGGTGCTGAAGGTGGGCCGGTCGGACCAGGCACGGGCGGCGGCCGTGTCGCATACGGCATCGCTGGCGGGATCGGATGCCGGTTCGCAGGCGCTTCTGGACCGGTTGGGTTTCATCCGGGTGGATGATCTGCCGGGCTTTCTGGAGACCCTGAAGCTCTTGCACGTGACGGGGCGTTTGCCGGCGCGCAGCCTTGGGGCGATTTCGTGTTCGGGCGGGGAAGCCAGCCTGGTGGCCGATATGGGACAGGCGCGCGACCTGTCCTTTCCACCCTTGGGGTCAGAGCAGAAATCCGCGTTGCGCGCCGTTCTTGGCCCCATGGTCGCCCTGGCGAACCCTTTGGATTACCACACCTATATCTGGCGCGATGTTCCTGCGATGGCGGCGGCCTGGGCGGCCCTGGCCGCTGGTCCGCAGGCCATGACGCTTTCGGTGGTGGATTATCCGGTGACCGATGCCGCCGACTGGGCCTGCGCGACGGAAGCCGCTTTGGCGGTGCGGGCGCAGACCGGCAAGCCCTTCGGCGTGGTTGCAACCTTGCCGGAGCTGATGCCGCCGGAGATCGCAGCGCGGCTGATCGACGGCGGTGTGGTGCCCTTTGCCGGGCTGGGCGAGGCGCTCACGGCGCTGCGCGCGGCCGTGGCGCGGGATGTGCCGCAGGCGCCGGCGATACTGACCGCTCCGGAGATTGCCGGCGCGCAGGTGCTGGATGAAGCAACCGCCAAGGTGCGTCTGGCGCAGGCCGGTGTCCCGGTGCCGCCTCATCGCGTGATCGCGGCGCAGGGGCCCGTGGATCTGGGCGGTCTGACCGGGCCCTTTGCGGTCAAGGGGCTGGGTCTGGCCCACAAGTCCGACAGCGGGGCGGTGCGCCTGAACGTGGCGGCGGCGGAGGTTGGCACCACCGCGCGTGACATCGGGACCGACCGCGTGCTGGTTGAACAGATGGTGCGCGGCGGCACCGTTGAACTGCTGATCGGTGTTGTGCGCGACCCGGCGCATGGCTTTGTGCTGACCCTTGGCGCCGGGGGCGTGCTGACCGAGGTTCTGCGCGATACCGTCTCGCTTCTGGTGCCAAGTCCGCCGGACATGGTGCGCGCTGCGCTGCGTGATCTGCGCTGCTGGCCGATGATCGAGGGCTACCGTGGCACCCCCGGCGTCGCGATGGAAGCGCTGCTGCACACGGTCGAACAGGTGCAGGTTCTGGTTGCACAAGAGACGCACCGGCTGCAAGAACTGGAGATCAACCCGCTGATCTGCGTCCCGGATGGCCCAGACGGCCCAGACGGCCGGGCGCGCGCGGTGGCTGCGGATGCGTTGATCAGATTTGGTGGAGGGGACCCATGAAGACAATCGGAGCGGTGCTGTTTCCGGAGTTCGAGATGCTCGATCTCTATGGGCCGTTGGAGATGTATGCCATGCAGCGGGACGCCTTTGAGATCCGCACAGTGGCGCAGGACTCGGGGCCCGTGACCTCCTCCGGCGGACCGGAGACCGTGGCCATGGACAGCTTTGGCGATGACGTCGTCTATGATCTGCTGCTGGTCCCGGGCGGGCGCGGTGCGCGAGACCAGCTGCGCAATCCGGTGATGCTGGACTGGCTCGGGCAGGTCGCGGGGCGGACCAGCCTTGTGACAACCGTGTGTACCGGTTCGATGCTGCTGGCGGCCACTGGCTTTCTGACAGATCGCCGTGCGACCACCAACAAACTGGCCTTTGACCAGGTCGCGGCCCTTTTTCCCGATGTCGACTGGCAGCCCAGGGCGCGTTGGGTCAAGGATGGCACGGTGGTGACCTCGTCGGGCGTCTCGGCGGGTATGGATATGACTCTGGCCGTGATTGGCGAGATCATGGGCGCCTCTGCTGCCGATGACGCGGCGCGTTGGGCCGAATACACCCGGGTCAAGGATCCGACCGACGATCCTTTTGCATTGGTCGACGAGGAGGAGACGGCTGATGGATGACACCGCGCCGCTCCGAACGCGCCGCGACGGCGGCGTTCTTGAGGTGATCCTCAACCGGCCCAAGGCCAATGCCATCGACCTCCATACCAGCCGCGAGATGGGCGAGATCTTTCGCGCCTTTCGCGATGACCCCGATTTGCGGGTGGCGATCATCACCGGCGGCGGCGAAAAGTTCTTTTGCGCCGGGTGGGATCTGAAGGGTGCGGCGGATGGCGATGCGGTGGATGGTGACTATGGCGTCGGCGGCTTTGGCGGCCTGCAAGAGCTGCGCGAGTTGAACAAACCCGTGATTGCCGCCGTCAATGGAATTTGCTGCGGCGGCGGGTTTGAACTGGCGCTGTCTGCCGACATCATTCTGGCGGCGGAGACCGCCAGTTTTGCCCTGCCCGAGATCAGGTCGGGCACGGTGGCGGATGCGGCCTCGATCAAGCTGCCCAAGCGCATCCCCTATCACGTCGCGATGGAATTGCTGCTCACCGGACGCTGGTTCGATCCGCCCGAGGCCAAGCACTGGGGGATCGTCAATGAGGTCCTGCCCCAGCCGGCACTGATGGACCGGGCCTGGGAGGTCGCGCGGCTTTTGGAAAGCGGGCCGCCCCTGGTCTATGCCGCGATCAAGGAGATCGTGCGCGAGGCCGAAGACGCCAAGTTTCAGGACATGATGAACCGCGTCACAAAGCGCCAATTGGCCAGCGTCGACATTCTTTATGACAGCGAGGATCAGATGGAGGGCGCCCGCGCCTTTGCTGAAAAGCGCGATCCGGTCTGGAAGGGCCGTTAGCGCGGGCGCGCGTTAAGCCGGGCGTCGACAGGACCGGGGCCGCATCAGGGTCTCAGAAAAGCGATCCTTGGCGCGGCTTTTGGGTCGCCGGACCATGCTGCGCTCACCCGTGCCGCATCGATGGGCCACGGCGCGGTTGTGAACGCTGCGACCATGGCGGTGAGATGACGTTGCGGCCTGCGACCCGTCCCCGCGCCGTCCCCGACGCAAGGCGGGCTCCGGCGCGCCGATTGCTCAGCCCAGGTGGTCTTCGCCCCGCGCCCGGGCCAGACGGATCTGTTTCTGGCGCTCACGAAACCGGGCTTTGTCGGACTCCGAGGTTTCATCAATACACTGATGGCAGGACACGCCGGCCTCGTATTCCGGACGGCGCTGATCTTGCGGCAGGATCGGGCGGCGGCAGCCGTGACAGAGCGCATGAGGCCCTTCCTCAAGCCCGTGACCCACGCTGACCCGGTTGTCGAACACGAAACACTGGCCCTGCCAGGTGCTGTCTTCTGCCGGGGTCTCTTCGAGATAGCGCAGGATGCCGCCCTTGAGGTGATAGACCTCGTTCACCCCGTCGTTGAGCAGGTAGTTCGTCGATTTCTCACACCGGATGCCCCCGGTGCAGAACATGGCGACGCGTTTGCCGCGAAACGTCTCCTTGTGCGCTTGCCACCAGGCCGGAAAGTCAGAGAAACTTTGCGTCTGAGGGTCAATCGCGCCGTCAAAGGTCCCGATGGCGACTTCGTAGTCGTTGCGCGTGTCGATCACCACGGTGTCGGGATCGGCCACCAGCGCATTCCACTGCGCCGGTTCAACGTAGTGCCCCACCCTCGCCAGCGGATCCACATCCGGCTGGCCCATGGTTACGATCTCTTTCTTCAGGCGCACCTTCATACGGCCAAAGGGCGGATGCGCGGCGCTGGCTTCCTTCCACTCAAGCGCCCCACAGCCGGGCAACGCCCGGATATGCGCGATCACCGCGTCGATACCCGCACGCGATCCGGCGATCGTGCCGTTGATCCCTTCGGGTGCCAGCAAAAGCGTGCCTTTCACATCGCGCGCCGCACAGAGTTCCAGCAGCGGCGGTTTCAGGGCTGCGGGGTCGTCGAATCGCGTGAAGTGATACAGGGCGGCAATGATGTACATGGGCGCGGGATAGACCCGGGCGCCCCCGGTAATCAAGACGGCATTAGGATGAGCCCGCGGCTTCGCTCAGCAGTGTTTGCAGCACGTGATGGGCCAGACGCGACAGGAACGGGTGCGTGTCGCCATAGTAAGACAGGTTGATCACCGCGTTGTACAGCGCCCACCCGCGCGCGCGTTGCAGGGTGTCGCCATCATGGCCCGTGGCCGCGAAAAAGGCGGTCCGGGCGGCGCCGTCAAACACTGTCCAGCCGGGCATCAGGTCCACCGCCGGATCACCGCGCGCCATCAGGCCAAAATCGATCACGCCGCTCAGATGACCTTCCTGGCCGAGCAGATTGGACGGAGCCAGATCGCCGTGCAGCCAGAGCGGCGCGCCGTGCCAGAGATGCGCGGAGAGGGCGTTTTCCCATATCGCCAGGAGCGGCGCGGATGGGTAGCGGCGGGCAATGGCGGCAATGGAGCGCCGCGTGGTTTCGTCCAGTTGCGCCAGCGGCACGCCGCGATTGTTGTTGGCCGATCCCGCAATCGGTCCGGCGCCGCCGGGCAAAGCGGCCATGGCCCGCACGAACCCCCCCAGAGACTGGGCCGCGGCGCCCGGATCGGCGGGCGGGAAAGTGGCCAGTGTTTCACCCGGCTGCCAGCGCAACACCATCCATGGGTTCGGAAAGATCGAGGACGGCTCGCCCCAGGCCAGAGGCTCCGGAATGGTCAGCGGCAGGCCCGTCAGATGCGGCAGCCATTCCCATTCGCGCCGTAAATTGGCGACAGCCATCGGACGGCGCGGCATGCGCAGGATCTTGTCGCGCGCAATCCGGAACATCCAATTGTCCGTGCCGGTGGCCGCCAGGGGGCGCACCGGCTGGCCGGCCCAGTCCGGCATCTCCTTGTCCACCAGCCGGGTCGCCAGCGCAGTGGTGACTTTGATCTCGTCGGCGTGCATCTCGGGTCTCCTTGACCGTTCCGCTACCTTGAAATGGCCGGAATGGCGAGAGGGACTGTGCCCGAACCGGCGAAGCTTGACCGCCACGGCGTCGGCGCATAGCCAGAGAGGAACAGTAGGGAGGGCAGCAGATGCATGCGCTATTGGTGATCGATGTTCAGACGGACTTCTGCCCGGGCGGGGCCCTGGAAGTCGCCGAGGGCGATCTGATTGTACCGCGGATCAATGCCATGATGGCGGATTTCGACGCGGTGATCCTGACCCAGGACTGGCACCCGGCCGACCATATGTCTTTCGCCGCCAATCATCCCGGCAAAGCCCCCTTCGAGATGTTCGAGGCGCCCTACGGCCCTCAGGTGCTCTGGCCCACCCATTGTGTGCAGGGCACGGCGGGCGCGGAGTTTCACCCCGATCTGAACACGAAGGGCGATCTGATCATCCGCAAGGGCTTCCGCCCGGCGATCGACAGCTATTCCGCGTTTTTCGAGAATGATCAGACCACGCCGACGGGGCTGGAGGGCTACCTGCGCACCCGGGGGATCGACCGGTTGACCCTGGTTGGCCTGGCGCTGGATTTCTGTGTGAATTTCTCAGCCGTCGATGCCGCCAAGCTGGGATTTGAAGTCACCGTGGACGTTGCAGCAACCCGGGCCATCGATCTGGACGGTTCACTGGCAGCGGCCATGACGGCCTTGACAGAGGCCGGCATCCGCCTTGATGCGGCCTGAGCCACGCCCGCCGGTTGCGGTAACAGGCAAAGCCTGTTTTGCTTGACCCCGCCACGGGCGTTTGCCGCGCCTAGCAGAAGGATCCGGGCCTTGGACATCGCGACTCGTGTCTACAATCACAAGTGGAAGATCGACCCGATCGTCCGCTCTCTGATCGACACCGACTTCTATAAACTCCTCATGTGTCAGTCGGTGTTCCGCAACCGGCCCGACACACGGGTGACCTTTTCGCTGATCAACCGGTCGAGCACGGTGCCTCTGGCGCGTCTGATCGACGAAGGGGAACTGCGCGAACAGCTCGATCACATTCAGTCTCTGAAGCTCTCGCGCGGGGAAAGCACCTGGCTGCGCGGCAATACATTCTATGGCAAACGCCAGATGTTCCGTCCCGATTTCATGGAATGGTTCGAGGCGCTGCGCCTGCCGCCCTATCATCTGGAGCGGCGGGGCGATCAGTACGAGCTGACCTTCGAAGGCGCCTGGCCCGAGGTGATGCTGTGGGAGATCCCGGCCCTTGCCGTGCTGATGGAACTGCGTGGCCGGGCGGTGCTGAACCGGATGGGACGGTTTGAGCTGCAGGTGCTTTATGCCCAGGCGATGACCCGGGTATGGGAAAAGATCGAGCGGCTCCGCGCCGTCAACAACCTGCAGATCGCAGATTTTGGCACCCGGCGGCGGCATTCCTTTCTGTGGCAGGACTGGTGTGTGCAAGCGATGATGGAAGGGCTGCGCGGCAAGTTCATCGGCACCTCCAACTGCCTGATCGCCATGCGCCGCGAAGTCGAGGCCATCGGGACCAATGCCCATGAGCTGCCCATGGTTTACGCAGCACTGGCCGAAGATGATGACGCTCTGGCGCAGGCGCCCTACGAGGTGCTGTCGGACTGGCACGAAGAGCATGACGGCAATCTGCGGATCATCTTGCCCGACACCTATGGCACCGAAGGATTTTTGCGGAACGCGCCGGACTGGCTGGCAAGCTGGACCGGCATCCGGATCGACAGTGGCGATCCCGCAGCCGCGGCGGAGACGGCCCTTCGATGGTGGCGCGATCGCGGAGAGGATCCGACCGAAAAACGGGTGATCTTTTCGGACGGGCTTGATGTCGACACGATTGTCGCCCTGCAAACCCAGTTCAACGGACGGGTGCGCGCCAGCTTTGGCTGGGGCACGCTTTTGACCAACGACTTTCGCGGGTTTGTGTCGGAAGACCGGCTGGCGCCGTTCTCTCTGGTCTGCAAGGCGGTCTCGGCGAACGGACGGCCCACGGTCAAACTGTCGGACAACCCGGAAAAGGCGATGGGGCCGCCAGCCGAAATCGCGCGCTACAAGCGCGTGTTCGGGGTTGGCGCCCAAAAGGCAATGGAAGTCATCGTCTGACGGGCCCGCGACAGAGGACCGCCCAAAGCCCCAACCAAATCGCACAGGCCCTGGCCGGGGCCTTTCCTCAGGACGTGGTCTTTTGGCTGCGTTTGAGCTGACGGTCGCGCCAGATCACGAAGAGGCCGCCGGCGATGATCAGGGCGCCGCCGGGGAAGAGAGCCTGGAACGGCGTTTCCCCGAAGAAGACCCAGCCGAAG
This sequence comes from Pseudomonadota bacterium, assembly GCA_039179965.1. Classification (GTDB taxonomy): domain Bacteria; phylum Pseudomonadota; class Alphaproteobacteria; order Rhodobacterales; family Rhodobacteraceae; genus Marinibacterium. The sequence continues at coordinate 11,914 of JBCDEC010000132.1, forward strand.
ATGAACGCCACGGGTATGCCGAAATAGGTGAAGGGGGCGAGGTTGGATTGCTCGGTCATGCGAAAGGACACCACCAGCAGCAGGACGGCAGTGCCTCCGAACCCGCCCATGGCCAAAAGCCAAAGACCGTCAGACAGCGATGTGATCGGGGAAAACCCGCCCATTGTCAGGGCGATGATGACGGACGCCACAAGGGATACGCCGACCGTATAGAGGTTCATCAGGGGGCTCGGCACATCGGCGTCGATCAACCGGGCGCCAATACCCGAAAGGGCATATAGAAACGCCGCGGCCAGCGGTGCCAGCGAAATCCATTGAAAGGTGCCAAGACCGGGATCCATCACCAGCACCACGCCGACGAGCCCGATGATGACGGCCGTCCAGCGCACCGGCCCGACCTTCTCGCCCAGAATCGGGATCGCCAGAGCGGTCATGAACAGCGCATTGGCATAGGTGATGGTCGTTGCGGTGGCGTATTCCATGCGCGACAGCGCAAGGTAAAACGACAGCTGCGCAAAGGCGACCGCCAGCCCGCGCCAGATCGCCATACGCCATTGCCGCACGCGCACCGGACGGCCGCTTTGGTGCCAGGCCGCGGTGGATATCAGCGCGATGGCGCTGGGCAGCAGACCAAACAGATTGCGCCAAGCCGAAAGCTCGGCTGCGGAAAAGCGCGGCGAGAGGTGTTTGACCACCAGCCCCATGGACTGAAACAGCATCAGGGCCAGCAGCGACAGAGCCACCGCCAGAATGGTTCGG
>JBCDEC010000133.1:0-12544 GCA_039179965.1 Pseudomonadota bacterium
CCACCCCGTCCGGCCACGGCTTGTGGCGCACAGGCGACAGGGGCGGAGACAAGTAAGATAGGCGTGAGCAGCCATGGTGAAGATCTGGGCCGTCTGTACGGCACTTTTGATATGGTCCGGTGCGACGCTGGCACAGGAGTTTTCCGGTCTGGCCCGGATCGATCCTGCGGCCAGCCGGATTGTCGACACGCCCAAGGACCGGGTTGAGATCTCGCTGGCCCTCAGCCAGGGCGTGCCCTGGCGCATTTTCACACTCGACAATCCGCGTCGGCTGGTGATCGATTTCCGCGAGGTCGACTGGTCTGGCCTGGACCTCGACGCTCTGGTGCAGTCAGAGCAGGTCGAGACCCCGCGGGCCGGGCTCTATCGCCCCGGCCTGTCGCGCCTGGTGCTTGGGCTGCGTGCGCCGATGGAAGTGCGTCAGGCCGGACTTGACGTGTCAGAGGAAACCGGCCGCGCGCAGCTTGATGTGCGTCTTGTGCCCTCCAATGCGGCGATCTTCTCTGCGGCTTCGGGCGCACCCTATGACTCCCGCTGGGATCTGCCGTCGCCCACACCGGTGGTGCCGCCGCGGGTCCGCGGGCCGGATGTGCCCGTGCGCGTCGTGCTCGACCCCGGTCATGGCGGCATCGATCCGGGGGCCGAGCAAGGTGAGATTGTCGAAAAGGACCTGATGCTGCAATTTGCGCGTGAAATCCGGGAAAGTCTTTTGCGTGCAGGCGGTTTTGAGGTGGTCCTCACGCGCGAAGAGGACCATTTCCTGTCTTTGGAACGCCGTGTGGCGATTGCCCATGAGGTGCAGGCGGATGTGTTCATTTCGCTGCACGCCGATTCGCTGGCCGAAGGTCACGCGCATGGCGCCACCGTCTATGTGCTGAGCGAAGACGCGTCGGACACTGCCTCGGCGCTGCTGGCGCAGCGGCACGAACGCGACGAGATTCTGTCCGGCGTGGATCTCAGCACCACCGACGACGAGGTGACGGATATTCTCCTGGATCTCGCGCGGCAGGAAACCCGGCCGCGCACCGACGCCTTGGCGCGCGCGCTGGTCACCGCCATGGCGCAGACCGGCGGTCCGATGAACCGGCGGCCGATGCGCCTGGCGGCGTTTTCCGTTCTGAAAGCGGCGGATATCCCTTCGGTTCTGGTGGAGATCGGCTTTCTGTCCTCACCCAGGGACTTTGACAATCTGCAGAACGCGCAATGGCGGGCGGGCATGGCGGACGCAATCCGGGCCGGCCTTCAGGACTGGTCCGCGACCGACGTCGCGCGCCGGGATCTGGTGCGCCAATGAGCAGCGCGCCGGGATCTGGTGCGGCAATGAGCAGCGCCCATCATCGGCAAGGCGACGCCGCGTCTCGCTTTGACCCGCCACGGGCAAGCCCGTATACTTGGACCTCAGAATTAGACGAGGCAGGCACGTGATCCGGTTTATCTTCTCGTTTTTCGGAGCGATCTTCAGTTTTGTGACCCTCGGTGTGGCGATGACCGCGCTCACCGTCGGCGGCGTGCTCTACATGTACAGCCGGGATCTGCCGAGCTATGAGTCGCTGGCGCAATACCAGCCGCCGACCATCAGCCGCATCTATTCCGGCGAAGGCCAGCTGATCGACGAGTTTTCCCGCGAACGCCGGCTGTTCACACCGGCTGAGGAAATTCCCGATCTGGTGAAGCAGGCCTTTATCTCGGCCGAAGACAAGAACTTCTACACCCATCAGGGCTATGACATGCGCGGCATCGCCGCCGCCGGGTTCGAAGCCGTGCAGTCACGTGGCGAAAACGTGCGCGGGGCCTCCACGATCACGCAGCAGGTGATGAAGAACTTCCTGCTCTCGGGGGATCGGCAGGCGGAGCGCAAGATCAAGGAGATCATCCTGGCCGCCCGCGTGGAAGGCGCGCTGAACAAGGAAGACATTCTTGAGCTTTATCTCAATGAGATTTTTCTGGGTCAGAACTCCTTTGGGGTGACCGCCGCCGCGCAGACCTACTTCAACAAGACCCTGGGTGAGCTGGAACCGCATGAGGCGGCTTTCCTTGCCTCCTTGCCCAAGGCCCCCTCCGATTACCATCCGGTCCGCCAGAAGGAGCGGCTGCTTGCGCGGCGGGATTTCGTGCTCAAGGAAATGTTTGAAAACGGCTACTTAAGCGCGGAAACTTACACGTTTGAGGTGAACCAGCCGCTGCGCTCGGTGCAAAACGGTGATTTCGAAAGCTTCCGCACCTCCCTGCCACCACGCGACTACTTCACCGACGAGGTCCGCCGCCAGCTGAGCCAGTCCGATGTCTACATCGGCAGCCGCGACGAAGAGGAATTCTTCTCGGGCGGATATACCGTGCGCGCGACGATCGATGAAGAGATGCAGCTTGAGGCGGCCTCGTCGCTGCAAATTGCACTGGAGAAGTATGATCGCGGTCTGGGTATCTGGAATGGCACGGGCGAGCGGATAGCTCCGGATCAGCTTGGGTCGGAGGCGGACTGGCGCGCGGCCTTGTCGGATCTGCGCATTGCGCGCGACATCCGATTGGAGAACCAGTGGTATCCGGCAGTTGTGCTCGCCACCGACGGGGGCAACGCGCGGATCGGCATTGAAAACGTCGATGAGATAGACGGCGGCCATTGGGTGCCGGCCAAGGATGCGCAGTGGGCGCGCAAGCGGCGCGAAGACGGGTCGCTGGCACCAAAGGCCAAGGGCGTGGGCGACCTCGTCGAAGTGGGCGATGTGGTCCATGTGCGGCGCATGACCAATGACGATGACGGCTCCTTCATCCGCTGGACATTGCGTCAGGTGCCCAAGGTACAGGGCGGATTTGTCGCCATGGACGTCAACACCGGGCGCGTCATCGCCATGCAGGGGGGCTTTTCGTACCAGAGTTCGGTGTTCAACCGGGCAACGCAGGCGCTGCGCCAGCCGGGATCGAGCTTCAAGCCCTTCGTTTATGCAGCCGCCCTCGACAGTGGCTATTCGCCCGCCACCATCGTGGTGGACGCGCCGATCGAAATCGACACGCCGCAGGGCCTCTGGCGCCCCAAGAACGCGTCGAACAAATTCTACGGTCCGACACCGCTGCGCACGGGGATCGAACGTTCGCGCAACCTGATGACCATTCGTCTCGCACAAGAGGTCGGTATGGCAGTGGTGGCCGATTACGCCGAACGCTTCGGGGTCTATGACGACATGGGCCGCTACCTCGCCAACTCGCTTGGGTCGGAAGAAACGACACTGTACCGGATGGTCTCGGCCTATGCGATGTTTGCCAATGGTGGCGAGCGGGTGGAGCCGACGCTGGTCGACCGCATCCAGGATCGCTATGGCCGTACGATCTATCGCCACGATCAGCGTGATTGCATGGATTGCACCGCGCCGTATCTGCGCCCGGGCGCATCGCCGAATGTCGTGTCGAACCGCAGCCGGGTGATGAATGCGATCACCGCCTATCAGCTCACCTCGATGATGAAAGGTGTGGTTGACCGGGGCACCGCTGCCAGCGTGATCGACCTGCCCGTGCCAACGGCCGGCAAGACCGGGACAACAAACGATGCGCGCGACGTCTGGTTCGTGGGCTTTACATCCAATATCGCCGCGGGCTGCTACATCGGCTACGACCAGCCGCGCCCGCTGGGTCGGGGCGCCTATGGCGGTTCGATGTGCGGGCCGGTGTTCCAGCGCTTCATGCAGAAGGCCGTGGCCAAGTATGGCGGTGGCCCCTTCACCGTGCCGCCGGGCGGTCATTTCATCAAAATCCACCGTTTGACCGGGGCGCGTCTGCCGGACGCCGCCACGGGCGATTACGTTGTCGCCGAATACTTCCGCGATGGTGAAGAGCCGATCTTTGGCGTGGCCTTTGACGGCGGCTTTGCCATGGGGTCCAACCTGCCGCTGGTCGAAGAGGTCAGCCGGGAAACGGGCCGGACTGTGCGCACCTCGACCGGGGGCACGGCCTATGTCGGCCCGAAGGCCAACTTCGGCACGGTGAGCTCGGGCGGGCTGTACTAAGCGATGACGCGACGCGCATTGGTGCCCAGGTCCATGACGGGGTACGGCGCGCAACTGACACTGTCGCCCGGGATCCTTTCGGGCGGACATATCTTTGTGACGGGCATGACGGGCAGCGACTCTGATGGCAGGATGCCCGCGGATCCCGAGACACAATTCCGCGCGGCCTTCGCCAAGATCGCGACTGTGCTGGAGGAAGCCGGCGCCAGCCTCGCCGATGTTGTGGAGATGACCAGCTACCACGTCGCACTGGCCCGCCAGTTTGACTTTGACCAGGTGCGGCTGGATCTGCTCACTGAGCCCTATCCGGCCTGGACGGCCGTCGAAGTGGCTGGCCTGCGCCGCGACGGAGCGCTGGTGGAAATCCGGGTGATCGCGCAGGCACCCTAGGTTTCGTGCCGGTCGCGGGCTTGCCGGTCGCAGATGGCTGGTTTATCACGCGACTTCACACGTGAACCGGAGGCTGCGATGCGCGCCGAAATCCAAAACACCGTCTCGGAGATCGAGAAGTCCCTGGAGCTCCTGGCGCAGCGGATGGATTACGAGACTGCACCGCACCGGTTAGAGGAATTCAACGCCCGTGTCGAAGACCCGGATTTGTGGAACGACCCGGAACAGGCGCAGAAGCTGATGCGCGACCGCCAGATGCTGGTCGATTCCATTGGCTTGTATGACGGCATCCGCCAGGAACTTGCCGACAATGTCGAACTGATCGAATTGGGCGAGATGGAAGAGGATCAAGAGGTCGTCTCCGAGGCGGAAACCGCCCTTCTGGTCCTTGCCGAAAAGGCGGCACAGAAAGAGCTGGAGGCCCTGCTCGACGGTGAGGCCGATGCCAACGACAGCTTCCTTGAGATCAACGCCGGCGCCGGTGGCACCGAGGCCTGCGACTGGGCCCAGATGCTGCAGCGCATGTATGTCCGGTGGGCGGAAAAACGCGGCTACAAGGTGGAGCTGCAATCCGAAGAAGCGGGCACAGAGGCCGGTATCAAATCCTGCGCCTATAAGATCTCCGGTCACAACGCCTACGGGTGGCTGAAATCGGAATCGGGTGTGCACCGTCTCGTCCGGATCTCTCCCTTCGGGAAAGGCACGCGCGAGACCTCCTTCGCCTCGGTCTGGATCTACCCGGTGGTGGACGACAATATCGACATTGAGGTGAACCCGGCCGATATCCGCATCGATACCTACCGCTCCTCGGGGGCGGGGGGGCAGCATGTGAACACCACGGATTCTGCGGTGCGGATCACCCACCATCCAACCGGGATCGTGGTGACCTCTTCGGAAAAATCCCAGCACCAGAACCGCGACATCGCGATGAAGGCCTTGAAATCCCGGCTGTACCAACTGGAACTTGACCGCCGAAACGCCGCAATCAACGAAGCCCATGAAAGCAAGGGCAGCGCCGGCTGGGGCAATCAGATCCGCTCTTATGTCCTGCAGCCCTATCAGATGGTGAAGGATCTGCGGACCGAATTTGAAACCTCCGATACCAAGGGGGTCCTAGACGGGGATCTCGATGCCTTGATGGCGGCTACATTGGCCATGGATGTGGCCGGGAAGAGCCGGGCCGAAGCCAGGGCGGACTAACGCGCCTGTCCAGGTTTAGAACCTGTCAAAGGCAACGGTCTTGCCCGGGACCAGTGCCTGTTGTGGCGAACGGCCGGGTATTTCAGAAAAGAAAGAAGCAGCAGGTCAGGCGCGTGCTCAGAGCTTGCGCGAGACACTATGGCTTCTTTCTTTTTTCAAATACCCTGTTGATCCCGCCCGCCAAGGTGAACCCGGGACGCGGTGTGTGGTGACAGATTGCGCTTGCGAGCACATCGGTTAGCATGGGACATCTTGTTGAAAAGGCAGGCCGATGAGCAATTCGTTCCGCACCGCAACCGAACTCCGAGACGATTTGCGACAGGGCCGTGAGACGGCCGAGTCAGTGATGGCGGCCACGCTGGAGCGCATTGAGGCTGTGAATGGGCACGTCAATGCGATCGTGTCGATGAAGGAGCCCGGACAGCTCCTGGACGCGGCCCGGGCCAGCGACGCCGCAGGTCTGTCCGGCCCGCTGGCGGGCCTGCCCATTGCGATCAAGGACCTGGCCGATGCGGCAGGGTTTGAGACCTCGATGGGGTCCCCGATCCATGCAGGTCAGATCGCTGCCAAGGATGAGATCATGGTGGCCCGTTTGCGCGGGGCCGGTGCGATTGTCATTGGTAAAACCAACACGCCTGAGTTCGGCCTGGGATCGCACACGTTCAACCCGGTCCACGGGACCACGCGCAATCCATTCGATCTGTCCAGGTCCTGTGGCGGGTCTTCGGGCGGTGCAGGGGTGGCGCTGGCCACGGGCATGCTTGCCATTGCAGATGGGTCGGACATGATGGGCAGCCTGCGCAATCCGGCCGCCTGGAACAATGTCTACGGGCTGCGTCCCTCTTGGGGGCGTGTTCCGTCCGAGGCCGTTGGGGACACGTTTCTGCATCAATTGTCCACGCTTGGGCCCATGGCCCGCGCCCCGCAAGATCTGGCGCTGTTGTTGGATGTCATGTCCGGCCCCGATCCACGTCAACCTCATGGCGCGCCTTATGCGCCGGTGACACCATTGGCGACAGGTGGGTTCGCTGGCAAACGCCTTGGCTGGCTGGGCGACTGGGGCGGTGCCTTTGCCTTTGAGCCGGGCATCCTTGCGCTTGCACGCTCCGCTCTGGATCAGATGGCAGATGCCGGCGCGCAGGTGTCGGATCTGGCCCCGCCCTTTGCGAGAGAAAAGATCTGGGACAGCTGGACGACATTGCGGTCCTGGTCGGTAGCTGCAAAGCTGGCGCCGTTGGCGACGCCCGAAGCCAAGCTGAAAGACAGCGCCATCTGGGAGTTGGAACGCGGTCAGGCCCTGTCTGCGATGGACATTCATGCCGCCAGTGTTCTGCGCTCGGAGTGGTTTGCCTGCGCCGCGCGGCTCTTTGACGACTACGACGCGCTGGTTTTGCCCTCCGCCCAGGTCTGGCCCTTTCCGATCGAGGAACCCTGGAAGTCGGAGATCAATGGTCAGGCAATGGATACCTACCATCGGTGGATGGAAGTCGTGGTGCCGGCCTCGCTCCTTGGCCTGCCGGCCTTGAGTATCCCGATTGGCTTTGGCGCGGACGGCCTGCCAATGGGGCTGCAGATTATTGGACGGCGCGGGTCGGATGGGGATATCCTTGCTCTTGGGGGCGCCTGGCACGAGATGACCAATTGGCCCGCGACACGACCTGCGTTGCCATGAGGAGGGAAGGCGCATGGGGGAGGACCAGACTGGGGACAAGACGCTGGGGGCGCCGGCGTTCCGTGACGTTACCAGAGACATTCTGCGTGAGGCGCTGATCCGCGGCTTGCGTGATTTTCGCAGGGCCCCGGTGTTCGGACTGGTGTTCGCCGCGATCTACATAGCCATCGGCTGGGCGCTTGCCTGGGTGACGGCCGCAAGTGGCACCAGCTATTGGCTGATCCTGGCTGTCATCGGATTTCCGTTGATCGGCCCGTTTGCGGCCATCGGGCTGTACGAAGTGTCGCGCCGCATTCAAGCCAGTCAGCCAACGCCATGGTCGTCGATCCTGGGGGTGATCTGGGGCGAGGCGGGACGTCAGTTGCCCTGGCTTTGCGCATTGATCGTCGTGGTCTTCCTGTTCTGGTTCTTCGTCGGCCACACGATCTTTGCCTTGTTCCTGGGACTGTCGCCAATGACCAACGTGTCATCAAGCTACGAGGTGTTTGCCACCGCCGCCGGGTTGAAAATGCTGACGTTCGGATCGGTTGTGGGCGCCGGATTTGCCCTTGTGCTGTTCATGATGTCGGTGTTGTCCCTGCCGATGCTGCTTGACCGGGAGGTGGATTTCATCACCGCCATGATCACGAGCATCGGCTACGTGGCCGGGCATCTGCCGGTCATGCTCATCTGGGGTATGGTTCTGGCGCTTTTGACCTTTGTGGCCCTGGCCCCCTGGTTTCTGGGGCTCTTTCTGGTTTTTCCTGTTCTGGGTCACGCCTCCTGGCATCTTTATGACCTGCTGGCACTGCGAGAGACCGGCCCGGTGGCGGCAGAGGTCACCGCTTAAAGCGGCGTCTCGCAGCCAAGATCAACCAGAGCAGCCCGCAGGGCGGTGGCCTCAGGCGATGCGCAGTCAAGCGCGTAGACATAAGCCTGAGTCAGGAAAAAGGCCCGCGCCTGAACCGTGTCGGCCTGAGCGGCCGCATCCTTATAGAGCGTCACGAGCGTTCTGTGATCTCCGGCCGCGTGGGCGGTCAGAAGACGCGATTCCAGTGCCGTCATTCGGCGGCTTGATGCTGTCGCCTGTGATGATCCATCCGTGCCGCGACCCAGGCATGAAACAGATGTGTGGGCCCATCCATCACCGGCGAAAACCGACCTCCGTCAAATCCCGGTGCGTTGCGCCCCCGCTGCATGCCTTCGACCACAAAGATGTCCTCCTCGAACACCTCCTTCCACTGCGCGGTGTTCCTGAGGCGCAATGCAGTGTCGGTTTGCGGCGTGGCGTAGTAAATGTGGACCTCTTCGCGGGTGCGCCCCTGGCTTTCCGGGATCAGAAGGATTGCATAGGCATGATCGCGGTGCACACCAAAGAGCACATTGGGGAAAAAAGAGATGTATTCGGCAGCGGTGTCCCATTTGGCGCTCAGGCCGTCAAAATCGGGAAATGTCCCGCCGGTGTCGCCTTGGATTTGGCGATACACCTGCGTGCCCTGGCCGGAAAAAAGATCCGGAGCTTCGATATGGTAATGGTCCTCGAGCCGTGAATAGCTGTTCAGGCCGGGATGGACCCAGGGCAGGTGATAGCTTTCACAGTAGTTTTCGACCGCCAGTTTCCAGTTCGATTGCACCGTCAGCGTAAAGGTGCTGTCTGCACCGCCATGAAAGAGCGGTTGATCGAATTCTGACCAGCGGGTCACGACATTGGCATGTGCATCTTTAAAGGGCAGGGCGGTGCCGGAGATGTTCACAAAGACCACGTCGCGCCACACGTGGCTGCGCACCTCGTTGAGACCCAATTCATGCCGGTCGATCCCGTCATGGCTGTTTTGCCCGGGACCGCCCACATGCGGTGTGGAAACCAGCGCCCCCGAGGTCGCATAGCACCAGGAATGATAGGGGCAGCGGATGACGCCTTCGATCCGGCGGGGCGCATCGACGAGGATCATGCCGCGATGACGGCAGATGTTTTCGAATACGCGCACGGTCCCGTCTTTGTCGCGCAGCAGTAACAGCGGAATCCCGAGGAAGGTGATGGGCTGCGCATCGCCAGGCTCGGGCACCTGCGCGGCCACCGCCAGACCGGCCCATTGATCAATCAACAGGGCCTGGGTCTCTTCGGCATGCACGGCCGGGTCAGTGTAATGGGCATTCGGCAGGCCGTTTGCGCGCGCGATCGGGGCGCGGACGGCGGAGATGTCGGTCACGGACGATGAAAGAGGCGGCATAAGCGGTTGAGGTCTCTTGGTTGATACCTCTCCAGCTTTGCTCTCATGTTAGGCTAGGCGCAGGCCATTTCGCGACGCGGCCCTTTCTGCGCGCGACATTTGTTCCCCGCCTGTCTTTGTGGCCTGCCGATTTATGTGGCCTGCCGACATTCGTGGCGGGTTTACCGGAATTCCGCCTCGGGTTGCAGCAGGCGCATATGGAACGGCAACACATCGGCCTCGTCAATGTATCCGGTGCTGCGCGCGGCGCTCATGATGTCGGACCGGTTGGTGTCGAGATGCTCGTAGACCATGCGGACGGCGCGGCGTGCGGTGACGCTTTCCCGCACTGTGCGTGTTGCGTACCCGACCCAGAAATTGTTCTCAAACGATGCGATGCGTGACAGGTAATTGAAGGAACAGGTCATGGCCTGACGCCGCGACATCACCGCGGCGATGCCGTCTTCCTGCCGGGTGACAAAACCGCGGAACTCGCGCGCACCCTGATCGACGTTCATCCCCTGCTGCTGCATGGCTTCCTTGGCCTCATAACCGCGCACATAGGTGGCGCCGTCCTTGCGGTAGACATAAACCAGGCCCACCACGAACTTATCGTCATTCACGAAAGACCGCCGGGTAAACCGGTAGAAACCGTTGGGAAAATCCTCTTCGAGGACGTTCGTTGCGCCGGCCCCCACGAAGTCCGCCAGTTCTTCGCCGGTCAGGATATCGTTGGAGTGGCGCAAGGCACCGACGGGTTCCAGCAAGATCCGGGCATCCAACTCGAAGAATGCGCAGATTCGTGCCAGAATGTCGGGGCGCGGAAAGCTCTCACCAGACAAGTATCGGTTGAATTGTGTACGGTTGATTCCCAGTCTGCGGGAAAGTTCGGCGATGGAAGGGTAGGGTGCGGAAAGCAAGCGCAGATTTGCGCCGAACATGCTGCGAAGCTCCGCCGGTGTCCGATGTTCAGATGTCATTTTCGCGTCTTTAGTGTCGAGTGTGTGTGGGTAGTTCATGTCAGGACGTCAACCAGTTGCGATTTTGCGCGTCATCGACGCAGGTTTGCGTCAGCCGTGCCTCTACTCTGCGTCGCCAGGCTATCAAATACGACACAAAATGCAAATGTGTTAGTCAGAGTTAATGGTTCATGGGAACCTGAAACTCGCGCAAACTATTAGAAACAAAGATGGGATGCGCGGGATGTTTGGCGTCGTACTTTGGAGCGATCAAAAAGACAAAAAAGCGGTGATCTGGTGCGAGGATCACGGTGATTTAGCCTTTTGCAGTCAATCAGTTGACACAAAAGGGGACATGTTGGACACCGGCGATCTGATTCAGTTCGACGTGACGCTTGACCGTCACATGCGGCTGGCGCAGAACCTGCGGAAAGTGTCTGAAGGTGCCTACGAAGGCTTGGCAGATACATTGCGTATGATGCCTTCGGATGGTCCGGTTTCTGTTCCATCCTCCGCAGAGGTGATTCCAATTGAGCAGATTCGCGCGCAGCGCGAGTATGTGGATGACTACCCCCAGGAATACGCAGCGCGTTAGCGTCTGCGGGCCCGAAACGACGCTGTTTCGGGTAAGCCAGACCACTCACGGATCTGATTCCCGTCAGGCCTGCGCCATGGTGCGTATGGTCTGGCGCGGTTTGTGCCGTGCCGGTCCGGCCGTTGCGGACACCCCAGGCTTCGCGTGACCTGCGACACGCTCTAAACCATTCGGTGACCCAGTGCTTGTGCTCGCCATGTGGTCCGGGCAAACTACGCTCTATATCTAAGCCAGTTGAAAGCCGGTGCACTTAGCCCCATTTTACGCTTTCCAAGACAGGAGATGGCCAAGTGTTGCCTATTTGGGACCGGTGCCATCTTGCCAATGATAAGGACAGAGCATGAAAGAGCCCATTAACGCCTCCTATCCCGTCCTTCCGCTGCGCGATATTGTGGTCTTTCCACATATGATCGTGCCGCTGTTCGTAGGACGCGAGAAATCCGTTCGCGCGCTTGAGGAGGTGATGGCCGATGACAAGCAGATCCTGCTGTCGAGCCAGATCGACCCCTCTGTAGATGAACCCACAACCGATGGAATCTATCGGGTCGGCGTACTTGCCAACGTGTTGCAATTGCTGAAACTTCCCGATGGCACCGTCAAGGTTCTGGTCGAAGGCCAGGCGCGGGTGACCATTACCGAGTTTCTGGAAAACGACGACTACTTCGAGGCAAGCGCTGAATATCTCACCGAAATGCCTGGCGACCCGGCCGCGACGACCGCGCTCTTGCGGACCGTCGGAGATGAGTTCGAACGCTACGCAAAGGTGCGAAAGAACATCCCCGACGAAGCGCTGACGCTGGTCGGCGACACGACCGAACCCGCACGCCTGGCCGATCTCGTGGCCGGCCATTTGGGCATTGAGGTCGACCAAAAGCAGGACCTTCTGGAAACCCTCTCGGTGTCTGAACGGTTGGAAAAGGTCTATGGCCTGATGCAGGGCGAACTTTCGGTTCTCCAGGTCGAGAAAAAGATCAAGACCCGGGTCAAAAGCCAGATGGAAAAGACCCAACGCGAGTACTACCTGAATGAGCAAATGAAGGCCATTCAGAAAGAGCTCGGCGATGGCGAGGATGGCTCAAACGAAGTTGCGGAACTCGAAGGAAAAATCAACGAAACCAAGCTGTCGAAAGAAGCGCGGGAAAAGGCGGATGCGGAGCTGAAGAAGCTCAAGAACATGTCGCCGATGTCCGCGGAAGCGACAGTGGTGCGCAACTACCTTGACTGGATGCTTGCCATTCCGTGGGGCACAAAAAGCCGCGTGAAGAAGGACCTGCACCGCGCTCAGGACATTCTCGACACGGATCACTACGGTCTTGAGAAGGTCAAGGAGCGGATTGTTGAGTATCTCGCCGTGCAGCAACGGTCCAAGAAGCTCAAAGGTCCAATCCTGTGCCTTGTCGGGCCTCCGGGTGTTGGCAAGACCTCGCTCGGCAAGTCGGTTGCCAAGGCAACGGGACGCGAATTTATTCGCATCTCGCTCGGCGGCGTGCGGGATGAAAGCGAAATCCGCGGCCATCGTCGGACCTACATTGGCTCGATGCCAG
>JBCDEC010000134.1:0-12461 GCA_039179965.1 Pseudomonadota bacterium
AACAGACCACACTCATCCCTAGGCAATCTCACGCCAGACGAATTTGCAGCGAAGATGGCACTGGAAAACCAGGCCGCATGAGACCAGAAATCAATCTACGGATTCTCCCAGTGGCTGGAGGGAAGTCGGGTCTCAGGACAAACCCTTCGTCAAGCGGCAAAAGAATGACGCTAATGACGCCGAGGCGATCGCAGAGGCGGCAAGTCGGCCGACAATGCGCTTTGTGCCGGTGATGACGACCGAACAACAGGCACAAGCAACGCTCTTCCGGGGCCGCGGTCGATTTTGAGTACTTCCGCGGCTGGCTGGTCGAAGGCCTCGGTTATGGCGATGGATCAAAGGGGGGTCGTCCGCCTTTTGACCCCGTGTCGATGTTCAAGGCGCTGATCTTGCAGGCCCAGCACAACCTCTCCGATGCCAAAATGGAGTTCATGATCCGTGACCGGTTGTCGTGGATGCGGTTCCTGGGTTTTGATCTCGGTGTACCAACGCCCGATGAAAACACCATCCGGCATTTCCGCAACCGACTGACCGAGACGGGTACGCTCAGGCGCGTGATGAAGGCCTTCGATTGGCAACTGAAGAAGAAAGCGTACATCCCGATGTCCGGCCAAATCGTGGATGCCTCTTTGGTGCCCGCGCCCAAGCAGCGCAACACAGATGCCGAGAAAGAAGCCATCAAAGCGGGCAAGACCGCCGATGAGATCTGGCCGGACGAACCCAACAAGGCACGCCAGAAAGACGTCAGCGCACGTTGGACAGTCAAGATTGGCGGCAAGATCCGCTACCGTCCAGACGGGACGCCGTTGCCGCAGATCGCGACACCGGTGTTTGGCTACAAGTCCCATATCTCGATTGACCGGAGATACGGCTTCATACGCGAGGCTGCCGTGACCAGCGCCTCAGACGCGGACGGGCGGATGCTTAAACGCCTCGTCACGAAGGAGAACACGTCGTCCGAGGTCTGGGCGGACAGCGCGTATCGTTCGAAGAAGAACGAGCAGTGGCTGACCAAGAACGGGCTGACCAGCCGCATCCACAGGCGCAAACCGCATGGTCGAGCCATGCCGGAGGCGGCGTCACGAGCGAATGCACGAAAATCGTCGATACGCGCCCGGGTCGAGCATGTCTTTGCCCAACAGAAGAACCGCTTTGGACTGTTCATCCGCACAATCGGCCTGGCCCGGGCCGAGGCGAAACTGACGTTGGCCAATCTGGCCTACAACTTCGATCGCCTGATCTTCCATGAACGCAAGGCCGCCTTGGGATGAGTCCGTCCAAGAAACCGGAAAACACCCCTCGATCAGTGTGGTCCGGCCATACAGAGCGCCAATCCGCGTTGAAAAGAGACAGAACGCCTCAAATCATCGAGTTCTTGCGGATCTCCAGATGGCGCGGGGGCTCTGGGCCATGATGATCCGCGACGAGCCTTACCAACGTCCTGCGGCGGCATAAGCAGCGCGCCCAGGTCACCGACGGGAGAGAGGAGCGCCGGAACGTAAGGGCAAGCGATCGTCCGATCGGGATTGGAAAAAGCCGTATCGACCCAAGAGCATCAAGCCCGGTTCACTGATGAGCATCCAATCCGCGTATCACCATACTGGCCAGCGGTCATGACAAGTTCGGGAACCGCACAACAGGCCTGACACATGACTGCAGCGATCTCTCAGCTCAGACGTCCGAAAGCACCTTGACCCCGAAGGGGCATCCACACATGGGTCGATACACGAACTTCAAATGCCATACCAAATAAAGATTCGTGGATTGACCCCAAGTGGTGGTACGTGACACGCCCTTGATTTTTATCCTCCCCCCGGTGGCCGTTGGCTGAAACCGCGAGAGTCCACCAGTGGTTTTGGGCTGCAAACCGACCGGTTGGGGTGAAATGAGTCTCCAGTTTCCCACTCGGTTGTTCTTGATTTGTACCCATTAAGCGACTACCGTCCGTGATAGTGAAAGCAGCACTCTCGAGCTTCCACTTCAGTTTCGCCCGACCATTCTCTGGGCATCAAAAATGGTCGCTACGGCTTGCCTTCTAGCCGGCCTCCAGCTGAAGGCAATTGTCCGGGGATGGACCCCCACCCCGTGCCGGAGTGGTTCCTACTGAACCGGCACAGAAGCACGACAACGAAACCCACCGGCGAGGGAGACTTTGACCGGGGCCGCTGATCAAGCGTCTGGGAGAATAGCCCAGGGGGAAGCGTTTGGCCCACGATACGGGCATCGTGTGGATACGGATATGGAAGGGTAGGATCTTCTCCTGCATGCGGGGGGAAGGAGCGGGGGTCGGGAGTCCGCCTACCGTTCAGATATCAGAGATCCGCCATGCAATTCCCGGCGGAAGACCAGACGTCATGCCGCCCGCCAATATGGCGATAAGTGATTCGTTCAAGTGTTGTTAACCTCCTATAATGCAAAGGCTATTTCGGTCAGTTCCTGCAGGTTCTTTGCAGGATTTGTGCACGTCGCCGCAGTTCAGCCATAATCTGATTGCGCACTGCGCCAAAGTGTTCGCGAGTTGCAAACTTCTGCGTCCGAGCGCGCCAAATCCAGCCAATTCCGCTTGCCGTTATTGTCCCTCGCCGACACCCTGACCGGGTTTCGGAGAGGTGTTACGGGTGGAGGCGCAGACATCCTTGGCTTTCGCCGGGGGTCTGTGGGCGAGCGAGTTTGCGCGTCTTTCGAATCTGGACGAACTCGAACAGACAATGCCGTGTGCGGGGGCCAGGCACGCGGCAGCCAGGAGGCAGACCGTGACCAACCCATACCCGCACTTCACCGCATCCGCCGTCGACACACCCGCCGGCATGAACCCAGCCATCTCCGAGAGCAACACCACAGGCGTGCCGAGCAGAGGCACCGGACTGGCCGGCGAGGTCTACATCACCAACGGATCTATCCGCTCGATCCAGGATCTGGAGGAGATCATCGCCACGCGACCGGCGGTTTCCACCTTTACGGCCACCAGCATTGCCTATGGCAGCCGGGACAGTGACACGACCGTGGCCGAGTTTCTGGCCGATGATGCGGCCTCGATCCAGGGCGCACCGGGCGACGCGTTCGAGATGGGCCCATCGGGCATGGTCTTCAAAGGCTTCATCTATATCCCCGAGGGCGTGCATGCGATTTCCGTGATCTCGGATGATGGGTTCTCGCTGAAGATCGGCGGCGCCGATTTTTCCGAGTTCGCCGATACGCGCGGGGCAGAGGAAACCGTGCGTGTGGCGAACTTCGCGGGCGGGCTCTACGAGGTCGAGCTGCTCTACTTCGATGCCTGGGGCGGTCAGGCCCTGAACCTGCAGATCGATGGCCTGACGGTGGATCAAAGCGCGATGTACCAGTCGGTGAGCGACTTCACCGACCCGCCTGCCGATGTTCCAATCGTTCCGACCGAGGACTATCACCCCTCGCATTTCATCGAAGACGCGCTGGATATCGCGACCACGGACACCCCGACCGAGGGGATCGACCTGATCCAGGGCGGTGGTGCGGACGAGAGCATCGATGGGCTTGGCGGCGATGACAGCATCCATGGCGGATATGGCGATGACAGCATCCATGGCGGAGACGGCGACGATGTCATCGATGGCGGCCGCGGTTCGGACCTGATCATCGGCGGGCTTGGCAACGACCTTCTGATCAGCCGCTCGGATGGCGGGGAACAGAGGATCGGGCAGCTTGCAATCGGCGCGCCCACGCGTCCGGACAATCCCGATGGGCATGTGAACGCACAACGCCAGAAGCTGATCGGATGGGAAGATCATCCGCTGGTCGGAGACGACATCATGATCGGCGGCGGCGGCCGCGACGTCTTCCTGATCTCTCCGCAGATCAACGGGAAGCTGGAGATCATCGAAAAGCACGTGCGCCAGGACGGGACGATCAACTGGGCCGGCGTGGCTGGTGAGAACACCTACCTTCACGATCACTGGGTTGATCTGTTCGGCATCGACATGATTGCGGACTTCGTGAAGGGCGAAGATCAGATCGCCGTGATCGGGCACACGGCCACCGTGCACACGATCGAATACCGCGACATCGACAGCGACGGCGACATGGAGTCCATCGTTACGGTGATCTCCAAGCAGCACGGCAATGGCGGCGCCCATGACCGCGACCTGATCGGGCAGCTTGTCGTGTTTGGCGACCGGGTCGAAGAAGACGATATCATCACAGATTCAGGCGTTACCTACGGCATTGTCGAAACCTATGCCGAAGTCGCCGAGGCTCTGTTCCCCGTTGGCGAAACCAAGATGACCACCATCAACGGACAGGTGGTCTATGGCTATGACACCCGGGACGCCCAGGGTGGGCTGGGCCCAGTCACCGGGGCGCCTGAAGACTTCATCGACAATCCGTATCTCAACGATGCCTCGGTCATGTCGAGCCTGGCCGACCCAACATCCGAAGGACCGGAGGAGACACGCTATCCCTTCGATCAGCTGGGCACGCAGGACGCGCCAGGTGTTACCATCACTGGCACGGGCGCTTCGGAAACGCTGGCGCCTGCGACCACTGCGGCCACGGGCCTGCCCGGTGCGCTTGCGTTCTACGATTTCGTCGATGCGGACGGTATTGCCGATGGCGCCTATGCGGATGCACGCGGCGGCCCGACCGCCAAGGCCTACCGCCTCTACGAGAACCAGGCCCTGTTGCGGACGGATGGGCTGACGACCGGCCCGGACAATGTCGCGGTCAACGCCCTGGAGTTCGACGGCGAGCACGATTTCGCCTTCATCGATCATGCCGACAACATGGTCGTAACCCAGGGCACCATTGCGTTCTTTGTGCGGCCCGATGACCTGACGCGCAACTCGACCATGATCGCGAAAGACCACTCGGGCCTTGAGAAAGGCGGGCACGTCCGGATCGGCCATACCGATGAAGGCCAGCTGCTGCTGCGCTTTGCCGATGGCGACGGGCGCTGGAGCAACCAGACCTGGGAGACCACGGGCCCTGAACTGACCGAGGGCACCTGGCACCACATCGCCGTCAACTTCGCGGCCACCGGCATCACGGTGTTCGTGGATGGTGTCGCCATCCCGGACAACGCCTGGAACA
Source organism: Pseudomonadota bacterium (assembly GCA_039179965.1). GTDB lineage: Bacteria > Pseudomonadota > Alphaproteobacteria > Rhodobacterales > Rhodobacteraceae > Marinibacterium. Next base: position 5,062 of record JBCDEC010000134.1, read on the forward strand.
GGCTGGACGGTGACACGGATACGCCCGGCCAGCACAGCGAAGCCTATCTGCTGCAGAACGAGGAACCATGGGTTCTGGGCGCGGACAGCTACCGCACGGATGTCAACGACACAGCCCAGATCTTCGGGGTCGATGACGATAAACTACAGCGTGCCTTCGACGGCGCCATCGCAGAGTTCGGCGTCTGGGGCGGGTACACACCGGAAGACGTTCTGACACAGCCCGAGATTGCCGATCTGATCTTGAATGGCCCTGGCGCGGCGCTGACCAATCCATCCGGCCCCCAGCCGATGATCGCCTCGGATGACAGCATCTCGGGCGCCGGCGGCAACGACATCATCAAGGGAGAGGCCGGAGACGACACCCTGGAGGGCGGCGCCGGAGACGACTCCATCGAGGGCGGATATGGCGACGATTCCATCCATGGCGGGGCAGGCGATGACACGCTGGATGGCGGCCGCGGCAACGACTATGTCCGCGGCGGCGACGGGGACGACCTTCTGTGGGCACGCTCGGATGCGGGCGAACAACGCGCCGGCCAGCTGGTTCTGGGAGAGCCTTCGCGCGACTTTCCGGACCCCTCGATCGATCCGACATATCTGAAGCTGGTGGACTGGATCGACCAGCCCCTGGCGGCAGATGATGTGCTGGAAGGCGGCGCAGGCCGGGACACGTTCTACATCCAGACCCAGATCAACGGGAAAAAGGACATCCTGCTTAAGCACATTCAGGATGACCGCACCATCAAATGGCATGGCGTGGCGGGTGAAAACCGGCGGATCCACGATCACTGGGTCGATCTGTTCGGCATCGACATCATCGCGGATTTCAACCGCGAGGAAGATCAGATCAAGATCATCGGGCACACGACCAATATCCTGGACATCACCTACAAGGCCTATGACAGCGATGGCGACGGTGTCGACGACGACGCCATGTCGATCGTCCAGGTGTACTCGCAGCAGGGCAACAATGGCGGCGCCCATGACGAGGATATCCTGGGCTACGCCATCGTCTTCGGCGATCTGGTCACCGAGGACGATATCGAGACCGACGCAGGCGCCCATTTCGGCATTGTCACGACTGTGGACGAGATCCAGGAGGCTGTTGCCCCGACCGGAACCGCAAAGACCTCGCTCGCGGCAGATGGAACCGAGATCTTCGGCTATGACAGCCGGGACATCGCGGGCAACCCGCTGGCCGCCGATCCGATCTCCTTCTCGTCAAACCCGTTCCTGGAGGCAGGAGAGGTCGCCCTTGCCAGCAGCCTCGAGGCAGCCGATCCGCCCGTGCTGCTGATGGAGGCGCCCGGGGGCAGCTTCGACGGTGTCGACGATGTCCAGATCCTGCCGCATCAGGGCAACCTGGCGCAGCGCGAAGGCAGCTGGGCGTTCAGCTTCATCGCCGACACGCCGGGCGAGGGCGAACAGACGCTGCTGTCCAAGGATCACTCGGGCTACCAGGATGGTGGCCACCTGACCATCTACATCCATGACAACCAGTACCTCCATGTGCGCTTCCAGGGCACGCAGGACAGCCGGACGCTCAAGTACCGTGACGAGAAGATCCAAGCGGGCGAGGAATATCATGTCGCCTTCACTTTCGATCAGGAGACGATCGCACTCTACGTGAATGGCGAGATTGCCGATGCGGATGACGGGTTCGCACTCGGCATGCTGGGCAACACCTATGAGACCGCGCTGGGTGCCTCGACCGCATCGCGGTGGCGCGATGACCTGCGGTTGAAGAACTTCTTCGACGGCACGATCGAGGATGTCACCGTCTTTGACCGTGCCCTTGAACCTGCGGAAGCCGTGCTGCTTTCAGATGCGGGCCAGACCGCGCGCGAAGGCGCTCTCCAGACGGTGCTGGGCACACCGGATGCCGACGATATCAACGGTGGCTGGAGTGCCGAACGGCTGATCGGCGATCCGACCGAATGGCTGACCCCCACCGGCCGGGAACTGCTGACGAATGGTGATTTTGAGGATATCTCCGGCGGAACGGGATCGGGCGCCGAGCCCGCTGGCTGGACGCTTTCCGGCCCGGGCGGCGGCGTGTTTGCCGGCGGCGCGGCACGCGCAACCGAAGGTTACGCGGTGCCGCTGGGCGGCTGGAGTTCCGGGGCCGGGAATGTTCTGAGCCAGGAAGTCGACACAACACCGGGCGAAAGCTACCGGCTGACCTTCGATGCAGGCGTCAACTTCGGACCGAGCGCCACACTGGTCGTGCGCGCCGGATCGGAGGTGATCGCCAGGATCACCGATGGGCCCGACCAGGGCCTGGACAGCTACTCGGTGGACTTCACCGCCGATGCCGCCAGCACAACGCTCAGCTTCACCCTGGAAGCCGCATCCGGCGGGGCGGATTTCGACATCGACATGGTCTCGCTGCAGGCGCTGCATGCGGAATGGCCAGGAGTTTCAGGTCCGGAACTGCTTGAGAATGGAGGGTTTGACGAAGCCTATGGCGGCGGCGGATCAGGCGTAGAACCCGTTGGCTGGTCTTTGTCGGGGCCTGGAGGGGGGCTCTTCGCCGGTGGCGAGATGCGCACGACCGAGGGCTACTCGGTCCCTCTTGGCGGCTGGAGCGCAGGTGCAGGCAACGTGCTGAGCCAGGTGATCGAAACAACGCCCGGGAAAAGCTACCGGCTCTCCTTCGATGCAGGGGTCAATTTTGGCGCCAGCGCGACATTGGAGGTGCGCGCGGGATCAGAGGTCCTGGCAACCGTCACCGACGATGACGATCCGGGGCTTGATGGCTATATCTTCGACTTCACCGCGGTCTCAAGCGCCACGACGATCAGCTTTATCCTGGCTGAAGCGGATGGCGGGGCGGATTTCGACATCGACTCTGTCTCTGTCAAAGCGCTTCAGACAGAGTGGTACGAGACCTCGGGGCCAAACCTGGTCGCAAACGGCGATTTCGAAGATACCTCGGGTGGGACGGGATCAAACGCCGAACCCGCAGGCTGGGCACTCGGCGGCCCCGGCGGCGGGCTCTTCGCAGGCGGGGCGGCGCGCGCCACGGATGGCTATTCCGTCCCGCTTGGCGGCTGGACCTCTGCTGCTGGAAATGTGCTGAACCAGGACATCGAGGCGCTTCCAGGCAGCATCTACCGGCTGATGTTCGACGCAGGTGTCAATTTCGGGACCAGCGGCACGCTGGTGGTGCGCGCGGGATCGGAGATCTTGGCGACCATCACCGACGATCCGGATTCTGGCCTGGACACCTATCTGTTTGAGTTCAAGGCAGTGTCGACGACAACCACGCTCAGCTTCACCTTGGCCGATGCCGAAGGCGGTGCCGATTTCGACATCGACGCGGTCTCTGTGCATGCGGTTCAGCCGAAGGCGTACGAAACATCGGGACCGAACCTGATCGCAAACGGTGATTTCGAAGACGTCTCGGGCGGCACAGGCTCTGGCGCGTCCCCGGCCGGCTGGCAGCTGGATGGCCCCGGCGGCGGCGTCTTCGCGGGCGGGGCGGCGCGCGCCACGGATGGCTATTCGGTCCCGCTTGGCGGCTGGACCGATGCGGCAGGGAGCATTCTGAGCCAGGAGATCGCAACCGCACCGGGCGAAAGCTACCGCCTGATGTTCGACGCAGGTGTCAATTTCGGGACCAGCGGCACGCTGGTGGTGCGCGCGGGATCGGAGATCCTGGCGACCATCACCGACGATCCGGATCCTGGCCTGGACACGTATACGCTGGACTTCACAGCCAACCTGGCCACAACGACGATCAGCTTCCATCTGACCGAGGCAGAGGGCGGCGCCGACTTCGACATCGATGCTGTTTCGGTGCACGCACTGCTGGACGGCGATGATGACGAACTGTCTGGCGGGTTGGGCGATGACGTTCTGCACGGGGGCGGAGGTGACGACACGCTCACAGGCGATTCCGGAACAGACCGCTTCGTCTTCGAAGACGATTGGGGTGCGGACGTGATCACCGACTTCGCCAATGACGGACTGGAAAAGATCGACCTGTCCGGGGTCAGGGGGGCGTCTGCGATAAGTGCTTTGACGATCACGGACAGCACCGAGGGGGCGGTTATCTCGTTCCTGGATAACTCTATCCTTTTGTCCGGCTTGACCGCAGACGATCTTGATCGGGATGATTTCGTGTTTGCCCTGGCGTAGAGGGCTGGGGCTTTTGCTACAAAGACCCCCCGCCCGAGGGTTTCGGGCGGGTCAGGTCGGCGAAAGCAACCAGGAAGATCGCCACCGAGAACGGATAGAACAGCCCGCCATCTATCAGGCCATGGGTCAGCATGCATGATACGATGGCGATCGTGGGGGCCTTGTCAGCGATGGACTGAGTGTCAGCCAATCGCGCCTGCAACAGGAACACACTGGCCGCGGCACAGATCAGCAGGGTCCCGGGCAGCCCCCATTGGTGCAGCATCTGCAAGATGAAATTGTGCGGGTGGTTCTTGCCTGCCAGAGGCGGATCCTCTGCCAAGAACTGAAGCGGCACAGGCCCCGTGCCCCAAAGCCAGTTGTCCAGAAACAGCTGGTAGGCCGCTTGCCATGTCTCGATCCGCGCTGTGTCCAGATTCTTGAAATTGGCATCCACGTTGTCGATGAAACGCTCGATAATCGTGTCGAAAGAATAGCCGCGAACCGGTTCAGTTGCCGGAACCAATACCAGGGAGACGAGCACGAGCACGACCAGCCGCCCGCGCAATATGGGCACCCGGAACACGCGCAATAATCCGACCGTTATGGCGATCCCCGCGATCATCCCCACCAGCCCGCCGCGGGCGCCGCTGACCAGCAGAAAATAGACGGCGCCGACATAGCATAGCAGCGCGAGCGCCGCGTTCTGATGCCGTATCAGAAAGTACACCGAGACAGCCGCCGCCGCCGGTGCGCTCAGATATGCAAGATGCCGGATATTGGTGAACCCGGGCGGGCGCTGGATCCAGGGGTAGTCCGGGACATCGCGCAGAATGTAGAGGCTGGCGGCGAAGATCATCATATGCGCCAGCGCGATCAGCCCCAGGCCTAGCCAGATCTTGTCCACCTGCTCTGCATGCCCGGGCCGCCAGACCGCAAGGGCTGCGAAGAACACCACGTCCACCAGCCAGCCTATGCCGGAGAAGTAGACGACTATGCCGCCACGCAGCACGATCTGCGCCAGAACATATGCAAACACCGCCACCAGCAGCCCGGCCTGCACCGGCGACAGGCCCTGGCGCGGCAGGCTGCCCCGCGGCGCCGTGAACACATGGATCGCGAACAGGACCTGGGCGGCCACGGTCAGCAAATGCCATGTGCGCAGGATGTAATCGACCGAGGACAGCGCACTGCCGAGATCCCAGGTGATCAGCGCACCCGGAACCGAGGCACCCAGCACAGCAATCAGAAGGACGCGCGAGCGGTTCGGTCGAGCGGTCAGGGACATCGGCGCAGTCTCGTTCAGTGGGATGAAGAATGACCTATCGCGGGGCCGGTAGCATCTGAAAGCGGCAGGAAATTGGCTGGGGGGTCTTGTCTGCACGGAAGCATGCGAAAGACAAGCCAAGGCGCCTTGTCGACATGGCCATGGAACACACTCTGAACCCGGACGGCCCGGTGGGGCTCAAGACCCCGCCGCCGCCTTCTCCGCCCGGCGCTGGCAGAACGCCAGGAAGGCCGCGTTCGGGTCGTGCAGCTTCGGGCAGCCCGTGTCGATCCACATCTCGTGCCAGGCGGCTTCCAGCGCATAAGGATCCATGCCCGGCGCCACGATGCGCACATCGTTCATGATGTCCGGGTCCAGCCGGGGCAGCACGACATTGTCGCGCTCGACCAGGCGCTCGCGGTTCTGAAAGACCACCAGGTCGCCCTCCAGGCTGACAGTGTAATCGGGCAGGTGGTCGTGTTCGATCAGCACCTTGATCATCTGCTTGAAGACCCGCTTGGGGCTGTTCGACCCGCATTTCTTCAGCAAGAGCTCCAGCGAGATCTTCCAGACCGTCTGCCCGCCGCAATGCTTGCGCGCGATCTCGTAGACGCGCCTCTCCAGCGGTTTGCGCAGGCGGAAATAGTCCCGGTGCAGCGTCAGCACCGATTTCGCCATGACCGCGCGGTACATCCAGTCGCTGAGCCGCACGGTGACCGAGACCATGCGCCCGTCGCGGGTCTTGCGCTCGATCTGCCAGTTGTCGATCAGGCCGAAGCCGGTGGTGGTCTCCTGCCCGCCGGTTTCGATATTGGTGACGATGCGCGTGCCGGAGAGCCGCTCGAAGGCCTCGCGCAGGCGCCGGTAGCCGTCTCCGCTGGTCTCCCGGTTGGTCGCGACCAGCAGGTCATGCGCCTTCAGGTGCAGCGTCGGCGAGGGCTCCCCGCCCGCGTTCATCTTCGCGATCAGCTGGGAGATGCAGTAGATCATCACGTCCTTGTCGTGGATCGTGGCGAGCCCCTTCACCGAGGGCGTGATCTCGACCTTGGTGCCGTTGTTCTCGTAGGTCAGGATGCGCCGGTCGGGCCGGGTCGAGAGCGAGAAGATCGGGTGCTCCATGGACGCCATGTCGTCCTTGGGGATGGCATCGAGCACATCGCAGATGAAGAAATCCGCCGTCGGATGGCGGTCGGGCAGCAGCGGCGTCCGGCCGGGGCCCTGTGCGTCCTGGAATGCGTTCATTGAACTGCCTCATGCCCGGGGACTGCGCCCGTTGATGCCCCGGTTTCATGCCCGCACGCAGCGCAGCGCCTGGACAGCCGGGATCGTGGTTTCAGTGACACCTACCTTAGTTTCGTGGTTTCATTTACGTCAAGCGGCTTTTCGTGGTTTCAGATTCAAATTACTCGATTTAACGTGGTTTTGGAGTCACTGAGAGGATTATCGTGGTTTTGGAGTCAGCTCAGCGTGGTTCCGGAGTCACCTGAACGTGGTTCTGGAGTCAGGACTTCGTGGTTCTGGAGTCAACGCCCTGTGGAAAAGTGGAATTCAGCCTTTTAAAACAGCATGATAAGAAAAGGGTGCCTGTGCGTAACACTAATTAACACTTCTCTTTAACACGATATAACACGCGTCATATGGGGTGGGCGGATATACGGCCAAAACCCTGTATCCGCCCATTGAAAGCTCAGATCAGAACGAACTCACCGGCATCAAGATCAACCGCCGAAATACCCTGGAAGGTTGCCAGCACTTCACCCGTGAAACCAATGGCGACCTCGGCACCACCAGCACCGTCGGTGATATTGAGATCCGCAAAAGTAAGGCCGAAGGCAAGACCGATTTCATCATCGATGACATCATAATCCGTCACCAGATCGGCTGTTGCCGCCGTGAACCCACCGTCGCCAAAGGCAAACACGAACTGGTCGCTGCCTGACCCGCCAGAGAGGACGTCGGCTCCAAAGGCCCCTTCCAGGATGTCATTGCCATCCCCGCCCGACAATTCG
>JBCDEC010000135.1:0-12417 GCA_039179965.1 Pseudomonadota bacterium
CCTCGGCAATACCCGGTGCAACAACGGCGAGGTTGGTGTTTTGCTGCTCGGCGATTTCGATGAAAGCGTTCATGATGCCCCACACCGTCCCAAAGAGGCCAATGAAGGGTGTCGTGGACCCGATGGTGGCCAGCACCGACAGGCCCGACGACTGCGTATCGGCCTCTTTGGCAATGGCCACGTCCATCGATCTGTCGATCCGATCCATGGCGCCCCCGATCAAGCCGCCGTCCTCGCGATGGGAGCGGCGCCATTCGGCCATTCCGGCGATAAAGACACGATCGACCGCGCTGCGCGGGGCGTTGGCAATTTGATCGAAGAGCCCGTCCAGCGGTTCACCCGACCAGAATTCCCGGTCAAAGGCCCGCATCTTCCCGCGCGCGCGGGAAAAGAAGATGTGTTTCTGGATGATGATGGCCCAAGACCAGAAAGACGCAAGCATCAGAGAAACCATGACGAGTTTCACCGTCAAGGTCGCGCGTGCATAAAGTCCCCAAGCAGAGAAATCTATCTCCTGGGCTGCTGCCAGAGTTTCCGTATCCATCCGCCTGCTCGTTGGCCTCCGGGGCGTATTTTGCCCGCTTCTTTGAGCAGAAAGTAACCCAACCTCCCGGCAAAGGCCACCAGAACCAACCCGATTGCGGCGGAAATTCAATCCGCGAGTGCGCGAATCTCTGCCGGAAGCCGGATCGGACGCCCCGAGAGTTCCATCGAGACGACGGTCACACGGGCCGTGAAAACCACCTGCCGGTCGCGCAGCACGACCTGTTCGAGCCGCAGCCTGGCGCCGGTGACCTCCTGGGCGCGCGTCTCAACGGTCAGAAGGTCTTCAAACCGAGCCGCAGACAGGAAATCACAGTCGATATGACGCACAACAAAGACGACACCGGCCTCTCGCAACGCCGTCTGATCGATGCCCAGCGAGCGCACCCACTGGCTGCGGGCCCGTTCGATGAAGCGCAGGTAATTGGCGTGATACACGATCCCGCCCATATCCGTGTCTTCATAATAGACCTGAAGCGCGAACGTATGGGTCATGTCGTCTCCTTCCGGTGACAGGCCGAGGCTTCGACCACTTGAGCGTCCTCAAACCGAAGCGTCTCTGCAGCCAAGACACCGGCGTGATTGCGATAGGTGATCACCAGCATGTTGTGGCCCTCATAGACGTCGACCACGGTGAACTTGAGATCCGGCTGCCATTCGAGGGCCTTGGCCCAATAGGCGCGCAGGGCCGCCTGGCCGTGCAACGTCCCCTGCCCCACCAAAGCCTGCGCCTTGGACGAGCGGAAGACGATCCCGGGATGGTAATGCGCAAGAATACGGTCGAGGTCATGGCTGTTCCAACCGGCCTCCCACGCGGCGGCAAACTCGTTCGCATCCATCATTGCGCGACACCGATCCGGGCGGCCAGACGCAGGGCAAGAGAGGGATCTTCGGACATCACCGGGATGCGCGGATCATAGGCCGCGCGGATCAGGCTGGCGATGTCGGGGCGCAGGATCGTCTGCTCCTGTACCCGGCCCAGCACCGAGCGGTCACGAAACGCCGTGTCCGACCAAAGCAGCATGGTCTGTGCCACCTGTGCGAGGGCAAGGTCTTCGGCCGGAACAGCCGAGAGGTTTTCATCCATTCGCAGGAAGACAAAGGCCGCCTGGATCGCCCCGGATGGATCGAAGCGGAAGATGCGGTACTGATTGGCCTCCGCGCGCTCCAGCCTGTCGAGCAGGTCCGCCAGATCCGGGATCAGCCGGTCCAGGTCCGGCACATGACGCAGCTCGTCCCATTCGCGGAAAAAGAAGATCATGCAATTGGTGCCAAGCTCGGGATCCGTCTCGGTCAGGATCGGTTGCTCAACAAGCGTGGCAATCGCTTCAAAGGCGCTTTTGACAGTCGAGAGCGTTGCGTCTTCCACGCCGATCACCACCGGGGCGATCGGCCGGCCCCAGCGGGCAAAAAGAAACGCACCGTCCGCCCGGGTGAAAAGTGCCTCGATATCCTTGTGGTCGAACCTGTCCGTCATGTGCGCAGGATTAGGCGCCTCTGCACCGGGCTTCAAGCGGGGGCGCGCCTGGATTGCGGTGGATCTAGGAAAACAGATCCCGGTCGCTCGACGGCGGAGCCAGACCGAGGTGGCTCCAGGCATGCGGGCCCAGCATTCGACCGCGTGGCGTGCGTTGAATGAGGCCTTGCTGCAGAAGAAAGGGCTCAATCACCTCCTCAAGCGCATCGCGGCTTTCCGAGAGCGCCGCCGCAAGGGTTTCGATCCCGACAGGGCCGCCCTGATAATGCTCGGCAATCAGGCGAAGATAGCGCCGGTCCGCCCCATCGAGCCCCAGACCATCCACGCCCAGCCTGGTCAAGGCGCGGTCCGCAAGGGCCTTGTCGATGCGCCCATCCCCTTCGACCACTGCGAAATCAACGACACGGCGCAAAAGGCGCCCGGCAATGCGCGGTGTGCCGCGCGCGCGACGGGCGATTTCAAGGGCGCCCGCGTCATCGGCTGGCGCGCCCAGGCCGATGGCATTGCGGGTGACGATCTCGTGCAACTCGTCGACGCTGTAAAATTGCAGGCGCGTGGGAATGCCGAACCGGTCCCGCAAAGGCGTTGTCAAAAGCCCCATCCGCGTGGTGGCGCCCACCAGCGTGAAGGGTTGCAATTCGATCCGCACGGTCCGTGCGGCCGGGCCTTCGCCGATGACCAGATCGAGTTCGAAATCCTCCATCGCAGGATAAAGTACCTCTTCGACCACCGGGTTGAGGCGGTGAATTTCGTCGATGAAGAGCACGTCGCGGGCTTCGAGATTGGTCAGGATCGCGGCAAGATCGCCTGCCTTGGCCAGAACCGGGCCAGAGGTCATGCGGAAGTTCACGCCCAGTTCACGGGCCATGATCTGAGCCAGCGTCGTCTTGCCAAGACCCGGCGGCCCGAAAAAGAGCGTGTGGTCCATGGCTTCGCCACGCTGACGGGCGGAGGCGATGAACACGGCGAGATTGGCGCGCGCTTCGGCCTGCCCGATGAAGTCGCTCAGCGCGCGCGGACGCAAGGCGCGGTCATTGTCCTCTGGCAGAGGCTCCGGACGGAGCGTGGGATCAGCGCCGGTCATTGCCTAGTCCTTCGGCGCAAGTCGCCGCAAGGCCGCGCGGATGAGGCCAGAGGCGTCAGCCTCTGGCACGTCGCTCTGTGCCTGCGCCACAGCGCCGGCGGCCTCGCTTGGTCCGTAGCCCAGATTGGTGAGGGCAGACAGTGCATCGGCCTGGCTGTTCGTGACCTCCGCCACCGGGTTCGCAGGCGCAGGGGCTTCAAGTACTGTGTCTGCCTCGGACGGCGGTACCATGGGTGCTGGGGACATTGCCGGTGCGGTCATTCCCATGACGCCCGGCGCCTTGTCTTTCAGATCGAGCACCACGCGCTGCGCTGTCTTCGGACCAATGCCCTTGGCCGCCTTGACGGCTGACCAATCGCCCAGTGCGATCGCCCGGCTGACGCCGTCCGCGCCCAACGTGCCCAGGATGGCCAGCGAAGCCTTGGCTCCGACGCCTTGAACGCTCATCAAAAGCCGGTGCCATTCTTTCTCGACGAGGGTCAGAAAGCCAAAGAGCTGCAACAGGTCTTCGCGCACCAGCAGGTCGGTATACAGCGAGACCGCCTCGCCTGTCCCGGGCAATCCTGCCAGCGTCCGGTCGGAGCAATAGACCACGTAGCCCACGCCGCGCACGTCGATCAGAACGTGATCGGCGGCGCGGTAGTCGAGCCGTCCGGACAGGTGCCCGATCACGTGCCGACCTCCCGCAACGTGACCCCACGTGCACCACCATAGCGCGCATGGCATATGGCAATGGCCAGCGCATCAGCCGCGTCCGGGCTGGTCGGCAGCGCGCCGGGCAATTGCAGCTTGACCATGTGCAGCACCTGCCGCTTGTCGGCGTGGCCGACGCCAACGACCGTCTTCTTGACAGAGTTCGGGGCATACTCGCCCACGGGAAGGCCGGCGCGTGCGGGGACCAGCAAGGCGACACCCCGCGCTTGGCCGAGTTTCAACGTGCCCGACCCATCCTTGTTGACGAAAGTCTTCTCAACCGCGGCCTCATCAGGCTGATAGAGCCGCACGACTTCGGACAATTGTTCGAAAAGCGAAAGTAATCGTGCCGAAAGGTCAGATCCCTTGGTGGTACAAACGCCATTGGCGACATGGGTGAGTCGGCTGCCCGATTGCTCGATCACGCCCCACCCCATGCATTGCAACCCCGGATCGATGCCCAGCACCCGCATGTCTGCCCGCCCGTCTGTCTTTTTCTAAGCTTTTTTATCTTTAGCACGAAACGCGAACATCTGCCAAGTCGTCTGCATTTTCGAGGGCTGTGTGTCGAACATGTCATGACTTGCGCATCAAGAGGGTCAAAAGCGGCAGGTTTTCGCCTCTCAACGACAGCCAACCGACCGGAAAAAAAGGATTTGTTACGGTTTCGTGAGGACCGACGGAGCTATTCACAAAACGCATATCAAAGTTGCACTTGCCCCCCATTGCGCCGGGATATTGGGCAAACTAAGTCCAGTGCATACCCAAACGGGGTTCGGATTTAACTCTCATACAAAGGACCTGGCTATGGCTGCTTTTGACACCACCACCTCCACCTATGGCTCCACCGGCTTTGTTGGCCGTATCTTGGCGCCCGTCACCAAATTGTTTGCTCTGATCATCAGCTGGAACGACACGCGGCAGACCCGCAATTCCTTGTCGCGCCTGACAGATCGCGAACTGGACGATATCGGACTGAGCCGCGGCGACATCGAAGGTGTTGCACACGGCCACATCGTGCGCTGAGCGCCTGAAAAAGACAGCGCCGCGCGATATCGCGCGGCGAACACAAGCCGTTTCGAACGGCGGCACGATACAATGCGGGCTTTGGAACTCTTCCAGCCCGCGTGCGGCTCACACTCCGAGCGAAAGACAACGCTGGTTGCGAGCAACCCCCTCTCAGAAAACGCAAAACCTACGCCAACATCCCCGTCTGGTGACGTGGATCAGTTCAGGTAGGGCGCGACAACCGAGGCGACTTCCTGGGAGATCGGATCAATCTGCATGGCCCATGCGCCAGCTTGTTCAATCACGCTGCCTTGCGACAGGTCCAGAACCCGTTCGCCGTAGGAAACCGTTCCAAGGTGCGCAATCAAAAGCCCCTTGAACAGGAAGAGTCCGGCAAAGAAGAGTATGAAAGCGCGGGGCGATATGCCGATCGAGCGCATTCGGCGCGGGCGTGCAACGATCAGCCCGTCGGTCTGGACATGCATTTCATATCCGTTGGCCAGTTTTCTGCGCGTTCTGTCGATCCGGCGCAGGCGTTGGTCAAACGCCTCAAAATTGTCAGACATGGCCTTTCTTTCGCATCCTAGGCCCCCACCTTGGATACTGTACCATAGGGCTGAATTGTGGCGAAAGTGCGGCGGAACACTAAAAAAAGCGGCAACTTCGCCGCAATTATAGGTTGCGCTCCAAGGTCAAGGTCGCCCAATCTCCAATGTCCTCGCGACGCACAAGTGAGACGCCGAAACCGGCATAATGGGCGTCTATATCCGCGGCCTGTTCGACCAGAATTCCCGACAGGATCGCATGCCCACCCGGCGCCAGCGCGGCGCTGAGATCGCTAGCAAGCGCCATCAACGGGCCTTTCAGGATATTGGCAAAGATCAGATCAAACGGCGCCGCAGACGCCAGCACCGGGTGATCAAAACCTGCCGCCTCGACACAGCGCACGCGCCCCTCAAGACCGTTGGCGCGCAGATTGGCCTCCGCCACCTCTACGGCCACCGGATCAATATCGGAGGCAACGATCCGTGTTTCACCTGCCGCACCGCGCTGCAAAGCGGCATGCGCTGCGGCCATGGCAAGCACCGCGGTGCCGCAACCGATATCGGCGACTCTGCGCATCTGCACTCCCGCCTCCAGAAGCGCGTCCAGAGCTTGGAGGCATCCAAGCGTTGTGCCGTGGTGGCCGGTCCCAAAAGCCATTGCCGCATCGATCAGCAGCGCCACCTTGCCATCGGGCACCTGATCCGCATCATGGCTGCCGTAGACAAAGAAGCGACCCGCGGTGACCGGCGTCAGTTCACGGCGCACCTTGGCGACCCAATCGGTGTCCGGCAGTTCTGAAACGACAAAGGGTTTGGCCCCAAACACCTCCGCCAGAAGCGCCAGACCCCCGGGGTCGGGGGTGTCGGTGAAATAGCCGCCGACTTCCCAAAGACCAGAGCCGTCCTCCAGCTCAAAGATACCCACGCCGGTCGGCTCGGGCGACAGACGTTCCATCGCCGCACCCAAAGCCTCGGCCGGTTTGCGGCCGGGCAATGTCGTCAACGCCGTGTAGGTTGGCATAAGCTGTTCCTATTCCGCCGGTGCGGGCGCCGGGGTCTTGTCGAGATCCGGCGCTGTCTCCGCGTTCAGTGACCGGACATATCGCAGCCCGACCACCCAGGCCACCGATCCGACCAGACAACCGACCAGCATCTGTGAATACACCACACCCACGGCGCCAAGGCTGGCCGTCATGATCATGCCCGCCGGCCAGGTCAGCAGCCCCTCCTGGACCCAGTTGAAGGCGGTGGACCAGCGCGGGCGGCCCAACACGTTGAACGTCGAGGTCGCAACAAAGAACCCGGCCAGGAAAAGAAACCCGCCCGCACCATAGGTCGTGAAGGTGCGAATGATGTCGGCACCGACCCCCTTTACGTCAAACGCCGCGATGATCGGTTCCGTCAGAAGATAGAGCAGCGCCCAGACCACCAGCACATAGATGATGGAAAAGATCGTGGCATCCCGGAACGTCGAGCGCACCCGGTCGAACTGACCTGCTCCGAAGGTCTGGCCAAAGATTCCGCCGATCGCAGCGCCCAGCGCCAGCAGGCCGCCGAAGGCCACGAGCACGACCCGGCTCAGCACCGACCACCCGGCGACTGCCTCGGCGCCGTAGGGGGCCACAATGATGAGCAGGACAACGATGCCGAAGGGCCGGGACATCTGGGCCAGCATCGCCGGCAACGCGATCTGCATGAATGGGTTCAACGTTTCGCGGATATCTGCGAGTCGCGGGCGTGCCAGCAGGTCATGATGTTTACGCGCAATGCGGAAGGCCAGCAGGAGGTTGGCGAAACTGGCAATAATCACGGTGATAGCCGCGCCATCCAGACCCCATCCCGCCACCGAGATCAGCAGGTAGCCAAAGATCAGCGACATCAAACCGCCGGCCATGGTCACCGCGACCGAGCGGCGCGCGTCGCCCTGCGCCCGGATTGCGCCATTGATCACCATGGCCGCGCCGATCACCGCCAGCGAGGTCTGCGACATCAATAGATACCGGGCAGCAAGATCAGCCACGTTGTCCTGCGCGCCGAGAAAACTCAGAATGGGATGACGAAACACAATCAGGGCGAGGGCCAGCGGCGCGAGTGTAAGCACGGCAAGGATGGCGCCAGAGGTTGTCTGCCTGCGGGCCAGTTCCGCCCGACCCGCCCCGATGGCGCGCGACACCAGTGCTGTGGACGCCACCATCATGCTGATCCCGGCGGCCAGCGAAATCACCTGCACGGCCATGGCAAAGCCGGCGGCAGCAACGAGGTCGGTCTCTCCGGATTGCGACAACCAGTAAAGATTGACCGCATCGACGGCAAAGATGAAAACAAAGCCAACGGTGGCTGTCAGAGTCATGCGCACGACATGACCCATTGTCGATCCGCTCAGAAAGCGCCCCGGCTCGTCAAAAACACCCAAGGATCTCTTCCTCTCTGGCGCAAGGCACCTTCGGGATTACTCCGCAGCGGCGGGCACCGCTTCGCAGAATATGGTTTCGCGGCCTGGTTCCGGATGACGCGGGATCATCAGAGCCAGAATGAGAGAGACCATCGCCATGCCTGAGGCCAGCAGGAAAACGCCACCGGGCGAGACAAGCCAGAGATACCCCAGCCCGGCCGGCAAAAAGACCGCGGCAATGTGGTTGATCGTGAAGGCAACGGCAGCCGTAGGCGCGATGTCGCCCGGATCGGCAATCTTTTGGAAGTAGGTTTTCATGGCCAGCGCGAGCGCAAAAAAGAGATGGTCGATGACGTAAAGCGCCGCGGCCAGTATCACGCCCCAGCTAAAGAAATAGATCCCGCCGTAGGCCAGAAACACAAGGACCAACCCGGCATATTCAAAGATCAGCGCCCGCCGTTCGCCCCAAACGGCAACCGCTTTGCCCAACAATGGGGCACAGAGCATGTTGAGCACCAAATTGATGAGATAGAGCGACGTGACTTCGTGCACTTCAAAGCCAAAGCGTTCGACCATCATGAAGCCTGCGAAGACCACGAAGATCTGGCGCCGTGCACCGGACATGAATTGCAATGCGTAGTAGAGCCAGTAGCGGCGGCGCAGAATGAACTTCTTGGTTTGCGGATGCGGGGACTCGTATTGCGGCCAGAGCACAAAGCCCAATGCGGCCATCAGAACGGTGATCCCGCCGGCCACCATGTACACGGTGTTGTAAGTCAGCTCCAACCGCTCCCAGAGCAGCACGATCAGCCCGTATGAAACCAGGGTCGCCGCGGACCCGGCCGCCAGCATCCAGCCAAGCACCTGCGGCGCCCTGCGCTTTTCAATCCATTGCAGTTGCAGAGACTGATTGACGGTCTCGTAGTAGTGAAAACCGATGGAACTGAGCAGCGTAATGGTCAGGATGCCGCCCATTGTTGGAAACCAGGCCGTCACCGCCGTGGCCACCCCGAGCAGCAGCAGCGAAACCAGCGCAAGCACCTGTTCGCGCATAAAGACGATGATCGCGATCACACCCACGGCAAAAAAGCCCGGGATCTCTCGCACGGTATGAAGCCATCCGATGTCAGAGCCGTCGAACCGCGCGACTTCGATCACAAAGTTGTTCAGAAGCGCCGACCAGGTGGCAAATGCGATCGGCATGGCCAGGGCCATCAGAAAC
Source organism: Pseudomonadota bacterium (assembly GCA_039179965.1). GTDB lineage: Bacteria > Pseudomonadota > Alphaproteobacteria > Rhodobacterales > Rhodobacteraceae > Marinibacterium. Next base: position 8,965 of record JBCDEC010000135.1, read on the forward strand.
AGCAAAGGGATCGGTCGACGCCAAGCGGGTTGCGCGTCGCTCTCGGTCAGAGGGACAATGCGTGACATCGGGCTTCCTTGCATTGCGGAACCGGATCTGGTCACAGGCGCTCCGCGCGATCAAGCGCAGCCGCAGGCTCCGCCATGCCTGTCGATGGCACGTCCGACGTCTGGGAACAAGACCATGTTGTGCAATAAGCGGTGCCACAAGCCGCGTCCGGAACCTTCGCTGTGTGCGGCGCAAAAAAGATGCCGGAGGTCAGAAAAAGCTCTGCGGATCGATGTCCACGGCGAGACGCAGATCGCCCTTGAGCCGTACGGGTGCCAGCCAGCGGGCAATCGCGTCCTGCAAGGCGACCCCCTTGTCAGCCTTGATCAACAATCGCACGCGGTGGCGGCCGCGAATGCGGGCAATCGGCGCGGGCGCCGGTCCATAAAGCTGAGCGCCCACTGCGCGCAACGCCCCATCATTGCGCGCTAGCGCATTGCCCAGGTCAAACACCTGCGCCGTGTCCGTGCCCGACAGAATGATGCCCGCCATCCGGCCATATGGCGGTACACCGGCGGCTTGCCGCTCGGCGGCTTCGGCGCGCCAGAAGCCCTCTTCATCGCCCGCAAGGATCGCACGGATGACCGGATGCTCCGGCTGATAGGTCTGCAAGAGCGCCAGACCCGCCTTTTCGGCGCGCCCTGCCCGTCCCGCGACCTGGCGCATCAATTGAAAGGTGCGCTCGGCCGCGCGCAGATCGGACCCCTGCAATCCAAGATCGGCATCGATCACGCCAACCAGCGTCAGAAGCGGGAAGTTGTGCCCCTTTGCCACCAGTTGCGTGCCGATTATGACATCCGCCTCGCCACGTCCGATCCGCTCGATCTCGGCCTTCAACGCCCGGGCGGAACCAAATAGATCAGAACTCAGCACCGCAAGACGCGCCTCTGGAAAAAGCGCGGCGGCCTCCTCGGCAAGCCGCTCCACGCCCGGGCCCACCGGGGCCAGGCGATCTTCGACACCACAGGACGGACAGGTCGTCGGAACAGGCTGAGTCTCGCCGCATTGATGGCACACCAGCCGCTTGAGAAAACGATGCTCGACCATGCGGGCGTCGCAATGGGCGCATCCGATCTGCTGCCCGCAGGCGCGGCACAGGGTAACCGGCGCATACCCCCGCCGATTGAGAAACAGAAGCGCCTGCTCCCCGCGCGCCACCCGCGTCTCGACGGCCCGGGCCAGGTCTGGCGAGATCCAGCGCCCCGCCGGCAGTTGGGCTTCGCGCATATCCAGTGTCCGCATCTCCGGGAGGATGGCGTCGCCAAAGCGCGATGTCAGCTCGATCTTGTTGTATTTTCCGGCTTCCGCGTTGGCCCAGCTTTCCAGACTGGGCGTGGCCGAGGCCAGCACCACCTGCCCGCCGCAGATCGAGGCGCGCAAAACGGCCATATCGCGAGCGTTATAGAGCACACCGTCCTCTTGTTTGTAGGCGGTGTCGTGTTCTTCATCGACGACAATCAGGCCCAGGTCCTGAAACGGCAGGAACAAGGCAGAGCGCGCGCCGATCACCAGTTGCGCACCACCCTCCCCCACCATGCGCCAGATCCGGCGCCGCTCGGTCATTGTGGCGCCCGAATGCCATTCCGCGGGGCGTGCGCCAAAACGGTCTTCAACGCGTGCCAGAAACTCCGCCGTCAATGCGATTTCCGGCAACAGAACAAGCGCTTGGCGGCCATGGGACAGGCAAGCGGCCACCGCCTCGAGATAGACTTCCGTCTTGCCGGACCCGGTGATCCCGCGCAACAGCGTGGTTGCGTACCGCTCCTGATGGACGGCCGCGCGCAGCGTCCTTGCCGCCTGATCCTGCTCCGGGGTCAGGTCCTTGCCTGGTCGCGTGGGGTCGAGGCGGGGGAAAGGCAGATCCCGTGGGCTGTCTTCTTCGCGCACCGCGCCCTGACTCGCCAGTCCCTTGACGACCGACGTCGTGACCCCCGCCATTTCGGCCAGTTCACCCAAGGTGAAGGCCAGTCCGGCATGGTCTTCCAGCACCTGCAAAACACGGCGGCGCGCATCGGTCATCCGGCTGGGCGGGTTATCGGCAAGGCGGTAGATCCGGCGCATCGATGGTGACGTCCCCAGACCCGGTGCGCGGGTGGCCAGGCGCAACATGGCCGGCATCGGCGTCAGCGTATAGGCGGCTGCTTTTTCCAGAAACTGCTGCATCTCCGCACGCATGGGCATCGCCTCGAGCACACGCGACACAGCACGCAGTTTCGACCGTTCGTAGCCCCCCTGTCCCGGCCCCCAGACAACGCCCAGAACCTTGCGCGGCCCAAGGGGCACCTCGACAAAGTCCCCGCTGCGGCATCCGGTCTCGGGGGCGGTGTAGTCGAGAACTCGATCGATGGGCTGCGTGGTCAGGACCGCCACCGGCGTACCGGGTGCAAATTCCTGGCTCCCCTGCATTGCGATGCTCTCCCGGACGAAGTGTGACCCTGGCGCGATCGGCCGACGGATCGTTCATCCGGGGTAGCGCAACTGGACCGGACAGAGCAAGGGGCGCATCGCGGCAGGCGCGACGGGTGTTCTGCGCCCCGGGCCAGCGGCCCGCCCGATCCGCTCTTTCCGATAGGGCACGTTTGCGGTACCAGAGCCGCAAGAGAAACCAGGACCACCGAAGGGAGCAGAGATGAAATTCTTCGTAGATACGGCTGAGATCGATGCGATTGCCGAATTGAACGATCTGGGCATGGTCGATGGCGTGACGACCAATCCTTCCCTGATCCTGAAGTCGGGGCGCGACATACTCGAGGTCACCCGCGAAATCTGTGCGCTAGTGGATGGTCCGGTCAGCGCGGAAGTGGTGGCCACCGACTCCGATGCGATGATCGCCGAGGGCCGCAAACTGGCGGAAATCGCGCCGAACATCACCGTGAAACTGCCGCTGACCTGGGATGGCCTGAAGGCCTGTAACGTGTTGACAGGCGAAGGCAAAATGGTGAACGTGACCCTGTGCTTCTCCGCCAATCAGGCGCTCCTGGCGGCCAAGGCGGGCGCGACTTTTATCTCGCCGTTCATTGGCCGGCTGGACGATCTTGCGCTCGACGGGGTCGAGTTGATCGAGGACATACGCACGATCTACGACAACTACGGGTTCGGCACGGAAATCCTGGCGGCCTCGATCCGCAGCGCCAACCACGTGCAGGACTGTGCGCGCATCGGCGCAGACGTGGTGACCGCACCGCCAGCGGTGATCAAATCGCTCGCGAGCCACCCACTGACCGACAAGGGTTTGGCAACCTTCCTCGCCGATTGGGCAAAGACAGGTCAGAACATTCTCTGACATCCGGCGTCAGGGCACAGCACCTCCACGCGGCCCGGTCGCCCCTCGGTGCCTTGGGCCTGTGCCAGCTGGTCCGTCCCCCAGACGCCGGGCCTTCGCAGGCATGTGGCTTTCCAGTCTCG
>JBCDEC010000136.1:0-12332 GCA_039179965.1 Pseudomonadota bacterium
CACCTGCCCGCCGACCGCCCCCGCGCCGCCCATCTGCCAGCAGGTGAAAGCGCCCGTGGCCTGCGCTTCCGCCGCGCGGCGTTCGGGAAAGGGATTAGCATAGGACCGGCGGTCACGCGCAAGGCCCGGGATCTCGCGTGCCAGCCCGTTGAACCAAAACGGCCCCTGCCCGCCGCCGAGGGTCAGATTGATTTCTCCGGCAAGATCGAAGCGATTGTTGCTGCCTGGTTTGTCGACAAGGCGGCAGGCCATCCACGCCCATATGGCCAACGGGTCGTCCGAGCCGGTCAGCGCCCGTGCAAACCCTTTCGGATAGCCGAACGGGAAATCAAACCCCAGGCAAAGGCGCCGGCCTGCGCCAGTCTCCGTTTCAATCAGATCCGCGAGCCAGGCCTCGGCCACAGCCCGGTTGCGCAGATAGACCGGCACCCCGGCCTTGCCCTGTTGCGCAAGACAAGCCCAGATCGCATCCTTGCGCGGACGGGGCCCGGTGTCATTGCCACCCGACCAGTCGACCATGACGAAGGTGTCAAAGCTCAAAGCCCGACCTCGCGCAGGATAAAATCGGCAATCGCACCCGTGTCATCGAGGTCAAACAGCGGACGATCGAGATCGAGCGCAACATCGCTTGCGACCGCGCGGATCGTCGGATCGTCGGTGGCGATCAGAGGGTTCCCGGTCTGTGCGCGATGCGCTTCGACCTTGGGATGGGCGTCGCGCTTGTAGCCCTCGATCAGCACCAGATCGACCGGCGAGAGCCGCTTGAGCAACTCGGACAGGGCAGGTTCGGGTGCGTTGCGCAATTCCTGCATCAGGGCGACGCGGTTGCGCGATGCCAAAAGCACTTCGGATGCACCGGCGGAGCGGTGGCGAAAGCTGTCCTTGCCGGGGTGGTCGACGTCAAAGGTGTGGTGGGCATGTTTGACGGTCGAGACGGATATCCCGCGCCCGGTGATATCCGTCACCAGACGCTCCATCAGGCCTGTTTTGCCTGCGTTTTTCCACCCGACAATACCATAGACCCTCATGCCTCAGCCTCCAGCATCGACTGCGCCTGCGCCAGATCCTCGGGCGTGTTGACGTTGAAAAACGGATCGGGCGGTCCTTCGGGGAAAAGCGCCTCGCGCCCGCCATGCGCATCGCTCCAAAGCACGACCTTGCGCAGGCCCTCCCGAAGCGCGGCGCGCAGATCGTCGCGCAAGGCAACCGGCCAGAGACCAAAGGTCGGATGGCGGATCAGGCCGCGGTCTGTATCCGGCGTGGCGGCCAGAACCAGCGGATGTGTCTGACCGTCGGCCTGTGCCTGAAGCCGGCTCACCAGATCTCGCGGAAAGAACGGTGTGTCGGCGGCGGCGGTGACGATACTCACCGCGCCTTGTTCTGAGGCCCAGTCGAGCCCCGCGAGCACCCCGGCCAAGGGCCCTGCAAAACCGTCCACCGTGTCGGAAATCACTGGCAGGTCGTACTGCGCAAAGCGCTGCGGATCGCCATTGGCATTGAGCGCCAGCCCGTGTGTCTGAGGGCCCAGACGGTCCACCACATGCGACAGGATCGGCCGGCCGCCAAGGTCCAGAAGCCCTTTGTCGCCGCCCCCCATCCGGCGCGCCAGCCCGCCGGCGAGGATCACACCGGGCGGAGTCATGCGCGCGCGGTCCCGCCGGGCCACAGGCGCCAGCGAAACAGAAGGGCGACGTGGAACAGGCCCCATACGAACAGCCCTGCGAAAAAGGCGCGACTTGCACCAAACAGAGCCGGTTCAAGGCGCACGACAATCACCGTCAGGCCACAGAGGATCAGCGTGAGCCCCAGAACCGAACGCCGGAACCGCCGAGCATAACCGCGCGCATCTTCAGGACAATCTGCAGGCAGACCAAAGCCAAAGACACGGGTCTGGAGCGCCATGTTCTGAGTGCGCGGCACTTCTGTCACAGAGCCCTCGTCAAAGGGCGACAGAACCGGCCAGCCCAACCGATCGAGCACCGACGCAGGGCAGCGCGCCATGGCATCCATGAGATATTGCCAGGTCCGAAATACACGCCAGAACAGCGCCAGGGATCCCGCCCACAGCAGAAACGCACCGCCAAACAGCAGGCCCAGAGCCGTCGCGTCATTCATTCCCGGCCCCTTTTCGCCGGTGCTTGCGCCCTTCCTCCGGCACGGTCAGTGGGTCGATGTCGCGCAACAAGCGGCTTTCGCCGGACAGGCACACAAACCTCTGGCCGCGCATACGTCCGATCAGTGTCAGGCCCACGTCGCGGGCAATCTCCACCCCCCAGGCAGTGAAGCCGGACCGCGACGCGAGCACCGGAATGCCCATCGCGGCGGTTTTGATCACCATTTCCGAGGTCAGGCGGCCGGTGGTGTAAAGGATCTTGTCGCCCGCATCGACCTTGTGGCGCAGCATCCATCCGGCGATCTTGTCCACGGCATTGTGGCGCCCGACGTCTTCCATGTAGACCAGCGGTCGGTCCTGCTGGCACAGCACCGTGCCGTGGATGGCCCCGGCTTCCAGGTAAAGCGACGGCGTGCGGTTGATCCGCGCGGCCAGGGCATAGAGCCATGACGTGCGGACCTCGCACGCAGGCAGCGCGACGCCCTGCAGGCTTTCCATCATATCGCCAAAGACCGTGCCCACCGCACAGCCCGAGGTCCGGGTCTTTTTCTGCAGCTTCTCTTCGTATTCTGTCTGGCGTTCGGTGCGCACCACAACGGTTTCGATCTCGTCGTCGTAATCGACACCGGTGATCACATCGTCGGCCAAAAGCATGCCCTGGTTCTTTAGAAAACCCAGCGCCAGATATTCGGGATAGTCGGCGATGGTCATCGCCGTCACGATTTCTTGCGCGTTGAGATAGATCGTCAACGGACGCTCTTCGACAACCGAAAGGTCAACGGCGGCGCCGCTTTGATCCGTCCCCGACACCGCCCGCGTCAGTCCCGGCGCACCGGGATCCGGTGCAATGAGAAAATCCGAAATCTCGTCCTGCCTGCCCAATTGCGTCCCCCGGCATTCGCCGCTACCCCTGTCAAATGTAGTCTAGAGTCTCGGCATGACATCCTCCACCACCAATCGAGCCATAAACCGGCGCGCCTTCTGGCGCGGGGCGCGCGACAGCATTCCGTTCATCTTTGTGGCCGGACCATTCGGGTTGCTCTTTGGCGTGGTTGCGACCGAGGCCGGGCTGCATGTCCTTGAAACATTCACCTTTTCGGTGACTGTCTTCGGTGGCGCCTCACAGTTTACCGCGTTGCAACTGATGCGGGAAAATGCCCCGACGCTCATCGTGCTGATCTCTGCCCTGGCGGTGAATCTGCGATGTGCAATGTATTCGGCGGCGCTGACCCCCTATCTGGGGGGCGCGCCCTTGTGGAAACGCGCGTTGGGGGCCTTTCTGATTGTCGATCAGTCCTATGCTCTCTCGGTTGCGGAATACGAAAAGTCTCCGCAGATGGGATTGGCGGAGAAGTGGAGCTATTACTTCGGGACCAATCTGATCATCGGGCCGCTTTGGTGCGGGATGTCGGTCGTGGGCGCGCTGTTGGGCAATGCCATCCCGGAAAGCTGGTCCTTGGATTTCGCGCTGCCCATCGCCTTTATCGCAATTGTGGGACCCATGCTGCGCACGCCTGCCCATATCGCCGCCGCTCTGGTCGCGGTGTGCATGGCCATCCTGACAGCAGGGGTGCCGCATAACCTTGGCCTGATCATAGCAGGTCTGTCGGGGATGATCACCGGCGCTTTGGTCGAAGCCGAGATCGAACGCCGCACGGGACATCCGATTTGACCCCCGACGTGCCGGTTCAAACCATGAGCGACGCCACATTGTGGACCGTCATCATCACTCTGGCCGTGGGCAGCTATGCCCTGCGGTTTCTGTTTCTCGGCATGGTCGGAGACCGTCCGCTGCCACCCTGGATGCTGCGGCTGCTGCGGTACACGGCTGTGGCGATCCTGCCGGCCCTGGTGACGCCGATCGTGCTCTGGCCGCAAGGCGCGGCCGGCGGGACCAATCCGCTGGAACTGGCCGCCGCACTGGTGACCCTCGCGGTGGGCTTTATGACGCGCTCGGTTCTGGGTGCGGTGTTCGCCGGGGCGGCGGTTCTACTGGTTCCAGCGCTGCTGGCGTAGGTCTTCATCCAGCGCGGCGACGGCTTCTTGCAGCGAGGCGCTGTCGCCTTCCGAATAGATTTCCTGCTGCACGCCGGGGATGCGCGAGACCTGTTCCGCCAGCTGGCGGGGGTACCACGTCGGCTGGATCGCTTCAAAACCAGGGATCGAGCGCAACACGCCCGATGTGGCCTGCGTGCAGTAGGCCGCGGGCGACGCGCCCCAGTTCAGCGCAGTCTGATAGGCAACTTGGGCCTGCGCATCGGTCAGTGCAATCTTCTGGATCTGGATGTAACGCTGTTCGCTCGCGTGCGAGCTTTTGTAAATCTGCTCGGCCCGGGGCGTAATGCCAAAGAGCACGTCATTGCGCTCTGGAATAAGGTCATACTGGAACGAACCCGCCGGATCGAAAATGATCCGCTGCGGCCCGTCGATGAGCAAGGCGGAATGCGAGCCCGAGCCGGACGTGGTGTTGATCACGGTCAGGACGGTGATCGAGCTTTGCCCGCTGTTGCGAAACGCCACGGCGGCGATCTCTTCGTCGCTGGCATAAGGTGCGAGGGCCGTGCAGCCAGAGACAGCCGCCAGCAGAAGCCCAACAATAAGAACGCGGCGCACGTGGACCAGGCCGTCAGGTCAGGAAGATGGCCATCAGGACCAAAAGGACCAGAATGAACACCACCGTCTTTCCGGCGAAGTTCACAAAACCCTCGTAGGTCTTTTCCTGTTCTTCGATATCCATCGAGCCAAGCTTGTGGTCGGCCATTGTCTCAAGCACCCTTATCTTTGCGTTTAATTGCGATTATCGGATCCTGGCCCGCATGTCACGGTGGCATTTCTGCGCAGGTGCCGGCTTCGTGGCAAAATGTGGCTTTGGCGCTAGGGCGTGGACACGTCGCCTTCAAGCTCTTCCGCCAGACGAAAGCCGATGCGAACGGCCGGTGCATCCGGTGACGGGCGCGGCATCGCACGCAAAAGCACATTGAGTTGGCTCACATGCTGAATCAGCTGGGTTTTGGCCCCTGACCCGTCGGCGCCGTAGAAGGTCACGATATCGGGATCGAAGTACCCCATACCTTCGATCCGCAGCACACCCGCGTCGCTGCCGGCAAAGCCCATGGCGACTTCGTGATCGGCATCCATCTGGTCCTCGAAGTTTTTCACGTAGAGCACAAGACGCTCGTAGGCCCATCGCGCCGGACTCTTGTCTGAAACCGGCTGGTTCAGCGGGTCGGGGATGGGCGCAGGCGCAGGGCGGTGATCGCCGCAATGCACCTCGTGGCGGCGCGGCAACAGCTCGCCCGTCTTTTGCGCATCATCCATCGGACGCTCCGTTGGCCTGATACAGCCAGGCTCCGTTCTCGCCCCGCGTCCGCGTCGCCCGGCCGGATTGGTACAGATGGCTGACATGCGCCTTGGCCTCGACCAGAGCGAGCCCATATTCGCCTTCCCCGATCTCGCGTTTGAACAGGGCCGCAAAGCACTCTGCCGCGGTTTTCGGGCTTTCAAGGTGTTGCAGAAGCCGGTTCAGAGCACCGTGGTGGTTGTTGATCAACTGACCCATCCGCGTGTCGAGCCCGCGGAATGGCAGCTTGTGCCCGCCCAGAACCAGGTGATCAGGCCGCGCCAGCTTGCGCAGTCTCTCACAGGCTTCCAGCCATTCCGCGACCGGATCGGCCATGGGCTCGGTCACATAGACCCCGATGTTGGGGCTGATTGACGGCAGGATCTGATCCCCGGCCAGCACGAGATCGCAGTCCTGGCTCCAGAACGTTGCATGTTCGGGTGCATGGCCATTGCCGACATGCACGTCCCAGCGCCGCCCGGCCATCTCGATCACGTCGCCTTGCTTGATCCGCGTGAAGCCAAGCGGCACCGGATCGACGATATCGGCAAAGTTGAAAGGGCGCTCGGTTTTCCGTTTCTCCAGCAGATCCGCTGGCATGCCGGTGCCGCGGTAAAATTCCATCGCCTCGGCTGGCGTCCGGTCCTGCACATCCAGCGTCAGCATGCGCGCCATCAGATAGGTGGTCCGCGTACAGTGAAGTGCGGCACCATGGGTCTGGACGAACCATCCTGCCAGGCCCACGTGGTCGGGGTGATGATGGGTCACGACCACCCGGTGGACCGGACGGCCCTGCAACGGACCGGCAAGCAAATCGGCCCAGATATCGCGGGTCATCTGGGTCGAAAACCCGGTGTCTATGATGGTCCAGCCGGCATCGCCGTCATCGAGCGCATAGACGTTGACGTGATCCAGCCGCATCGGCAGCGGCAGGCGCATCCACAGAACGCCGGGTGCAATTTCGATGGCCTCCCCGCGCGCGGGCGGCTCTTCCCACGGGTAGCTCAGCAAGGCGGCTTCCACAGCACGGTTCATCGGACCCTCCCCGGGTTCAGGCGGCGAGATCGTCAAGACCCAAAGCAAACAGCCCTTCGGCGCCAGCCTGTGTATGCGCCAGAAGCGCGGCATATTCCGGCAGCAAACGGGCAATGTAGAACCGGGCAAGCGCGGCGTGCGGGCTGTCAGGTGCAGCAAGTGCCGCCGCCAGGTGATAGTGCCCGCCCAGCACCCGGGCAAATCCCCGCAGGTACGGCACGGCCCCGGCAAACCGATCGGTCAGATCACCCTGTGCGACCAGCCATTCCGTGGTTTCCCGCAGGCTTTCCGACGCCTCCCAGACCGGTTCAGCCAGATCCGGCATGCTGGAACGGGCGCGTTCGGCCTGTTCCTGGATCTCGTCGTGCAGGCGCAGGGCCGCCTCGCCCCCATCCATCATCTTGCGTGCGACCAGATCCATGGCCTGGATCCCGTTGGTGCCCTCGTAGATCGTTGTCACACGGACATCGCGGGCGTATTGCGCGGCGCCGGTTTCTTCGATCACACCCATGCCACCGTGAACCTGCACGCCCATCTGGCTGACTTCATTGCCGATATCCGTGCCAAACGCCTTGGCGATCGGGGTCAGCAAGGCCGCACGCGCAACCCATTCCCGGTCCTGCGTGGCGTTGCCCATGTCGATGGCGGCGGCGCAGGCCAGCGAGATCGCGCGCGCGGCGAAGACCTCTGCCTTCATGGTCATCAGCATCCGTCGCACATCGGCATGTTCCAAGATCGTGCCGGTTTCGCGACCCGGCGTCTTGCCCTGTTTGCGGTCCTGCGCAAAGGCCAGTGCATGCTGATAGGCGCCCTCGGCCACGCCGATGCCCTGGCAGGCCACACCCAGGCGGGCATTGTTCATCATGGTGAACATCGCGGCCATGCCGCCATGCTCGTGCCCCACCAGCCAGCCTTTGGCCCCGTCATATTGCATCACACAGGTGGGCGAGCCGTGCAGACCCAGCTTGTGCTCCAAACTGACCACATTCAGCGTATTGCGCGGCCCTGGCGTGCCATCGGCATTTGGGATGAACTTCGGCACCAGAAAGAGCGAGATGCCCTTGGTGCCGGGCGCCCCGTCCGGAAGCCGGGCCAGAACGAGGTGGCAGACGTTTTCGGTAAAGTCGTTGTCGCCCCAGGAGATGTAGATTTTCTGCCCGGACACGGCAAAGGTCCCGTCACCGTTCGGCTCGGCCTTGGAGGTCAACGCCCCGACATCCGATCCCGCCTGCGGTTCGGTCAGGTTCATCGTCCCGGTCCATTCGCCGGAAATCAGTTTGGGAAGGTAGAGCTCCTTGAGCGCGTCGCTGGCGTGGTGTTCAAGCGCCTCGATCTGACCCTGGCTCAACAAGGGCGCCAGTTGCAGCGATATGCAGGCCCCCGACATCATGTCGTTGACCGCCGCAGACAGGATTGCCGGCAACCCCATGCCGCCGTAGTCCGGCAGGCTTGTCATACCGACCCAGCCACCCTCGGCAATCGCGGTATACCCTTCGGCAAAGCCCGGCGACGTGCGCACGACGCCGTTTTCGAGCCGCGCCGGATGCAAATCGCCGTTGCGCTGCAGCGGCGCGAGAATGTCATCGCAGAGCTTGCCGGCTTCGGTCAGAATCGCCGAGGCGACATCCGTGTCTGCATCTGAAAAGCGATCCGTGGCAGAGATCTGGTCGTAGCCAATCACATGGTCCAGCAGGAACTGAATGTCCGACACAGGTGCGCGATATGTCATGAGGCTCTCCGGGTTATTTGGCGTGGGCCCACGCTCGGCGGGCTTGGCACGCTTTCGGGCAAAAGGTATGGAACGAAACCCACTCCGAGCCAAGTCCGCCCAAAGGGTTCGCCCAGGAAACGCCGCGTCATGAAGAGTTATCGAACCGAAAATCTGGCGGCGGATGCGGCGGGTGTGGCCCGCGCGGCCGCATTGCTGGCGGCGGGCGAGTGCGTCGCCTTCCCGACCGAAACAGTTTACGGACTGGGCGCGGATGCCCGCAATGGCGCTGCGGTGGCGCGGGTCTACGCAGCCAAGGGCCGGCCTGCCTTCAACCCTTTGATTGCGCATGTCGCCGATGCCGAGGCAGCGCGGTCTCTGGTGATTTGGTCCGATATGGCGACGCATCTGGCACAGACCATGTGGCCCGGCCCGCTTACCCTGGTGTTGCCGCTGCGGCCCGGTCACGGGATTGCATCCCTGGTAACAGCGGGCCTGACAAGCCTTGGGGTGCGGGTCCCCGCGGAAGGTGTCGCGCAAAGGCTGTTGCGGGCGTTCGGAGGCCCCGTAGCCGCGCCGTCCGCCAATCCTTCAGGTCGGATCAGTCCCACACAGGCGTCCCATGTGCGCGCCAGGCTTGATGGAAAGATCGCCGCGATTCTGGATGGCGGAGCCTGCGACGTTGGCATCGAATCGACGATTCTGGGCTTGACCGAGACCGCCAGACCCGTGCTGCTGAGACCGGGTGGCGTGCCGCGCGAAACCATCGAATCAGCGCTCGGCATGGCACTTGCGCAGCCGTCCACGGGTGGGACCGTCACCGCCCCGGGACAATTGGAGTCTCACTATGCTCCGTCGGCACGCGTCCGCCTCAATGCAACGCAGGCGCAAGGTCAGGAGGTCTTGCTGGGGTTTGGACCCGTTGCCGGGGATCTGAGCCTGTCGGCCACAGGGGATCTTGAAGAAGCGGCGGCAGTGCTCTTCGATCGCCTGCACCGCCTGGATGACACCGGCCGTCCGATCGCCGTGGCGCCAATTCCGGAGACGGGGCTCGGGGCTGCGCTCAACGACCGGCTGCGCCGGGCCGCCGCGCCGCGTGACGGCTGAGCCACCGGACAGCGAAGGCGGCGCCAGCAATGGAAGGCACGGGCCAACCGGTCATACAGGCCAAGACGATCAACGCGCGGGCGTGTGCCCGGATTCGGGACATGCAATGACGTCGGGCGAGCCGACCACCGAAGCACAGATCCAATGCGCCTTTGGGCGGGTTGCGCGGCGGCCGCCTGATCCGCAACCTCCGACGGAGACCGCCGTGTCGCTCAGGCGCGACCGGATTGCGCCGACAACATCAGGGGATCCACGCCCAACCCTTTCAGGCTGGCGCTCCATTTCCGGTCATGCGGCAGATCAAAAACCAGGGACTGATCGGCCTCGCCCGTCAACCAGCCGTTCATGGCAATCTCGTCCTCCAGCTGACCCGGCCCCCAACCGGAATACCCCAGCATCATCAAAGACTTGATTGGCCCTGTGCCGGTTGCAAGATCTTCGAGCACATCCAGGGTCGCGGTCATGGCAAAGTCGCCCGTCACCTCCATTGAGTAGAGCTTGGATTGGTACTCGGGTGTGTGCAGAACAAAGCCGCGCGCGCCCTCGACCGGACCACCGAACAGGACCGCTTCGTCGGCGTCGCTGGCCACTGGCTCGATCTCCAACTGAACGAGAAGATCGCGCACACGCACATCCGGCGCAGGCTTGTTGATGATGAGCCCCATGGCCCCGTCTTCGCCATGACTGCACAAAAAGACGACGGAGTGTTCGAAACGCGGATCTTCCATGCCCGGCATCGCGATCAGAAGTTTGCCCGTTAGATCCATGATCTCCTCAGAGCCGGCGGCAGCGGGCAGCGCCGCTGACCGGCAGCGCCCTGCGCGTTTTTCCAACATGGCGGTCGGATCCCTTTCGCACAACCCCCGTGTCCGGGGGCCTTTGCCATTCGTTTCGTGACAGTGGGTTGACTGCATCGTGACTTGGCAAGTCCCGCCAGTCGGGTCCATTACCGGCCAATGATACGGAAATGCGTCTTCACCAAAGCCCTCGCCCTGACGGGCTTTCTGATCTGGTCCGCGAGCGCGGCGACCGCAGGTTCGCTTGACGATGTCATTCAGATTGAGGTCATCGATGGCGGCGTAACCCAACGCGGCACCCATTTGGCGGGGCTTCGTCTGACGATGGCGCCGGGATGGAAAACCTATTGGCGCAGCCCCGGCGATGCCGGCATCCCCCCGCATTTCAACTGGCGCGGATCGCGCAACATTGGGGCCGTGGCCATCACCTGGCCGGCACCGAAGGCGTTTGAGCAGGAAGGTATGCGCAGTATCGGCTATACCGACACCGTGATCCTGCCGCTGGAGCTGACCCCGAAACGCGCGAGCGATCAGATACGTCTGAAAGGGGCCGTCGATCTGGGCGTCTGCAAGGACGTGTGCATTCCCGAACGGCTGACCTTTGATCTTCCGCTGTCCCAGGATGCACCGCGTAGCGCCGCGATTGCTGCCGCACTGGCGGCACGACCCTATACCGCGTCCGAGGCCGGCGTGTCCTCGGTCATCTGCTCAATCGCACCTATTGGCGACGGGGTGCAGGTCACGGCGCAGGTCACCATGCCATCGGCCGGCGGTCAGGAAGTGGCGATCATCGAACCGGGCAATCCGCAGATCTGGGCCTCTGATCCCGAAACCTGGCGCGACGGGGGGACTTTGTTCGCCGTCGGCGAGCTGATCCACAGCGGAGGCGGTGCTTTTGCGGTGAACCGCTCTGAGCTGCGATTCACCGTGCTGGGCGACAGCTACGCGGTGGATATACGCGGCTGCCATCCCGGATGACGGACACGCGCAGGCCCGTTCTTGGCGCCATTGCGGTGGTTGTAAAGGACGACCACGTGCTGTTGGCGCGCCGGCGAAAGGCGCCTGATGCCGGCCTCTGGGGGTATCCCGGCGGGCATGTGGAGTTCGGAGAAACGGCTCTGGCCGCTGCCGGGCGCGAATTGCACGAAGAAACCGGGGTGGTGGCTGACCCGGAAGCTTATCTGACCAACGTTGATGTCATCCTGCCGGAGACCGACAGTGGCCCGGCCGTGCATTACCTGCTGGCCGCCGTGCGATGTCGCTATGTGTCCGGCACGCCAGAGGGCAATGACGATGTCTTCGAAGCCGCCTGGATCCACATTGATCAGGTTTTGGCCCGCGCCCTGCCGATGAGTGAGCAGGTCGATCGGCTGCTGGTCCTCGCGCTGGGGCTTTCGAACGAGGCGCGGGCTTCGGCGTCAGATACCTAGAGCAGTTTGCGTTTGATGTGAATCAGACGGGGATTCCCAAAATGTGATTTGTCTGATTCACCTTCTTTGGGAGGTGGATCATGGGCAAGCCTTACTCTTTGGACCTTCGAGAGCGGATTTGTGCGTATGTTGTGCCTGGGCTCACGCGCGTGCCCCAGAGCGCCTCCGTGATGTCTTCGACCCGGCGCACCGACACACCAGCCAGATACATCTCGATCAGTGCCTCCTCGACGCTGCTCTCGCGCCGCTGGTAGGGCTCGATGATCGCCGTCTCGAAGGTCTGACGCCGAAGCTTCGGCATCTTGAGCTTCATCGGGCCGGCCTTGGTGTCCAGTGAGCGTTCATAGCTGCCGGCCCGCGTGTCCTTGCGGCCCTCGCTGCGGTCGTACCGTCCTGCGCCACAAAGCCGGTCGGCCTCGGCGTCCAGCATGGCGTTCAGGGATTCTTCGACCGTCCCGCGCACCATCGCGCCCAAGTGGTCGCGGATCCGCGCCTCATCAATCTGGATTACTTGCCCCATCGGCTTTGGTGTCGCGTTCTGGTCCATTCTCAGCTCCTCTCATTCAGTCTGAAAGGGGCCGAACGCGTGGTCAAATGTGCGAAAGACTTTGTACGTTATCTACCTCTTTCTCAAAATCGTGGGCTTGGCTGATAGCGTTCTCGCAACTGGGCACTTGACCAATCGGCCAAAACCCCACCCGAGCGCCCTGACGATCGACTGGGGACGCCCTGGGCTGGTTGTCTGGGGCGTTTAGATTTGGGAGGTTGTCTCATGGCGGAGTATGCTGGCCGCTGGTACGGG
>JBCDEC010000137.1:0-12215 GCA_039179965.1 Pseudomonadota bacterium
CGACGAACCGTTCAGGTTTTCAGTGAAAGCGACCTCCGTTTCCGTCAAGGGACGGCCGCAGGCGGAGAGACCGGCGAGCAGGCAAAACACAAGGACCGTGCGGCATCTTCCGCTCATGGGGGGCGACACTCCTGAAATCGGGCAAAACCGGATCCTTTCAGACCCTGAACGGCAGCCTAGCCTGCACAATCAGGCCCGTCGACGTCCCTTTTGCTGTGAATTCACCATGGCCACGGTGCCCCTGTTGTGCCACGCGAGACTTGTCGGATTGCCGTCTGCCAAATAGGTTTACGTGAGTCGTTTTTCTAGCAGGCATTCCTCGCGGATCACTCACCGCGCGGGTGCTTCAACATTTGTCCGGAGGGGACGATTATGAAGAAGACGCTGTTTGGCGCATTGGCAGCTTTGGGGCTTATGGTGACAGGAGCGGTGGCACAGGTGACGCTTGCACCTGCCAGCCCGCAACCATCGGGGTTAAAGTCCGGTCTTGCCGTGACCTATGCTTACCCTGTTGATGTCAAAACACTTTCTCAGGCAAAGTCAGCCCTTGCATCGGCACCGCAACGCGGCAGCCCGCTCAAAGGCCTGACCTACCCGGACCGCGGAGCCAAGGCGAATGCCTTGACCTCAAAGCAGGTCACGTCGGTTGCCGCGGCGATTAGCGGCTACATCAAGTTTGATGAAGCGGGCGTGTATTCGCTGAAATTCTACACCAACGACGGGCTTGATATGCGCATCGGCGGTCAGCGTGTCGGGTACGAGACCAACCGTACGCCGTGCTCGTCGACCGGCAACAAGAAGGTCAATGTTCCGCAGCCCGGATGGTACCAGGTGAGCGGGCTTTGGTTCCAGCGTCTCTCGACCTCCTGCCTGGAGATGGAGTGGACCACGCCGTCCGGCAAAAAGGGCGCTGTTCCGAACTCGGCGTTCGGCTATCGGTAATTTTTGACGTGAGTGGGCGGCCTTAAGGGCCGCCTCTCACACGTCCAGTTCTTCGACGAACTTCGCGTTGTCCTGAATGTACTGAAAGCGGAGTTCCGGCTTTTTCCCCATGAGCCGTTCGACGAGGTCCCCGGTTTCTCCGGGTTCATCCTCATCGACCGTCACCCGGATGAGTTTTCGGGAGGCCGGATCCATCGTCGTTTCCTTGAGGTCCTTGGCGTCCATTTCGCCGAGCCCCTTGAATCGGGACACGTCAATTTTCCCTTTTCCACCCAAGCCTTTGTCCAGCCAAACGCTGCGCTCGGCTTCATCGAGGCAATAGACACGCTTCGCGCCCTGTGTCAGGCGGAACAGCGGTGGACAGGCCAGATAGAGATGTCCGCTGTCGATCATCGGCCGCATTTGTGTGAAGAAGAAGGTCATCAGCAGCGACGCAATATGAGCGCCGTCAACATCGGCATCCGTCATGATGATGACCTTGTCATAGCGCAGGTCATCGATGTTGAATCGGCTGCCGAGTCCGACGCCAAGCGCCTGGGTCAGGTCAGAGATCTCGGCATTGGAACTCAGTTTGGAAGACGCCGCGCCCAGGACATTCAGGATCTTGCCGCGCAGGGGCAAAAGCGCCTGAGTCTTCCGGTTGCGCGCCATCTTGGCGGAACCGCCCGCGCTGTCGCCTTCGACGATGAACAATTCGGTGCCGTCGCGCGTCGCATTTGAGCAATCCACCAGTTTGCCGGGCAGTCGCAGTTTCTTGGTGGCCGATTTGCGGGCAGTTTCCTTTTCCTGCCGGCGGCGCAGCCGCTCTTCGGCGCGCAGGATCAGAAAATCCAGGATGGCCCCGGCGGATTTCGTATCGGCCGCCAGCCAGTTGTCGAAGTGATCGCGAACAGCATTTTCGACCAGGCGCTGGGCTTCTGTCGTGGCCAGACGGTCCTTGGTCTGGCCGACAAACTCGGGCTCGCGAATAAAGCAGGAAACCAGGGCACAGCCGCCGGTGATCAGGTCATCGCGGGTGATCTGGGTCGCTTTCTTCTGACTGGTCAATTCACCATAGGCGCGGATGCCCTTGAGGATGGCGGCCCAAAACCCGGCCTCATGGGTTCCCCCTTCGGGCGTGGGTACGGTGTTGCAATAGGATTGGATGAACCCGTCGCGCGATGGCGTCCAGTTGATCGCCCATTCGACTTTTCCCGCCGTGTTGAACTTTTCGCGGAAATCGACGGTGCCCGAAAAGGGCTGCTCGGCATAGGTGCTTGCCTCGCCAAGTGTTTCGTCCAGATAGTCGGCGAGCCCGCCGGGGAAGTGGAATGTGGCCTCCAGCGGCGTGGCGCCGTCATCGATATGTGACTTCCAGCGAATTTCGACTCCGGAAAAGAGATAGGCTTTGGAGCGGATCGACTTGAACAGCCGCGCCGGTTTGAACCGATGCGTGCCAAAGATCTCTGCATCGGCGTGGAATGTCACTGTTGTCCCGCGCCGGTTCGGCGCCGCGCCGACCTTGGACACCGGCCCAAGTGGCACGCCGCGGCTGAAGCGCTGTTCATACACCTGTTTGTCCCGAGCCACCTGTACCACCAGACTGTCGGACAGCGCATTCACAACCGAGGCGCCAACACCGTGCAGGCCGCCGGAGGTTTCATAGGCCTTGCCTGAAAACTTGCCGCCGGCGTGGAGCGTGCAAAGAATGACCTCCAGCGCGCTCTTGTCTGGAAACTTGGGATGCGGATCGATCGGGATGCCGCGTCCGTTGTCGCGAATGGTCAGCGCATGGTCATCATGCAATTCAACTTCGATGCGATTGGCAAAGCCCGCGACCGCCTCGTCCATCGCATTGTCGAGGATTTCGGCGACCATGTGGTGCAGCGCGCGCTCATCTGTGCCGCCGATGTACATCCCGGGCCGTTTTCGCACCGGTTCGAGACCTTCGAGCACTTCGATCGAAGAGGCATCGTAGTCGGTTGTGGCGGCTCCGGAGAGGAGATCGTTCATGGCAACTGCTCGATTTTTTTTGGCTTTGAGCCGGAGTATTGCAGGCGTGCGGCAGGCTGGAAAGAAGAAAGCGCCTAAAGCCAGTCACGCAGGATCTGTGCAACACGATCAGGCCGCTGGTGGACGACCCAATGATCGGCATCATCGATGGTGACGCGTGTCAGATCGGCGGCAAAGTCCTCCAGCCCCTCAGTGGCCTCGGGAAGGAGGGCGGTGTCGTTCATTCCCCAGACGAGCAGGTGCGGGCAGCGGATCTGCATGCGATCCAGCGGAAATTCCGGCAGATCTTTGATCGGCGTTGCCGGAGGGCCAACCACCAGCGGCGAGGCGCGATACCAATTGATCATGGTGCCAAGCCGGCCACCGCCTGCGGACCAGGCGGCCAGATAGTCCGCTCGGCGGGCAGGTGTCATCCAGCTCATATCCATCCTGGCAGAGAAGGCGGAAAAGAGCTTTTCATATCCATTGGCTGACAAGCGGTCTTCGGAGCCCTCCCGGCGCAGGGCGGTGATGTACTGCGACGCGTCCGTTTGAGCGCCGCCCCTGGCCAGGGCGCGTTGGAACGGAACGGGATGTACGCCGTTGACAATGGCCAGTCGAGAGACCTTGTCCGGATGGGTCATGGCCAGCCCATAGGCAACCGCGGCCCCCCAGTCATGCCCGAGAACACGAACCGGCGCGCCGATCTGATCAACAAGCGCGGCCATGTCGGCCACAAGATGAGAGAGCCGATACTTCTCCACGCCCTCGGGTGACCAGCTTTGGCCATAGCCGCGCTGATCTGGCGCAATCGCATGGAACCGGTCGCCCATCTTCTCTGCCAGTTCCTCCCAGGCGCCGCCAAACTCGGGAAATCCGTGGAGCATCAGCAGTGGCGCGCGCGTGGTTTCTCCCCAGGATCGTACAAAGAATGCCTTTCCGTTGAGCTGAAGCGTTTGTGTGTGCATGTCTGGCCTCCCTGACCGCGCAGTCTCATGGGTTTCGGCGAGGCGTCAACCCGGTAGGTTCGGGGGCGCTGCCCCCGCCCGCCTGCGGCGGACTCCCCAGGGTGTATTTGAAAAAAGAAAGAAGCCGGAAGAGGGGCTTGCGACCTCTATGGATTGCGCACCTCAAAGGCTGCGTCACAAGCCTGTCCAACCCGCTGGATTTCATGCACGTCCTACTGCTTCTTTCTTTTTTCAAATACCCGGCATGACCTGTCCTCAAAGAGACGCCTTGGGGTTTGGGCCTCTTGCGCTGGGCCAATTGGGCGCCTAAGGCCGCGCCATGATCGCTTCGCCAACTGTCTTCCAACACATGCGCGCCACGCTGACGCTGGGCCTGCCTTTGATTGGCGGGCACCTTGCGCAATTCGCGATCGGATTGACGGATACGATTATGCTGGGGTGGTATTCGATCGAAGCCCTTGCGGCTGTTACCCTGGCGGGCAGCTACTTCTTCATGTTCTTCCTTGTGGGATCCGGTTTTGCCTGGGCGGTCATGCCCATGGTGGCCGGCTTCGCGCCCGGTGGTGACGAGACTTCAATCCGCCGGGTAACGCGGATGGGCCTTTGGTTGTCGTTGATCTACGCCTGTGCGGCCATGCCGGCCTTTTGGTGGTCCGAGCCCGTATTGCTTTATCTTGGGCAAACGGAAGCCGTGGCGGCCCTGGCCTCCGATTACCTCCAAATCGCGGGTTGGGGAATTTTTCCAGCGCTGCTTGTCACGGTTCTCAAGTCATACCTCGCGGCGCTGGAGCGCACGCGGATCGTTCTTTGGGTGACGGTGGCTTCTGCGCTGGTGAATGTTCTGGGCAACTACCTGTTTATCTTCGGCCACGGCCCATGGCCGGAAATGGGGGCGGAAGGCGCGGCTCTGTCTTCGATCATGACCCACACCACGGCGCTTTGCGGGGCCGCTCTCTATGCCGTTCTGGTGTTTCCCAACCATCAGCTCTTTGTGCGCTTCTGGCGCGCCGACTGGGAGATGTTCTGGCGGGTTTTCAAAGTTGGCGTGCCGATCGGCCTGACCACATTGTCCGAAGTCAGCCTCTTTGCGGCCTCCGCCGTCCTGATGGGGTGGTTGGGCACCATCCCTCTGGCCGCCCATGGCATCGCCATTCAACTGGCTTCGGCGGCCTTCAATTTGCATCTGGGTCTGTCAAACGCAGCGACCGTGCGCGCCGGGCGCGCGGCCGGACAGCGAGATATGATCGGGCTGCGGCAAGGCGCCATCGCAGTCCTGATCCTGTCCCTCATCGCGTCGCTGGCAACCATGGCGCTGTTTCTTGCACAACCCGAAACTCTTGTGGGTCTGTTTTTGGAGGCCGGCAACCCGGATCTTCCGCAGACCCTGGCGATTGGCGTCCACCTTCTGGCGGTTGCGGCTCTCTTTCAACTGGTGGACGGGGCGCAGGTGGTGGCCCTTGGCCTGTTGCGCGGTGTTCAAGACACCACAATACCCATGGTCATGGCCGCACTGAGCTATTGGTGCATTGGCCTGCCGGCCTCTTACTGGCTGGGGTTCGTTTGGAATATGGGCGGCGTTGGCGTCTGGCTGGGGCTGGTGCTGGGCCTCGCCGCGGCCGCCGCACTTTTGCTTTGGCGCTTCTGGTCCCGCGCGATGCGGCCCACCGCGCTGTCAGTGGCCTAGGAGGCGCCGCCCTGTGCGCCGCGTTTGAGCAACCGGTCCGCCTTTTTGCGGACCAGGACACTGCGCAAGTCGTGCATCGCAAGCAACAGCGCATCCGTCACATCGTTGAGCTGCTCGTCCGTGGCCTTGCTCTGCGCCCAGTGCGTGGTCGTGTTGAGATAATCCACAGCGCGATGGATGTCGTCGATGTCCCGGCGGGCCAGCAGGTCGGTCCGCTCGGCCATCCAGGCTTTGATTGCGTCGAGATCGGCGGGACTCAGGGACCGGTCGCCGTGAGGTTTGATGTCGCCGTTGCGGATGTTGAGCACGGCGATCTGATCCATCTCGATCCGGCGATGCCGGTTCTCGGTGTCGACCCGAAACACAAAGGCGCCGTTTTCACGCACACGGAAATAATACTCGGGCAGATCCGGAGTCATGCCCGCAACCCCGCACAAAAGGTCGCGATACGGCTACAGGCTTCTTGCAAGGCATCATCCGATGTCGCGTAGCTGACGCGAAAATTGGGTGAAAGGCCGAAAGCGGCTCCGAATACGACAGCCACGTTTGCCTCGTCCAAAAGAGCTGTCGAGAAGGTCTCGTCATCGACGATTTTCGTGCCGCCTGCCGAAGTCTTTCCCATCAGCCCGGCAATCGACGGGTAGACATAAAAGGCGCCGTCCGGCGTCGGGCAGGTGATGCCGTCGATGGCATTCAAACGGTCAACCACCAGATCGCGGCGCCGTTTGAAGAGCGCGTTGTGAGGCGCGATGAAGTCCTGCGGACCGTTGAGCGCTTCGACCGCCGCCCATTGCGAGATCGAACTGGGGTTGGTGGTCGATTGCGACTGGATCTTGCGCATGGCCGTTATCAGATGCGCCGGGCCGCCGGCATAGCCGATCCGCCACCCGGTCATGGCATAGGCTTTGGAGACGCCGTTGCAGGTCAGCGTCCGGTCATAAAGCTGCGGTTCGATCTGCGCCGGGGTCGAGAACTCGAAGTCGTTATAGACGAGGTGCTCATACATATCGTCGGTCATGACCCACACATGCGGATGCTTCAACAACACATCGGTCAGGCTCTTGAGGTGGGCCCGCGTGTAACCGGCCCCTGTCGGATTGGAAGGTGAATTGAAAATCAGCCACTTGGTGTTTTCAGTGATCGCAGCGTCCAACTGCTCTGGCGTCATGAGAAAGCCGCTGTCCAATCCGCATTCGACAATCACGGGTGTCCCCCCGGCCAATTGCACCATGTCCGGGTAACTGACCCAGTAAGGTGCAGGAATGATCACCTCATCGCCCGGGTTCAACGTGGCCATCAGCGCATTGTAGAGCACCTGTTTGCCCCCGGTGGAGACCGAGATCTGCGACGGCGCATAGGTCAGGTCATTGTCACGCGTGAACTTGGCGCAGATCGCGTCCTTGAGCTCCGGAATGCCATCGGGTGCGGTATATTTCGTATACCCGGCGCGAATCGCTGCGATGGCGGCTTCTTTGATATTGTCGGGCGTGTCGAAGTCCGGCTCGCCTGCGCCCAGCCCGATCACATCGTGACCGGCGGCTTTTAGCTCACGCGCCTTGGTCGTCACCGCGACCGTCGGAGAAGGTTTCACACGGTCAAGCGTCGCGGAGAGGAAGGACATCGGTCAGGGCCTCGGTTTGAATGTTGGTGCGAACTGTCATAGGGTTCGCTCAGCAGGCGATCAAGCGGCGAAAATCAGGTGGCAGGAGGCTCAATGAGCACGGAGAGTGACTGGTACGGGCCTGAGACGGCCACGTTTGGAGACCGTATTGCCGGTGCCCGCGAATTGGCGGGAATGAGCCAGGCGCAGCTGGCGCGCCGGCTGGGTGTCAAGAAAAACACCATTCTGGCCTGGGAAGACGATCGATCCGATCCGCGCGCCAACCGGCTTCAGATGATGGCGGGTCTGCTAAATGTCTCAATTACCTGGCTTTTGACCGGGGAAGGGGATGGGCCGGATGGCCCAAAACCGGAAGGCAGTGCAGATGCCGGACTTGCTGAGTTGGCTGCAGAAATGCGAGAATTGCGCGCGCAAATGCGGCGCAACGCCGAAGCGGCCGCCCGCATTGAAAAACAGTTGCGCAACCTGATCCAAGAGACCTGACATGTCAGATGCAGAACCCCGCGACATCCAGATCCGACGGTTGAAAATGCGCGCGATGCGACGCGGTATTCGCGAGATGGATCTGTTGCTGACGGCCTATGCCGACGCCCGTTTAGAACACATGTCAGAGGTTGAGTTAAGAATCTTTGATCAACTTCTTGGCGAAAACGATCAAGACCTCTATGCTTGGGTCACAGGGCAACGCCCGGCGGACGGAAAATTCTCGGATATCCTCGCAGATATCGCTGAGAACTATCAGAATTAGGTCGGTTTTCTAACTTAACCGATTTTTCGGGATTTGTTGCCACTTTCGGTCCGAGCAGTTTGAGTCGGAGTGACACATGCGAATGGACAACACCCTGGCGTCTTCGGGGCGCGCCGGTTTCATGGCGGGATATCTTGAGGCCTTGGCCTTGGTCGAACGTCTGCACCGGTTGCTTTTGGACGTGATCAAGGATGAATTTGAGAGGGTCGGCGTACTGGAAATCAATGCCGTACAGGCCTTGTTGCTGTTTAACATTGGCGACAATGAGGTAACGGCTGGCGAGCTGAAAAGCCGTGGCTACTATCAGGGCAGCAACGTCAGCTACAACCTGAAAAAACTGGTGGAAATGGGGTACATGCACCACCAGAGATGCGAAATCGACCGGCGGTCGGTGCGGGTCCGGCTGACACCGCGCGGTCGTGAAATCCGCGATCTGGTGGACCAGCTCTTTACGCGTCACGCCGAAGGCCTGCAGGAAAAGGGTGTCATCGATGCCAGCGGTATTGAAGACATCACCAGTTCACTGCGCCGGGTTGAACGTTACTGGACCGACCAGATCCGTTACATCTACTGACGTGACGCGGTCTTGGCGCCAGAATGGCCCACCCCGTCAACAAGGACGGGCGACTGTCCGACAGATCGCGACTTTGAAATGCAGAACAGTGTTCGATCTCGGCACACTTCGGAATGGGTCCAGACCGGCAGACACACGACGGCATCGTCGGTTATTGGTCAGCCGCTGAGATGTCAGGCGAGACAGCCTGCGCCACTGGTAGCCCCTGAAGCTCGCGCAACAACTTGCGCACCATAGCGGCCTCATAATCCGCATATCCTATGGCGGTTTCGACAAAGGCGCCGGATCCGGAAATCACAAACGCCCGGAAATAGGACGAGAGGCCGGCGATGTCTTGCTGGCGGTGATCGCCCGGATGTGGGTCATCGGCTCCGATGACCAGTGCGTTGACGGTGATGCCGGCAGCCCGCAGACCCGGTTTCAGATCCTGCGGGTCCGGTCCCATATTGTGTTTCCCGTCTCCGGAGACGTCGAGCGTTCGGATCCAGCAAGGCCGGTGGGTAACAAGGCGTGCCGCACCCGTTTCAATCGCCGAGCCCAGGCCCGTACCCTTTGGCGCAACAACCCGCTGTGTTGTGCGCAGGGTCGAGATCACACCGTTGAGCGCAGCTGGATTCCGGATCGCGGTCCAGGGCACGAGATCACGCTGAAACTCAGGGGCGCTCCATTCATAAATCAGGACGTCCACGGGTGTTTCGAGCCGCGACAGAATGGCCGCCCGAACGCGCGGGTGATCCAAAGCAGCCGCAACCCCGTCGAGTTGAAGACGATACTCAGTCCCGTCCACAGATCCCGAGACATCCAGGGCCAGAGCCAGAGCCTGACGGCATTGCGCGAGCGATACGCTGGACCAGATCGCCAGAACACACGCAAGAACGGCCCGCATCACCCGGGGCTGTCCCGATGTGGGGGCAGGGTGCCGATGACCCGCGGCCGCAATTCGCGTTCCAGCTTGCGACGCATGGCCCGTTCATAGTCGTCAAACCCGTTGGCGATCTCCACAAACGCGCCCGGCCCCCGGATCACCTCGTTGCGGTAATACTCCTCCAGACTGACCTCTGCCCGTGCGTTCGCACCGTTGATCGCCAGACCGTTCACGACAACATCTGTGAAGCCGAAGTGGCGATAGGCGCGTGCCGGGGCGAAGCCCTCGTTGTTCTCGCCATCGCCCGCCACGTCCACTGTCTGAAACAGGCAGGCCGGCGCCCTCTGCAACAAGGTCGCGGCATATCCCAGGGCATATCCCAGCGCGGTGGGAAACTCGTCATGGCTGCGCGATGACGTCCCGATCGCATTGGCGACCAGAAAGAGATCGGCCTGGCTGTCGATCAGCGTCCAATCCACCAACAGCGCGTGGTTGTAGCGCCCGCTCCATTCAAAAACCGCCAACGCCACCGGCAAGTCGCCATCAAAGAGCGCGCGTTTGACCTCCGGAGCGAGGAGAGCGGCCGCAAGGCCGCCCCGTTGCAATGCGTCTTCCGCCTCGTCTACCGACGATGAGACATCGATAGCCAGAACCAGCGCCAGCCGGCAGCCGGTTGCAACCACCTGGCCAGCCAGCCCGATCAAGACCGCTGCCAGACCCAGCGCTCGCAGAAAGACGCGCGGCAAACTCACCAATGGCCGGTGTTGCCCATGCTGACCCAGGGTTCTGCCGGCTCCAGCGCGCCATCGGCCTGCAAGAGCTCGATGGACACATTATCCGGTGAGCGTACAAACGCCATGCGCCCGTCCCGCGGCGGGCGGTTGATCGTCACGCCATTGTCCGACAGGTGCTGGCACATCTCGTAGATGTTATCGACGGCGTAGGCCAGATGCCCAAAGTGACGGCTGTCGCTGGGCAACCCTTCGTCGCCGTCCCAGTTATAGGTCAGTTCCACCGGGCAGTCTTCCTGGCCGGGAGGGGACATAAATACCAGCGTAAAGCGGCCCCCTTCGCTTTCGTTGCGGCGGGTTTCCTTCAGCCCGAGCAGCTCATAAAACGCGATGCTCTTGTCGAGATCCTTCACGCGGACCATCGTGTGCAAATATTTGGTGCCCATGTCTTACTCCCCACGGTTGGTGAAGAGCATCCTAACGTGCCGGCACTGACTGTCGAGGCAAGGGGCGTTCAAAACGACGACTGGATCCCAAAATTGATCCCGATACGGCGGTTTTCATAGAGCGCGATATTGCTGTCGGTATCCTGCGCGTAAAACGTCATCGTCGGATTGAAGCCGTAGTAGTCGACCTTGTCGAAGATCAGCGTGGCCGTGGCGCTCCAGCGACGGTCGCGCCGGCCATCAACCGCATGCGGAGAGACATCGTAGTTGCGCCCGCGAAAGCCCAGGCCAACCTGCAGATTGGCGCCTTCGAACACCTCGCCGATGGCCCAGGAGGCGCCAAAGCCCAACTCGGCGTATTCCTCCGACTTCACGGGAGACTCCGCGACGGCCCCGGTGACGATGAAGCGCAATTGCTGGCCGTTGGGATAGAAATGCGCCGACCAAAGCTCGGCCTTCAGTGTATCGATGTCGGCGGTCTGAATGCCCCATTGCCGCTCACCGGCGATGCGCCCGTTCAGCCGCGTGCTGCGCGTCAGCGTATAGGAATGCAGGGCGCTCGCCCGCAGGTATTGGGCAAACTCGTTGTAACCGTACCAGGATTGTCCGACATCCGCGCGCAGTGCAAATTCGCCCCGGTTGGCAAAGGTGAAGCCGCGGTAGCCATAGCCCAGAAAGACCGAGGCAAAGTCGAACTCTGAACCAGAGACCCCGGGCGCCGTGTTCCTGGCGTCTTCGGACAGCTCATAATGGCGGTAGTCGATCATCAGGAAGAGATCCTGTGCCCGATTGGCGGTCTGCCAGAACCGGTAGCGCGTATCGACGCCCAGTGCGAATTCAATACCGGACAATGCCAGTGAGGCGCCGGTCAACTGATACTCGACGGGCTCCCCAAAAAGCACTTCGGTCAACTGGTAGTTCAGAAAGGAGGACCGATAGGCCGAGCCGTTGTTGATATTGCTGTCGGGGGTGATCGCAAAGGAAAGCCGCGTGGCCCAGGGGTTGGCCGCGCGCACGTATTTGAAATCGCGGATTGCCAGTTTTTCATGCCGATCCGAGGGCGCCAGATGGACCGCGCGCCGCAGCCAGAGCTGTGCATAGGTCTTCTGACCATTTGTTGACAGCACCTGCGCCATGATCATGGCCGCGGCAAATCGATCCTCATCTGTGTCGGCCAGATCCCAGATCTGCTGCGCGGTGTCCTTGGCTTCGGACAACTGGTCGAGATCCCGCAAAGCGCGGGCGCGCACCATCAGGGCATTCATGTCTTCGGGATCGCGGGCGAGCAGCGCATTGGCCAGGGCCAGGGCCTGGGAGGGCATACCCGCCTGCAGGCTTTGCGCCGCCGCAAACACCATTTCGCCCGGCGACAATGCGATCTGGTCAGATCCCTGAACGGCAGAGGCGCCGGCCATGGCAAGGCCGACGCTCAATCCCAACGCGCGAAGCCATCCCCCCACCGATGCGCCCTAGCGCTCTAGGATGAAGCCGCTGGTTTCACGGACATTCACGCCCGAATTCTGGCCCACGCCAGTTTCCAGCACAATCACACCAACCACCTCTTCGGCGTCGGCGCCAGACACCAGAGCGTAGTAGTTGCCTGATTCGAAGTCGACCACGTTGCCTTCGAGGTTCACGAAGGAACTGAAGACCTCGCCCGTGATC
>JBCDEC010000138.1:0-12097 GCA_039179965.1 Pseudomonadota bacterium
GCCCTTTCGGCAAGGCGGCGAGACCACCCCGGATCACCTCGGCGATATAAGATGCCGAGAACATGGTGATCATGATCACAACGCGCAGAAAGAGGTCGACGGTGCTGTCTGGCGGGAAGAAATAGGCCAGCATCACCGACGCCACGAAGAGCAGAGTGATCAGCGGGACACCCCGGATGAACTCGATGAAGACCACGCAGATGCCCTTGATCAGCGGCATATCCGATTGACGGCCCAGCGCCAGCACGATGCCCAAGGGGATCGAGAGCGACACGCAGGTCACCCCCAGCATCATGTTGAGCATGAAGCCCCCCAGGTCACGGCTTGGCACCGCTTGCATCATCGGCGTTTCAGAGGCCATGCCCCCGACAATGGCTCCGCCACCAATCCAGATGACAAAAGCCACCGCGATACCGCCGAAGAAACCGGCCGCGAAGCTGTTCTTGCTGAAGCGCTCGAAGACCATGTAGCCCGCGACACATCCCAGCAACGCGATGATCGGCGTGGCCAGAGGGCCGCCCCAGATCAGATAATAGGCGATGAAAGGATAGAGCGCCGTGAACAGCAGCATCTTGCGCGGCAGGTCAAAAAACAGCACCGGCGCAATGGCCACAATCATCAGCACGAAGCTGAGCGTCGGCCGCCAGTAAAGTTCGTCGGGATAGGTGAAGCCAAACAAAAGCTGGTTCCAGCGCTCTGTCAGAACGGCGAAACAGGCTCCGGTCTTGCCGGCAAGGATTTCCCGGCATTCCGCCAGGCTGTCCGCGTTCCAGACCCCGTTGAAAATCCAGGGCAGAATGCCCGACAGGATCGTCCAGATGGCCCAGAAAGCGACCAAGGTCAGCAGGGTATTTAGCCAGTTGGAGAACAGGTTGTCCCGCAGCCATTTCGGCAGACCGGTCTGACGCGCAGGCGGCGGCATTTCCGGCAGTTGCTCTTTACGGACGAAGGCCACACTTTGAGTGTTCATACCAGACATATCTCAGCGCTCCCTCAGTTTGACGGCGTTGTTGTAGATGTTCATCACCGCTGAAATCGACAGCGAGATCGTCAGGTAGAACAGCATCAGAAGCAGCACGCATTCGATGGCGCGGCCGGTCTGGTTCAGCGTGATCCCACCCAGCGTGGCGGTGACGTCGGCATATCCGACAGCGATCGCCAGAGAGCTGTTCTTGGTGATGTTGAGATATTGAGAAATCAGCGGGGGAATGATCACCCGCAGCGCCTGGGGCAGAATCACCAGCGACATGATTCGGTTCTGGCGTAGCCCCAATGCGGCAGCGGCTTCGGTCTGACCTTTGGAGATCGCCTGAATACCCGCCCGCACGTTCTCGGCGATAAAGGCGCCGGTATAGATCGACAAAGCGAACCAGAGCGCGATCAGCGGCCCACCGACCTTGATGCCGCCAGCAAAGTTAAAGCCCTTGAGTTCGGGGATTTGCCAATGCAGGCCCATGATCGTCAGCAAAATGCCCACAGGCACGAGCCAGATCGCCAGGGTCCAGTACCAGGTCACAGGACGCACCCCTGTGGCTTCCTGCTTTGCGCTGGCCCATTTGCCCAGTTCCCTGGCGCCAAACCAGGATCCCACAAGGAACAGAAGCACCAGAACCCAGTTCAGCGCCACGGTGCTGAAGAGCGGATTGCCCAGCAATGGTCCGGGAATATAGACGCCCCGGTTGGTGAAGGCGGCCATGCCAAGGAACATCGACGCCGTCGGCTCGTCGCCTCGGAAGGCGCGAGGTCCGGGCAGTACCGCGATCATGACCGTGAAAATGATCACGATCCAGATGAGCACCGGGATGTTCCGGAAGATTTCCACGTAAAAGGCCATCAGCTTGCTGACCAGCCAGTTTTTGGACAGGCGCAGAACACCGGCGATCACCCCAAAGAAGGTGGCCGTTGTGCACGCCAGAAACGACACCAGCAGCGTGTTGAGTATCCCGACCCAGGCCGCCTGCATATGCGCCGACTGACTGTCATACGGGATCAAAGTCTGGTTGATGTCATATCCCGCCGGATCGCCGAGAAACTCGTAGCTGATGTTCAAACCGGCTGCGGCCAGGTTTCGTACCAGGTTGCTGGACAGATAGCCGATCGCGATGATCAGCAGCAGCAAGGCGATGGCTTGGAAGGTGAGCGAACGATACCGCGTATCGTTGAGGAGCATCGACAAGCGAAACTGCTCCTGCGGCGGATCCGTGAGTATTGACATGTATTTGAGGTCCCCGTGGCGGTCCGTTCGCTCTCCCGGCAGGGTTTGTCCCCACTCCTACGATCCGGATCGGATTGGTACAGAGCAAAAGGGCGCAGAGTGATCTGCGCCCTTTCGTGTCAGCGGTTTACCGGAATGGCGGCGAGTAGAGCAGGCCGCCTTCGGTCCATTGTGCGTTTAGCCCGCGGGCCAGACCGATCGGAGTTGCTTCGCCGATGTTCTTGGCGAAGATTTCACCGTAGTTGCCGGAAACGGCAATCGCGCGCTTGGCCCAATCGGCTTCGAGGCCGAGCATCTCGCCCAGCGTGCCTTCGGTGCCCAGGACACGGTTGACTTCAGGGTTGTTGGTACCTGCGGCCAGCTCGTCGAGGTTGGTCGACGAAATGCCCAGTTCTTCGGCTGTGATCAGCGCCATCAAAGTCCAGCGCACAACGTCACCCCACTCGGGGTCGCCATGACGGACCAGCGGGCCGAGCGGCTCTTTCGAGATGATCTCGGGCAGGATCACATGCGCGCCGGGATCTTCAAAGGTCGCACGAGTCGCCGCCAGACCGGAGGCGTCCGTGGTGTAAACGTCGCAGGCGCCAGCCAGGTACTGCTGCTGCGCTTCGGCGTTTGTTTCGATCGGCACGGGCTCGTAGCTGATGTTGTTGGAGCGGAAGAAATCCGCCAGGTTCAGCTCTGTGGTGGTGCCGGTCTGGATGCAGACGGTGGCGCCGTCGAGGTCCTTGGCCGAGCTCACGCCCAGATCTTTCGGGACCATGAAGCCCTGACCGTCGTAGTAGTTCACGCCGACGAATTCGAACTTGAGGTCCACGTCGCGCGAGAAGGTCCAAGTCGTGTTCCGGGCCAGCATGTCCACTTCACCGGAAGCCAGTGCGGTGAAACGGGTTTTGCCGGTTGTGGGCACGAATTCGACGGCGGTCGCGTCATTGAGAACAGCAGCAGCAACGGCGCGGCACACGGCCACGTCGAAACCTTGCCATTCGCCATTGGCATCTGGCGCCGCAAAGCCGACCAGTCCGGTCGACACGCCGCAGTTTAGTTTGCCGCGTGCTTTCACGTCATCCAGGGTCGCGGCTGCAGCAACACCGGCGGCAAGGCCGGCGAGTGTCAGCGCGCCAAAGAATACGGTTTTTTTCATTTTTACCTCTTCCTGATAAGCCGCCCATTCATGAGCGTGCAGACCAACTGTGTCCCACAGCTGGCGTTGGTACCGAGAGTGGTTTTCCCCATCGGCGCGCCGAGTGTGTTCGGATTTCCAAGGAACCGTCAAGGGCCGATCGGGCTCAGACGCCTAGTTTGAAGGCATGTGACTTGTCGTAAGGCTAAGCTTTTGGCACCGCCCCTCGGGTCGCGCGCGCGGGCCTTGTAGCAAAGGCTGTCAGAGCAGCTCGACCGGCCCGGCCATATCGAAGAAGCGCTTTGCGTGATGAAAATCTTGGCGCTTCTTCTCGGCTTCCTCGGCGGCCTCCTCATCGAGCCCCCACTGTTCGGCCTGCCAATCCTCATCGATGCGCGACACGGCCCAGATTTCATCCGTCCCGCGCCAGCCGGCCGCCGCTGCAAAGCCCAGGATCAGCGACCCGGTCAGTCCGACCAGATCGTGAAAGGCGGCCAGGTGGAAGGGACCGAACGGGTCCACCCTGGCGGCCAGTTGCGCCAGCGCGTGCGGGTCCTGAGCTTCGTGGATCAGACCGGTGCGCGGCTCAAGCCGGGCGCCCAGGGTCTGCGCCGCCCAGTCCAGGGCCGGATCCCAGGCCTCGGACTGCCGCGCCACCAGCGGCTCCGGCCCTTCGGCCCGATAGCAAAGCAGGTCACTGTCGCCATAGGCCGCGAGCATGGCCGCGACCTCGGCGCGCTGCGGTGCGACCCGGTCAATGGCCGAGTTGCTGGAGCGTGTGCACGGCATAGACAGCGGATCAATCTGACCATCCTGCGCGGCCCACTCTGCCGCAACGGCCCGCGCCAGAGCTTCGCTTGGCAACAGCAGCTCGGATTTCGCCGGGGTTCGGACCGTGCGGCCATCCAATGTGACCCGATGCCCGCCTTCGATCGCTTCGATCGAAACGTCTGTCCAAAAGCGTTTCAGGGCCCATTCGCTCATGGCCTGTCCTTCCAAAGGGTCTCAAGCGCGCCCGGGAGCGCATCAAACTGATCCAGAACCATGGCCGCGGGCTGCAAGGCATCGACCGGATGATAACCCCAGCTCACCCCGATCCCGGTCACACCCGCCGCGGCCGCCATCTGCATGTCAAACGAGGTGTCTCCGATCATGACGGCATCGCGCGGGGCAATGCCGGTCTCGGCCAGGGCGGTCAAGACCATCGAGGGATGCGGTTTCGAGGGATGATCATCAGCCACCTGAACGGTCACGAAGTGACGCTCCAGGGCATGGGCCTCCACCAAAGCCTGCACGCCCCGCAGCGACTTGCCGGTGGCCACGCCCAAAAGCACATCTTCGCGCGCGGCCAGGTCGGCGAGGATCTTCTTTGCACCGGGATAGAGCGGCATCGAGGCCACGCCATGTGTGGCGCGATGCCCCTGATACACCTTGCGAAAAGCGGCGGCCATTTCACCCTGTGCCGCCGCAGTCTGTCCGGGCGCCAGCCGTGCCATGGCCACTGGCAACGACAGGCCCACGACCGAGAGCATGTCCGCCCGCGCCGGGGCGGGCTCGCCCACCGCCTCAAAGGCGGCCTGAAAGCTCGCCACAAGGCCTGCCTGGCTGTCCACCAGAGTCCCGTCCACATCAAAAATGACGAGCTTCAGATCCATGCGCGGTCACGCCTCTTCGAACGGGTCGGCAGGCACGTCGGCGGGCGACCAGGCAAAGGTTTCCCATGTCTGGCGCATATGCTCGGGCAAGTCGGCAGCCAGGTGCAGACTGCGTTTGGTGACCGGATGCTCCAGCGTCAGGCTGCGCGCGTGCAGATGCAGCTTGCGCGAGACAATTCCACCCAGTTGCGCGCCCCAGCCATCGCCGAGATTTTCCTGACCCGAGCCACCATATTTTCCATCACCGGCAATGGGATGTCCGATTTCGGCCATATGCGCCCGCAATTGATGCGTGCGCCCGGTGACAGGCACCAGTGCAACCCAGGCCGCCCGGCGCGCAACGTTGTCCAGCACCGCGTAATCCGTGATCGCGCGCTTGGCCCCGGGGGTGCGATCCACCGAATCGGGCATCACACAGCGCATCTTTTCGCCCTCGCCCTGCGCGCCGTGCCCGGCGGCCTTGACGAGACCATACTTGATTGTGCCCATCAGCGGATGCGGCACGCCCGCGGTCACCGCCCAATAGATCTTGCGCGTTTCTCGATGCCGAAACGCGGCGGTCAGACCCGCGGCCACAGCGCGCGTCCGCGCCATCACCAGAACGCCTGACGTATCCTTGTCGAGCCGATGCACCAGCCGCGGGTTTTCGTCCAACCCAAAGCGCAGGGCTTCGGCCATCCCGTCGACGTGCCGGACCTGTCCTGACCCGCCCTGCACGGCAAGACCCGCAGGCTTGTTTAACGCCAGAACATGATCGTCACGATAGATCACTGCCGCCTGAATCATTTCCGCATCCGCGTCGGCAATCCGGGGCCGCTCTGGCGGCGGCGCGTTTGTCTCCGGCAAGGGGGGCACGCGGACCTGCTGACCCTCTGCCACGCGGGTCGAGGCCTTGACCCGTCCCCCATCCAGCCGCAGCTCCCCCTTGCGGCACATCTTCTCGATCCGACCCTGGCTGACCTGGGGAAACCGGCGGCGCAACCAGCGATCGATTCGCTGATCCCCTTCGCCCTCGGCGACGGTGAGTGTCTGTACAGCGCCCATGCCAGCACCGCCCGCGCCGCCACCATGGCAACATAGAGCACGCCGACCGAACAAAAGACCGAAAGACCGACATAAAGCGCCGCATGGGCCAACTGGCCGCGTTCGATCAGCGTGATGGTTTCCAAAGAGAAGGCCGAAAACGTGGTAAAGCCGCCCAGAATGCCGGTCATGGCGAAGGGCGCCCAATGGGTCAGCCCCCGCGTGGCCGCCAGCACAGCAAAAAGTCCCATAAGCGCTGAGCCCAGAATATTCACACTGAGGATACCCAAAGGCAACGTCATCGGTCCAAATGTCTTGAAGACAGCCACGCCCATGAGATAGCGGGCTGCCGCCCCGATGGCCCCGCCCAGGGCAACCTGTAACACCGTTGATATCATGGCGTCTCAGTTGCGCCGCGCGACGCGGATGTCAACCGCCGTGGCGCTTGGCGCGCAGCTTCTCGAAATAGTCCAAACGCTTTTTCAACTCGCGCTCGAAGCCACGTTCGACGGGCTGGTAGTACCCGGGCCGATCCATGCCGTCGGGGAAGTAGTTTTGCCCCGAGAACCCGTCTTCGGCATCGTGGTCATAGTCATACCCTGCGCCATAGCCCTGCTGACGCATCAGATCCGTGGGCGCGTTCAGAATGTGCATGGGCGGTGGCGCGGAGCCGGTCGATTTCGCCTGCCCCATCGCCGCCTTGTAGGCGACGTAACCGGCATTGGATTTCGGCGCGAGCGCAAGATACGCCACGGCCTGCCCCAGGGCGAGTTCGCCTTCCGGAGAGCCGAGGCGTTCGTAGGTTTGCCAGGCCTGCATGCAAATCTGCGCGGCCTGAGGATCGGCCAGCCCAATATCCTCCCAGGCCATGCGCAGGATGCGCCGGGCCAGATAGCGCGGGTCCTCGCCGCCGGTCAGCATCCGGGCGAGCCAGTAAAGCGCGGCGTCCGGGTCTGAGCCGCGCACCGATTTGTGCAGCGCGGATATCAGGTTGTAGTGCGCATCGCCGGATTTGTCGTATTGCGCCGCCCGCCGCATCAGCCGGTGCGACAGCTGCTCGGGATCAAGCGGGGCAGACGCCTCCCAGGCCATGATCTGCTCAACGAGGTTCAACAGCGCCCGTCCGTCGCCATCAGCCATCTCGCGCAGATCGGCGCGGGCCTTCTCGGTCAGCGGCAGACTTTGACCCACCTCCGTTTCGGCGCGCTGAATGAGCCGCTCCAGATCGTCTTCGGACAGGCGCGAGAGGATCATCACCTGCGCGCGACTGAGCACAGCGGCATTCAGTTCAAACGACGGGTTTTCCGTGGTTGCGCCAACCAGAAGGATCGTCCCGTCCTCCATATGCGGCAAAAAGCCATCCTGCTGCGCCTTGTTGAAGCGATGGATCTCGTCAACGAACAGCAGTGTGCCCTGCCCGTTGCCGCGCCGGATCTTGGCCTGTTCAAAAACCTTGCGCAGCTCTGGCACGCCCGAAAAGATCGCCGAGATCTGCACGAAATGCATCTCGGTCTCCTGCGCCAGAAGCCGGGCGATGGTGGTCTTGCCGACTCCCGGCGGGCCCCAGAAGATCAAGGAGGACAGCGCGCCCGAGGCCAGCATGACCCCCAATGGCGCCTCTGATCCCAGAACCTGTTCCTGACCGATCACCTCGGCCAGGTTCTTCGGACGCAACCGGTCCGCCAGCGGCCGATGCGGCGCGGGAATCGGGGCCGCGCCGTCGGGCGGGTCAAAGAGATCAGCCATCAGAGGCGGAACCGCAGCGCAACCTGACGTCCACCGCGGTTGAGTTCGATCACCAACCGGCGACCCGGATCTGTCAGCGCTTTGACGACAGTCTTTGGCGAGTCTATCGGAGCCCGGTTGATCGAGATCAGCACGTCGCCCCGCTTTAGTCCGGCGCGTTGTCCCGTCGGCCCGGGATCGGTGACGACCACGCCGGCGGTGTTCAGCGACAAGCCGTATTCCGCGATCACGGCCGGATTGGCCTGCGCCACTTCCAGCCCCGGCACCACGGTGCGGTCCGACAGGGTCTGCGCCGCGCGTGGCGGGCTTTCGGGTGGCGTGATCATCGCCACACGAAAGCTGCGCTCTTCCCCGCCCTGCCAGGCCGTGATCTCTGCCGTCTCGCCAATGCCCGTGATAGACATCCGAAACAGCATCTCCTGGCCCGAATGCACGGCGCGTCCATCGACATCGGTGATTACGTCTCCAACCTCCAATCCGGCCGCCTTGAGCGGACTGGCGGGATGCAGGTCGGCGATGAGCAGGCCCTCGGGAACATCAAGGCCCAGCGAGGCCGCAAGATCACCATCCACGTTCTGTCCCGCCACCCCGGCCCAGGGTCTTTGAAAGCGGTCTTCGCCGGCACGCGCCTGGGTCACAAATTCCCGCACAAGATTTGCGGGGATGGCGAAACCGATTCCGTTGGAGCCGCCGGACCGGGTGAGGATCGAGGTGTTTATGCCAATGAGATCGCCATTCACATCAATCAGCGCGCCGCCGGAATTTCCGGGGTTGATCGGCGCGTCGGTCTGCAGGAAATATCCGCGCGCATTGCCGGTGGCCGTGCCCGAACGCGCCAGACCGGAGACGATCCCGCTGCTGACCGTCTGACCCACGCCAAAGGGATTGCCGATCGCCAGAACCAGTTCGCCTACCTCGACGTGATCACTGTTGCGCAGCGCAAGCGACGGCAGGTTGGCGACCCCGTCCAGCTTCAGGATGGCCAGATCGGACTCGCGGTCGCCCAGCAGGACCTCAGCGCTGAACTCGCGGCGGTCGGCCAGCACCACGCGGATGTCGGTCGCCTGACCCACCACGTGGTAGTTGGACACCACGATGCCGTCGGCGGACAGAATCACGCCAGAGCCCAGCGAATTCTGCACCCGGGGTCGGGTCGGCCCGAAATTGCGAAAGAAGTCCTCAAAGAAAGGATCGCCGCGAAACGGGCTGGCCGAGCCCTGGGTGACGATCTTGGCGTAGATGTTTACCACCGCGGGGGCCGCCTCTTTGACCAGCGGCGCAAATCCCATGGAAATCTCGGCCTGTGACTGCGGCACCCGGGTCTCGGCGCTGGCCATGACCGCCCACACCAGACAAAACAGACCCAAAATGATCCGGCGCATCACGCCCCTCCCGTGCTGATTTGGCACAGGATATGAGCCGCGCAGGGCGAAGTTGCAACCGGCAGGCGCGCGCTTCTAGGCCGCGTCGGGCTGTTCAATCCGGTCACGGGCGCGCGATGCGTCGTCAAGTGCGCAGACCTTGGCCGCCTTGATCAGTCCAAAATCGGGCATTCCGGAATAGACGGCTTCATACTGTCCGGCGGGCACGAGATAGGTTTCATGCCAGATCCCCACATCCTCGCGCGCGCCTTTCATGGCCTTGTTGAAGGCGCTCCAGGCCGGCCAGTGCTCCGCCTCCGCCGCGCGCGCATAGGTCTCGAGATGTTCGAAGCTGCGCCAGTACTGCACCATGCCGCCCATGCCGAAGTTCTGGTGGCCCAGAAATCCGGTCTTTTCAGGACCGGCTGCGTAGAGCTCGTTCAGCATGCGCCCCATGGCCCGGGCGACCGGCACCCATTTGGCAACTTTCCACATCTTGTTGACCCGCATGCCGATCAGGAAGACGACAAAGTCTCCCTCGATCTCCGCGGTTCTGCGCTGCGCATGTATCTCTGGCATGATATCCCTTTTCACTTTTCCCTGGTCCGTCAAAGCCTAACCGGTTTTCGGCAAAATCGCGACACTTGGCTGACCGCACAAAAAAACCCCCGCTGGCGCGGGGGTTCTGGCAGACCACGTGGATCAGCCTCGTTCTAGTCGTCGAGCGAGTCTTCGGCGGCAACGCGGGCCTTGTCAGCGGCGCCCTTGGCGTCTGCATCGCGGTCGACAAACTCGATGATGGCCATGGGCGCCATGTCGCCGTAGCGAAAGCCGGCCTTCAGAACGCGGGTGTAGCCACCGGGGCGGTCCTGGTAGCGTGGTCCAAGGATCTCGAACAGCTTGGCGACGTCCTTGTCCTGCTTCAGCTGCGCGGCGGCCAGGCGACGCGCGTGCAGATCGCCGCGTTTGGCCAGCGTGATGAGCTTTTCGACAATGGGACGCAGCTCTTTGGCCTTGGGCAGGGTCGTCTTGATCTGCTCATGCTCGATGAGCGAGCCGGCCATGTTGGAAAACAGCGCCTTTCGGTGCTCGTGCGTGCGGTTGAGGCGGCGGTAGCCGCGGGCGTGACGCATGATGATACTCCTGGTTTATACTTTGTCCGGAGCCCCATGCGTGCGGGGCCCTCTCCTTGGGGCGGTCTGCCCAGACTTTCCCCGGCCGATCCCGGGCATTGCAGGCGTAGGGCGGGGTTTACCCCGCCGTTCGGTCCCGGCGGCGGGGCAAGCCCCGCCCTACACCGGATCAGAACGCGTCTTCGTACTTCTTTGCGAGATCTTCAATATTGTCGGGCGGCCAATCCTCGACATCCATGCCGAGGTGCAGGCCCATGCCCGAGAGCACTTCCTTGATCTCGTTGAGCGATTCGCGGCCAAAATTCGGGGTCCGCAGCATCTCCGCCTCGGTCTTTTGAATCAGGTCACCGATGTAGACAATATTGTCGTTTTTCAAGCAGTTGGCCGAACGGACCGACAGCTCCAACTCGTCCACCTTCTTGAGGAGAAGCGGGTTGAACTCCAGACCGTCGTCTTCGTCCTGACGGCCAGCCGACTCCGGTTCGTCGAAGTTCACGAAGATCGACAGCTGGTCCTGCAGAATGCGCGCGGCAAAGGCCACCGCGTCATCCGGCGTGAGCGATCCGTCGGTCTCCACCTTCATGGTCAGCTTGTCGTAGTCCAGCACCTGGCCTTCGCGCGTCGGCTGAACGTCATAGCTGACCCGCTTCACCGGCGAGTAGATCGCATCGATCGGGATCAACCCGATTGGCGCGTCTTCCGGCTTGTTCTTGTCTGCCGAGACATAGCCTTTGCCGGTGTTCACGGTCAGTTCGACATAAAGATCGGCGCCGTCGTCGAGATGGCAGATCACGTGCTCGGGGTTGAGAACCTCGATGCCCGCACTTTCGGAGATATGGCTCCCCGTCACGACCATTGGCCCTTTGGCCGAGATCGACAGGCGCTTGGGACCTTCCACGTCCATGCGCAGGGCCACGCCCTTGAGGTTCAAAACGATGTCGGTGACATCTTCACGCACGCCAGCGACCGACGAAAACTCGTGCAGCACGTTGTCGATTTGCACGGAGGTGATCGCCGCGCCTTGCAGCGAGGACAGAAGGATGCGACGCAGCGCATTGCCCAGCGTAAGGCCAAAGCCGCGCTCCAGAGGTTCTGCAACCACGGTGGCCCGGCGCGCAGGATCTGCGCCCGGTTTGACCTCTAGCTGCGTTGGCTTGATGAGTTCAGCCCAGTTCTTATGGATCATGCAGTCCCTCCATGCTTGCTCACCTGCCTGACCCGATTGAGGCGAGCGTCCCGAGGTTATCGAATGACGAAGCGGGGCCGAGCGGTTGCTCAGCCCCGTTCTGAGTGCCTATCGCGATCAAACGCGCCGACGCTTTGGCGGGCGGCAGCCGTTATGCGCAATGGGTGTCACGTCGCGGATCGAAGTAATGTTGAAGCCCACGGCAGCCAGTGCCCGCAGCGCGCTTTCCCGACCCGAGCCGGGGCCCTGAACCTCGACCTCGAGCGTTTTCACGCCATGCTCCTGCGCCTTGCGGCCGGCATCTTCGGCGGCCATCTGCGCGGCATAGGGGGTCGATTTTCTGGAGCCCTTGAAGCCCATTGTGCCAGCCGACGACCATGAAATGGCGTTGCCCTGCACGTCTGAAATCAAAATCTTTGTGTTATTGAACGAAGAGTTCACATGCGCCACGCCAGCGGCGATGTTCTTGGAAACCTTGCGCTTCCCGCGGGTTTTTTCGCGTGCCATCTGCCCAGATCCCCCTTATTTCTTCTTACCGGCGATCGGCTTGGCCGGGCCTTTGCGGGTGCGTGCATTGGTGTGGGTCCGCTGACCACGCACAGGCAGGTTACGGCGATGGCGCAGACCGCGGTAGCAGCCCAGATCCATCAGACGC
>JBCDEC010000139.1:0-11983 GCA_039179965.1 Pseudomonadota bacterium
CACACCTTTGTCGGCCATTTCATCGGGTCCCCGGGCATGAACATCCTGCCTTGCAACGTCGAAGGGGATCGCGCGGTTTTTGAAGGCCACGCGCTGGAGCTTGAAGGTCCCGTCACCGGGCAGGGCGGCGACATGCGTGTCGGCATCCGACCCGAATACATTGGCCTCGGTGAGACCGGCGTGCCGGCCCAACTGGTCAAGGTCGCCGACGTCGGGCGGCACTTTGTGCTTGACGCAATGGTCGGCGAGACCCTGGTCAAGGCAGTGACCGAGAACCCGCCACCGCCCACCGGTACCGCAATCAACCTCGCCTTCCAGCCCGACCAGACGCGGGTCTACCGGGACGGCTGGATTGCCACGGAGAAACGCGCATGAAGACCGAAAACCAAAAGGCGTGGTTCTTCGTTCTACCGGTCCTCTTCCTGGTGGCCTTCAACGCGCTGATCCCGATGATGACGGTGGTCAATTACTCGGTGCAGGAGACCTTCGGGAACAACCAGTTCTTCTGGGAAGGGCTGGGCTGGTTTGAACAGATCCTGCGCTCGGACCGGTTCCAGGCCGCCCTGGGCCGGCAGTTTCTCTTTACCGGCATGATCCTGTTGATCGAAGTGCCTCTTGGCATCGCGGTCGCGCTTTGCATGCCCCGCAAGGGGATTTGGGTGCCGGTGTGCCTCGTGCTGATGGCGCTGCCGATGCTGATCCCGTGGAACGTCGTCGGTTCGATGTGGAACATCTTCACGCTGCCCAACATCGGGTTGATGGGGTATTTCCTCAACGATGTGCTGGGCATCAACTATGACATGACCCAGCAACCGCTGTCGGCCTGGATCACCATCATCGTCATGGATGTCTGGCACTGGACCTCGCTTGTGGTGTTGCTGTGCTATGCAGGGCTGGTTTCCATTCCGGATGCCTATTACCAGGCCGCAAAGATTGACGGCGCCAGTCCCTGGTCGGTGTTCCGCTACATCCAGCTTCCCAAGATGAAGACGGTGCTGACCATCGCGATCCTGCTGCGCTTCATGGACAGTTTTAACATCTACACCGAACCCTTTGTGTTGACTGGCGGAGGCCCGGGCAATTCGACAACGCTTTTGTCGATCGACCTGGTGAAAATCGCTCTTGGCCAGTTTGACCTGGGCCCGGCGGCGGCGATGAGCCTGATCTATTTTGCCATCACCTTGCTGGTGAGCTGGATCTTCTACGTCGTGATGACAAAGGATGACGCATAATGAAGATCAGGTCTCTCGTCCCCATCCTTTACATTCTCTTTTTGATGCTGCCGATCTACTGGCTCGTCGCGATGAGCTTTAAGACCACGAACGAGATCCTTGCAGGTTTCTCGCTGTTTCCGCAGACCTTCACGCTGGAGAACTATC
The DNA here is from genome assembly GCA_039179965.1 of Pseudomonadota bacterium. Taxonomy (GTDB): domain Bacteria; phylum Pseudomonadota; class Alphaproteobacteria; order Rhodobacterales; family Rhodobacteraceae; genus Marinibacterium. Next base: position 1,380 of record JBCDEC010000139.1, read on the forward strand.
GGGTCATCTTCACCGATCCGACCTGGTACTGGGGCTACATCAACTCCATCATCTATGTCTCTCTGAACACGGTGATCTCGGTCGCTGTGGCTTTGCCGGCGGCCTATGCCTTCTCGCGTTATTATTTCCTGGGCGACAAGCAGCTCTTCTTTTGGCTGCTCACCAACCGGATGGCGCCTGCTGCCGTCTTTGCGCTGCCGTTTTTCCAGCTCTATTCCTCGATCGGCCTGTTTGACACGCACCTTGCCGTGGCGCTGGCCCATACGCTCTTCAACGTGCCGTTGGCGGTCTGGATCCTGGAAGGCTTCATGCGCGGTATTCCGAAAGAGCTTGATGAGACGGCCTATGTCGACGGGTATTCCTTCCCGCGCTTCTTCATCAAGATCTTCCTGCCCAACATCACGGCGGGCGTGGGTGTGGCAGCCTTCTTCTGCTTCATGTTCTCGTGGGTGGAGATGCTTCTGGCCAAGACCCTGACGGCGGTGGAGGCCAAACCGATTGCGGCCGTTATGACGCGGACGGCGTCGAGCGCGGGATACGAACTTGGCCTGCTGGCCGCAGCGGGAACACTGACGATCATTCCGGGCGCGATCGTCATCTGGTTCGTGCGCAACTACATCGCCCGTGGATTTGCCCTGGGGAGAGTGTAATGAAACGCCTTCTAGTCCTTGCCTGTGTCCTGCCCGGACAGGCGATCGCGCAGGCCAAAGCTGGCTGGGGCACTGTTGGTCAGCCGGAAGAAACGACTTTTTCCTGGACCGATCCCATCTGGCCGAGTTTCTGGATGGCCTGGACCCCTGCGACACTCGCGGTCTTTGTCTTCATCTTCTCGTGCATAGCGGTGATCGGTCTGATGGAAGGGTTTCGCTTTCGCGACGGGCTCGAGCGCAAAGGCGTGCTGGGTTTGACCACCACATTGGGCGACCGGCTCTTCATTTCCCTGCTCGGCTCCGCCTACATTTTTCTGGCCTGGCTTGGTCTGATCGGTCAACCTGTCTGGATTCCACTCATTTTGGCATTCTTCTGGGGAATTTTCGTGTTTTGGAAGGTCTAGACTTCGCGCCTTCGTCCAAGCCTGCTTTGATGGAAAACGAAGCCCCACGAAGTCCAGCATAGTCAAAGAGCCATGAGAAAAAGAAAATCGGGAAATCTGCTAACTGACGTTGAGCTTGAGTTCATGACCGAGCTCTGGGAACTGGGCGAGGGCTCGGTGCGGGATGTGCTCGGCCGGCTGCCCGCCGATCGCGACCTTGCCTATACCTCTGCGGCTACGATCCTGCGGATCCTTGACGAAAAAGGCTTCGTGACAAGCGAAAAGCAAGGCAAAACCCTTGTTTATCGACCGCTTTTGAAAAAGGATAAGTATCAAACGCGGTCGTTGCAAAACCTGTCCCGCACGCTGTTTGACGACACACCGGCCTCGCTTGTGGCCAGATTGGTCGACGACGCGGGGCTGAGTGACAAGGATCTTGAGGAAATTCGGACTCTGGTGGAGAGGAGGCTGCTGGATGACCGTGACAAAACCCATACTTGATCTGTTCGTAGACGCTAACATCCTGTTGTGCCTGGCGTTTTGCCTGTGGCGCGGGGGGCAGATGCTGATCCATCGAAGCCGGCTCAGACACGATCACGCACGCCAGCTGACGCTTATGAAAACGGTCTTCGGACTGACCCTGATCAGCCCGCTCCTGGCCTATGGCGCAGTCATGCTGGGGCATTGGGTCTTTCCAAACACACCTCTGACGGTGAGCGATATTGCCGTCGCCGCCTACCTGCGGGGCGAGATTGCGCTTCCGGCTGTAGAGTTTGAGGCCGCGCTGAGCGCGCGCAACCGCTTTACGATTGCTGTCTTGGAAGGGCAGGTGCCCTGGGCCACGCTGGCGCTCTGCATCGTCGCGTTGGGTGGCGTGTATCAGGCGATCCGCACCGTCTGGTCGGTGGCCCGAGTGCGGCGCGCCATTGAGGGCAGTTACCTCTGGCGCCGGACCGACCGGACCGAGATCCGGATTTCCGACACTGTCGAAGTCCCTTTCGCGGCCCGTGGACTGTTTCGTCGCTTTATCGTGCTGCCGTCGAGCCTTTTGACCCACCCGCGTGAATTGCGACTGGTTCTGGCGCATGAAGTACAGCACCTGCGTTCGGGCGATGTGGAATGGGAATTGGCCTTTGAAGCTCTCCGGCCCTTGCTCTACTGGAACCCGGCCTTTGTGCTGTGGAAGCGCTCCTTTGATCATCTGCGTGAACTGAGTTGCGATCAATCGGTGATGCAGTCGCGCCGGATATCGCCCAGCGAATATGCCCAATGTCTGCTGGAGTTCTGCGAGCGCCGGGTGTCCGGGCCCTGGCCGAAAGCCATGAGCGTGGCCTTTGTGCGGGCCGGGCACGGCGCGTCGCGTCGCGCCTTTGAGGCGCGTATCCTGGCGATCTTCGAAGGAAAACGCGCGCAACGCAGCGGTTTGCTTGTGGCAGCCGCCGCAACGGTTCTGAGCCTGGGCCTGGTGCTTGCCGCGGCGTCCGTGCGCCAGCCGGGTGACTGGAGCCAGGACCGCCTGATGCTTTCCACCATCGTCAATCTCGAACGTTTCGCGGTGATCAATCAGGGCTACTAGAGTCCCGCTCGATTTGCGTTGCATCGCAAGTGGAGCCCGAGGATCTGCGTTGTCTGAAGGCAACGCGGGACACGACGTTGGGTCCGGGTGGTTGCTTTCTCGGCGTCGCGAATTAAGTGCGTTATGGTATATGGATTTATCGGCCTGCGCGATGTCACAACGACCTTTTGGACCTCTCTTCGGTTTGCTCGGTGCCTCGGTGATCGGACTCGCCGCCTCGGCCCAGGCCCAGGACAGACCCCCATTTGGGGCCCAGGTCGACGGCCTCTTTGTGTTTCAAGGCGACTCGGATCTGAGTGAGGGCGGAGAATTCAGCTCCAATCGCACCTTTCTGCGTGCTGTCACGGCCTACAATTTCGACAATGGCGCGTCTTTGGGGCTATCCGTCAGCTACGGGCAGTTCGACTACGAATTCAGCGACGCGTCGACCCAGCCCTGGACAGACATTCGCGACATTCGGATTTCGATACCGGCGCGGTTTCGGGTCGGCGACCGCGCAACAGCCTTCGTGTCTCCGCAGATCCGCTGGGACTACCAGCGCGAAGCAGACGCCGATGACGGTCAGACCTATGGCGCCTTTGCCGGCATTGCCTGGGAGGTCAGCGACAGCCTGACCATTGGCCCCGGGCTGGGCGTCTTTTCGACGATCGGAGACAATGGCACCGACGTCTTCCCGGCCCTCCTGGTCGATTGGGACATCAACGATCGCTGGAACCTCAGCACTGGCACCGGTCTTGGCGCGACGCAGGGTCCGGGTCTGACGCTGGGCTATGCGGCGACCGATGAACTGAGCTTTGGGTTGACCGCGCGCTATGAGAACATTCGCTTCCGCCTGGATGACGAAGGGCTGGCGCCGGACGGTATTGGCGAGGATCGCAGCATTCCGGTCGTTCTGTCGCTCGACTACACGCCGAACCCCGGTGTGTCTCTGAGCGTGTTTGCCGGGGCCGAATTCGATGGGCAACTGACGCTCGAAGATTCTTCGGGCGCAGAGATCAGCCAGCAGGATTACGAAACCGCACCCATCGCCGGGTTTGCCTTCCGGTTTCGGTTCTGAACTGCGTCAGGTGACCTGATTGGACGGCGTGCCGGCGAAGTAGTTGTCGATATGCGTGACAACCTGATCCCAGAGGGTCTGCATGGCTTCTTCGCTGGCCCAGGCCACATGCGGTGTCACAATCACATTCGGACGGTCAAGAACGCTCAGAAGCGGATTGTCAGGCGCCGGTGGCTCTGAGGTCAGAACATCAAAGCCCGCCCCCGAGATCAGCTGTTCATCCAGCGCGGTCACAAGATCCGCCTCTTCCACCAGGCCGCCCCGTGAGCAGTTGATGAGAAGCGGCTTTTTCTTCATCTGCCGGAACTCTGGCAGAGCGATCATGTTTCGCGTTGCGGGCATAAGCGGGCTGTGGAGCGTGATCACATCCGAAGTCTCAAGCACTTCGTCCCAAGGCGTGTAGAGCGGACCAAGGCCGCTTACACCCTTGTGGGCGGCAAAGAGGATGCGCATCCCCATCGCCCGACCCAGATCGGCCACGCCCTGACCGAGCACGCCTTCTCCGATGATCCCAAGTGTCGATCCCGCAAGATCGCGGATCGTGTGGGTATGAAAACAGAACTGGTTGGCCTCCTGCCAGCCGCCGTCAATGACTTCCTGCCGGTATTGAACGATGCCCCGGCGCAGCGCGAAGATCAGCGCGAACGTGTGTTCGGGCACGGTGTGCGTTGCGTAGCCACGCACGTTGGACACCACAATCCCGCGTTCACGGCAGGCGTCTATGTCAAAGGCGTCATATCCGGTGGCCGGGATGGCAATCATCTTCAGATCCGGCAGCGCCTCAATCGCGTCGCGGCGGATCGGAACCTTGTTCGATATGGCGATGTCGGCGCCCTGAAGCCGTTCGATCACCGCTTCCCGGGGCGTGCGGTCGTATTCGACCCAGTCGTGATCGCCCGCCGGCTTGCTCATGTTCACCGTCGGTCCGATGGTGCTGCGGTCGAGGAAAACAATACGCGCCATGTCTTTTGTCCTTCATGTGTCAGGGGCCAAAGTGGCGTGGCCCCTGACAAAAGTGAAGCAGCTTAAGCCGCTTTATTCGGCGGCGAGCTTGCTGGCCTGGGCCGCGCCGGAGAAGTAATCAACGGCTGCCCCGGTGCCCGCGCCCGCCTGGAATGGGATGCCTGCATCTTTCATGGCCAGTTCGGCACCACCCAGGAAGCTCATCACCATGATTTCGTTCAAGGCGCCCAGATGCCCGATGCGGAAAACCTTTCCGGCGACCTTGGACAGCCCGGCGCCAAGGCTCAGGCCATAGCGGTGATAGGCCGCCTGGATCACGTCATTGGCGTTGTGTCCCTCGGGCACCATGATCGCGCTGACCGTGTCAGACTGCCATTCCGGTCCCTTGGCGCAAAGCTCCAGACCCCATCCGGCCACTGCAGCGCGCACGCCTGTGGCCAGGTGAGTGTGGCGCGCGAAGATATTGTCGAGCCCTTCGTCGAACATCATGTCCATCGAGGCGCGCAGTCCGCGCAAAAGGGTCGTGGCCGGTGTGTAGGGAAAATAGCCATCGGCGTTGGTTTTGATCATGTCGCCATAATCATAGAAGCAGCGCGGCAGGGTGGCCTTGGTGCGCATCTCCAGCGCCTTCTGGCTCACACCGACAATTGCCAGACCGGTCGGCAGCATGAAGCCCTTCTGCGACCCCGAGACGGCCACATCGACTCCCCATTCCTCCATACGGAAATCGATCGAGCCAATGGAGCTCACACCGTCCACGAACAGCAGCGCCGGATGTCCGGTTTCATCAAGCACCTTGCGCACGCCAGCAATGTCCGAGGTCACGCCGGTGGCGGTCTCGTTCTGGCAGGCAAGGACGGCCTTGATCTTGTGCTCTTTGTCGGCGGCCAGGGCGCGGCGATAGGCCTCCAGCGGCACGCCTTTGCCCCATTCGACCTCGATCACCTCGACCTCGAGCCCGAAGCGTTCGCAGAGGTCGACCCAGAGGTAAGAGAATTGTCCGAACACCGCTGCCAGGACCTTGTCGCCAGGCGACAGCGTATTTGCAACAGCGCTCTCCCAGCCGCCGGTGCCGGAGCCGGGGAAGACAAAGACCTGACCGGTCTCGGTCTTGAAGACCTTCTTTAGGTCTGCAAACAGCGGCAGGGTCAGCTCCGGGAAGTCCGGCGCGCGGTGATCCTCAAGCGGGACGTCCATCGCCTGGCGGATCTGCCACGGCATGTTGGTCGGTCCCGGCACGGCAAGTCCTCTAAATCCTTGCATGTCTTCGTCCTCCTAAACGATGGGGCCCGTCTCAGCCCTGGTAGATGGGAAAGTCATGGCAGAGCGCGATTGCTTCCGCCTTGACGGCCTCTTCAATGTGCGCGTTGCCCTCTGGACCATTGACGGCGAGCCCGTCGATCACGCGCGCGATGAGCCCGCCGATCTGATCGAACTCGGATGTGTTGAACCCGCGCGTGGTGCCCGCAGGGGTACCCAGGCGGATGCCGCTGGTCACGGTGGGCTTTTCCGGATCGTCCGGAACGCCGTTCTTGTTGCACGTGATGTGGGCACGCCCCAATGCCTTCTCGGCATCCACCCCGGTCACGCCCTTGGGGCGCAGGTCCACCAGCATCAGGTGGTTGTCGGTGCCACCGGACACGATCGCGAGACCTTCGCTCTGCAACCGCGTGGCCATGGCGCGGGCATTGGCTTTCACCCGCTGCTGATAGGCTTTGAACGTCGGGCTCAGCGCTTCACCGAAGGCGGCGGCCTTGCCTGCGATCACATGCATCAACGGTCCGCCCTGCAGGCCCGGGAAGATCGCGGAATTCAGCTTCTTCGCCAAGGCTTCGTCGTCTGTGAGGATCAAACCGCCGCGTGGCCCGCGCAGGGTCTTGTGCGTTGTGGTCGTTGCAACATGCGCGTGCGGGAAAGGGTTTGGATGCTCTCCGGTAGCGACCAGGCCCGCGATATGGGCCATATCGACCAGAAGATAGGCCTCAACCTTGTCGGCGATGGCGCGGAAACGGGCAAAATCGATCTCGCGCGAGTAGGCCGAACCGCCGGCAATGATGAGTTGCGGGCGATGCTCCAGCGCCAGGGCTTCAACCTGATCATAGTCGATCCGCGCCGTCTCAGGGCTCAGACCATAATGCACCGCGTTGAACCATTTGCCCGACATGTTCGGGCGCGCGCCGTGGGTCAGGTGCCCGCCGGCGTCCAGGCTCATCCCCAGGATGGTATCGCCTGGTTTGATCAGGGCCAGAAACACGCCCTGGTTTGCCTGGCTTCCCGAGTTCGGCTGCACATTGGCAAAGCCGCAGCCAAACAGCCGCGTAACACGCTGAATGGCGAGTGTTTCCACTTCGTCGACATACTGGCAGCCGCCGTAGTAGCGTCGGCCCGGATAGCCTTCGGCGTATTTGTTCGTCAGCACCGAACCCACCGCGTCCAGCACGGCCTGGCTTACAATGTTTTCCGACGCGATGAGTTCGATCTCATCTTGCTGCCGTCCACGTTCGCGCTCAATCGAGGCAAAAAGCGCCTGATCACTGTCGCGCAGCGCGCGATCGAAAAAGCGGGTGGTTTCGGCCGTTGTGTAACGGCCTGGGGCGAAATCTTCCATGGGGTGTCTCCTGGGGTGCGGCAGGGGTGCGGCGCGGTCAGGCCGCGTTGGCGCGGCGGTTTGCTTCGATCCGAGCGGATACGGCGGCCACGATCATGTCAAAGTTCGGATCCGACAGGCCCAGCCCGTCCGCGATGCTTTGCACCAGCATGTCCACGCGCTCGATGTCGCGTACCCCGCCATCAATGGCGCGCGCGACAGAGGACGGCTTCAGCAGACCTTCTGCCGCCCGGCTGTATTTCTCAAAGGGCACCGCATCGCCGTCGGCGGCTCCGAGCGCGGTAACAACGCGGTCGACCTGCGCATAGATCGCAGCGCTTTCTTCCAGATCGCCGTGTACGGCGTCGCGGATGGACTGGACGCTCTGCGCCTGAACGCAACGGTAGTTCCCGGTCAACAGCATGGCCCACTTTGCAAAGGGAACAAACAGGGAGTCATAAACGCGCAGCTTGACCGGAACGTCCTGTCCATCGAGGCGCACGGCATCGATGTCATGCGCCAGCGTGGTCAGAATGGTGTTATGTGCCTCGGTTTCAAATCGTGCGGCCTTGAAGTTCGTGGGCAGGCCGACCACGAGCACGTTGGACTTTTCGTTTGGCAGCCGGAACGCCTGCGGATCGGGGCTGCAGAGCGTGACTGCGCCCGGCTTGAAGCCGGTCCAGACGCTGGCATCGGTGAAACTGTCCTCAAGCGCTGCCGTTGCGAGGGCCGGAATGCGCCGCAGGTAGGGCAGGGGCGGCATGTTCATCAAAGACAGGCAAGGCAGGCCTGCGAGCGCGATCCGACCCAAAAGCGCGCGGATCTCCGGCGCCGCGTACTGCGGTTCCGCCATGCCCAGCACGACCATGTCATAGCCTTCGAGGGCCACGTCCTGGGGCGGGATTGCGTCCAGATGACCCGGGAGATCGTTCGAGAAAATCGCGCGGTGCTCGGTTTCGCCTTTCAACTTGAGGCGCAGCTCGGTGCCCTCGGCGTTGATGAGATCCGCCGTTGATGACCGGCACACCAGAGTCACGTTATGTCCGGCCATCAACAGTTTTGTGCCGAGCAATGCGCCGTAGGATGCGCCGAGAATTAGGATTTTGTAGGCCATGAGCTCTCCCCCCAAACCGATCTTCAATCAATCCGTGAAGAGGTAACTATCTTGCGTGGTGAGTCGCTCCTAGGAAATTCGCGTAAATGTGTATATAGAGTATTTCACAAGCACGCATTTTGTAAAATTGTAAAATCGAGGTCACCATGTCTAAAATGCTGATTGGGTCCAAGCTGCGCCGGTTGCGACGCGGCCGAGGGCAAACCCAGGCGGAGATGGCCGAAGCGCTTGGGTTGTCGACGTCCTATATCAACCTTCTTGAAAACAACCAGCGCAGCCTGTCGGTCAAGGTTCTGGTCGGCATATCAGATGTTTACGGAGTCGATTGGCGGGAATTCACGGGTGACGACAGCACCAATTCGCTGGCCGATCTGCGTTCGACCCTGCAGGATCCGCTGTTTGGCACAACCAAGCCGGATCTGCCTGAATTGCGCGCCTCTGTGGAGCATGCGCCGCTTCTGGTCGACAACTTTCTTCAGCTCTACCGCAGCCACCGCTCGGCATTGAAAAAAGTCATGGAAGTGTCGGGCTCCGGTTACGGCGAAGATCTGCTGCAGTCTTCGCCCGAAGGCATAATCCACGATTTCTTCCGGGACCGGCAGAACCACTTTCCCGAGCTTGAGCACGCCGCCGAAGAGAGCCGTAAACTGTACCCCTCTGCACCGGAGGATCAATTCGCGACCCTGAAACGCCGCCTGCTGGAGACCCACGGGCTGCGCGTCGTGGTGCGCTCGACGGGCGAAATGGGCGACGCGCTGAGAACCTACGATGGCGAGGCGCAAGTGGTGAGCCTGTCGCAAGCGCTGGATACGCTGAACATGGTGTTTCAGCTGGTCCATGTGCTTTGTCTGATCGATCATGCCGATCTTCTGGCCGAAACCGTATCCAAAAGCGGTCTGTCCTCCCCCAGTACCCAGGCACGGCTGCAAGTGGAGCTCGCCAATTATTTCGCGGCGGCCTATCTGATGCCGTATGAACCGCTGATGCGTGTGGCAGAGAATGCGCGCTATGATGTGGACCGGATCGCCACGGTCTTTGGAGTCTCCTTCGAACAGGTGTGCCAGCGCCTGACCACGTTGCAGCGCGAGGGAGCCCGGGGTGTCCCGTTCTTTTTCCTGCGCGTGGACAAGGCCGGCAATGTCACGAAACGGTTCAATTCAACGTCGTTCAGCCTGGCCGAGTTCGGCGGATCCTGTCCGGTCTGGAACGTTCACTCGGCGCTCTACCAGCCGGGGGTGATCCTGCCCCAGTTTGTCGAGATGCCCGATGGCGCGCGTTACTTTTCGATTAGCCGGACGGTCCATCGGCCGGTGTTCTCTTCGGAAACGCAGGACCGGCGGCTGACCCTCGCGCTTGGATGCGAGGTGCAATACGTTGACCGGATCGGCTATGCCTCGAAATTCAACCTGCAGGGTCCGGATCTTTTCGCTCCGATCGGTGTGAACTGCTATGTCTGTCCCAGGAAATCCTGTTCTCAGCGGGCGCACCAGCCCCTGGTCGTGGATCTGCCTCTGGATGCCAACCGGCGCGGCAGCACGCGGTATGAAAGCTGAAGCGCAATCCAAAACGCGGAGTGGGAGATGAAAGACAACTACAAACACGCCCTGATCATCGGCTCTGGGCCCGGGCTTTCGGCTTCGTTGGCCCGGCTGTTCCACGCCAATGGTCTTCAGGTCAGTCTGGCCTCAAGAACCTCCAAGGGCGTTGACGATCTGGTCGCTGAAACCGGCGCGACGTTCCACACTTGCGACGCCAGTCAGCATGCAGAGGTCGTGCGCCTGTTCGCCGATCTGGATGCCGGGACGGCGCCGGACGTGTTGGTTTACAATCCCTCAAGGGCGCTGCGGGTGCCGTTTCTCGACCTTGACCCAGTCCAGGTGCAGGCGGCTGTCCAGGTAACCGCGATGGGCGCCTTCTTTGCCGCGCACGAGGCCGCCAAGCGCATGGTGGCGCACAACCACGGTGCCATTCTGTTCACCGGCGCCTCCGCTGGGGTGAAGGGCTTTCCAAGATCAGCAACCTTTGCCATGGGCAAATTCGCGCTGCGCGGATTGGCGCAGTCGCTGGCCCGCGAGTTGCATCCCAAAGGCGTGCACATCGGCCATTTCGTTGTCGACGGGCGGATTCGCAGTGACGCGCGACCCACTCATCTTGAGACGACAGACAATCCCGATGCCACCCTCGACCCGGACGCCATTGCCGAAAGCTACTGGCATTTCCTGCAGCAGGACCGTTCTGCCTGGTCCTGGGAGCTGGAAATCCGCCCCTGGGTCG
>JBCDEC010000140.1:0-11935 GCA_039179965.1 Pseudomonadota bacterium
GCGATGAACGCCGCCCGCTATACCTCGCGCGCCAACCTTGTGGCCGTGGTGTCCAACGGCACCGCGGTTCTGGGGCTTGGCAACATCGGCGCGCTGGCCTCCAAACCCGTCATGGAAGGCAAGGCGGTCCTGTTCAAGAAGTTTGCCGGGCTGGATTGCTTTGACATCGAAGTTGACCAGTCCGACCCGGAAAAACTGGCCGATATTGTCTGCGCCCTTGAGCCCTCCTTCGGCGCCATCAATCTCGAAGACATCAAGGCGCCCGACTGTTTCATCGTCGAAAAGCTGTGCCGTGAGCGCATGAACATCCCCGTTTTTCACGATGACCAGCATGGCACGGCGATCGTTGTCGGCGCTGCGGCCACGAACGCGCTGCGTGTGGTGGGCAAACGGTTCGAAGACATCAAGGTGGTCTCCACCGGTGGCGGCGCGGCGGGAATTGCCTGCCTGAACATGCTGCTCAAGCTTGGGGTCAGACGCGAAAACGTCTGGCTCTGTGACCTGCCGGGGCTGGTGTACAACGGCCGCACCGACGACATGACACCGCAAAAGGCCGAATACGCCCAGGGCACAGTGCCGCGCGGCCTGGGGGACGTGATCGAAGGGGCTGACCTATTCCTCGGGTTGTCCGGTCCCAATGTGCTGAAACCCGAGATGGTCGAAAAGATGGCCGCCAAGCCGATCATTTTTGCCCTGGCCAATCCGACGCCGGAGATCATGCCGGAGGCCGCGCGCGCCGTGGCCCCCGATGCGATCATCGCCACCGGCCGCAGTGATGTGCCCAATCAGGTCAACAACGTCCTGTGCTTTCCGTTCATATTCCGCGGCGCCATGGATGTCGGCGCGACCGAGATCAATGACGCGATGCAACTGGCCTGCATCGACGGCATCGCCGAACTGGCCCGACAGACCACCTCGGCCGAGGCCGCAGCCGCGTATCAGGGCGAACAGATGACCTTCGGGCCGGACTATCTGATCCCCAAGCCGTTTGACCCGCGCCTGATTGCCGTCGTGTCCACCGCCGTGGCCAAGGCCGCGATGGACAGCGGGGTCGCCACCCGTCCGATACCGGACATCGAAGCCTACCGGCAAAAGCTTGAAAGCGCCGTCTTTCGCTCTGCTCTTATCATGCGCCCGGTCTTTGACGCCGCGCTGAGTTCCTCGCGCCGCATAGTTCTCGCCGAAGGCGAAGACGAGCGGGTCCTGCGCTGCGCGCAGGCAATGCTTGAAGAGACCACCGAAAAGCCCATTCTGATTGGCCGTCCCAGCGTGATTGAAACGCGCTGTGAACGCCTTGGCCTCAAGGTGCGCCCCAACCGGGATTTCCCGGTGGTCAATCCCCATGACGACCCGCGCTACCGGGAATACTGGGAAACCTATCATGCGGTGATGTGCCGGCGCGGCGTCACTCCGGATCTGGCGCGCGCGGTGATGCGCACGAACCTCACGGCGATTGCCGCCGTCATGGTGCACCGGGACGAAGCCGACAGTCTGATCTGCGGGACCTTTGGTCAGTACCGCTGGCATCTCAATTACATTCAGCAGGTGCTTGGCGGTGAAACCCGGCGTCCGCAGGGCGCGCTGAGCCTGATGATCCTTGAAGACGGGCCGCTCTTTATCGCCGATACCCAAATCCGGCCGGTGCCCGCCCCGGAGGAGATCGCCGAAAGCGCCATTGGCGCGGCACGCCATGCCCGCCGGTTTGGGGTCGAACCCAAAATTGCGCTGTGCACACAATCGCAATTCGGCAATCTCGACAGCGAATCCGGTCGTCGCATGCGCGCCGCGCTGGAGATACTCGACGCCAAGCAGGTGGATTTCATCTACGAAGGCGAGATGAACGTGGACAGCGCCCTCGATGAAGAGGTGCGCGACCGCCACTTGCCCGAAAGCCGGATCAAAGGGGCGGCCAACATTCTGATCTTTGCCAATGGGGACGCGGCCAATGCCGTGCGCAACATTCTGCGGATGAAAGGGGGCGGTCTGGAGGTCGGGCCTATCCTGATGGGCATGGGCAACAAGGCCCATATCGTGACACCGTCGATCACCGCGCGCGGGTTGCTCAACGTCTCTGCCATCGCCGGGACACCGGTCACGCAATACGAGTAGCGTCCCGCCGGGCGCCGCTCAGACCGTCCCGTCCCGCCAGCAAAGAAATTTCCAAGCGGTTTCGGTATAAGTAAATCACTTCTACCCGGGACGGGAATGGGCGCTGATATCGCAAACACCATCGCCCGAGATGGAATTGGCGGCTTGCACCCGGTGGCCCGGCGACGTTTACTCTGGCGACATGCACGCCGGCGGCATGTCGAGGGCACGCGGAAGGGAGGAGCTTTGCGATGAGCTACGCTGAGGTTTACCAGGCTTGGGAACGCGATCCGGAGGGCTTCTGGATGGAGGCCGCTCAGGCCATCGATTGGGTCAAACCGCCCTCCAAAGCGCTCGATGACAGCAATGCGCCGCTCTATGAATGGTTCACCGATGCCCAGGTCAACACCTGCTGGAACGCGGTCGACCGTCATGTCGAAAACGGGCGAGGCGATCAGATCGCCATCATCCACGACAGCCCGGTCACCGGCACGCTGCGCAAGATCTCCTATGTCGAATTGCGCAACCGGGTCGCCTCGTTGGCGGGCGCGCTGCGCGCCAAGGGCATCGGGAAAGGCGACCGCGTGATCATCTACATGCCAATGATCCCGGAGGCTTTGGAAGCGATGCTGGCCTGCGCGCGGCTCGGCGCCATTCACTCGGTGGTCTTTGGCGGTTTTGCCGCCAACGAACTGGCCGTGCGGATCGACGATGCGCAGCCCAAGGCCATCATTGCCGCCTCCTGCGGAATCGAGCCGGGCCGTGTGGTGCATTACAAACCGCTGCTTGACGGCGCCGTAGACCTGGCCACGCATAAGCCGGATTTTTGCGTTATCTTTCAGCGCGAACAAGAGGTTGCGCATCTGGTAGAGGGGCGCGACGTCTCCTGGCACGGGTTCCAATACGGCGCAGCGCCCGCCGATTGCGTCCCGGTCGAGGGCACGCATCCGGCCTATATACTTTACACCTCTGGCACCACCGGACAGCCCAAGGGCGTCGTGCGGCCCACGGCCGGCCACCTGGTCGCGCTGAACTGGACGATGAAAAACATCTACAATGTCGCGCCCGGTGAGACGTTTTGGGCGGCCTCTGATGTGGGCTGGGTCGTTGGCCACAGTTACATTTGTTATGCCCCGCTGATCGCAGGCTGCACCACCGTCATGTACGAAGGCAAACCGGTCGGCACGCCGGATGCCGGCGCGTTCTGGCGGGTCATCGCCGATCACGACGTGCAGAGCTTTTTCACCGCGCCCACGGCGCTGCGTGCCGTCAAGCGGGAAGATCCCAAGGGCACATGCCTGCAGGCCTATGACATCTCCTGTCTCAAGCAGATCTACCTGGCCGGTGAGCGCGCGGACCCCGACACCATCACCTGGGCGCAGAACCTCACCAATGTGCCGGTGATCGATCACTGGTGGCAGACCGAAACCGGCTGGGCCATCGCCGCAAATCCGGTGGGGATCGAGCTTTTGGATATCAAACTGGGCTCGCCCTCCGTGCCGATGCCTGGCTATGACGTGCAGATCCTGGACGACGGCGGACACCCCCTGCAACCGGGCGAATTGGGGGCCATTGCGGTCAAGCTGCCGTTGCCGCCGGGCACGCTGCCGACGCTCTGGAATGCCGATGCGCGATTCAGAAAGTCCTATCTCGACACGTTCCCGGGTTACTATGAGACCGGCGATGCCGGGATGGTCGATGAGGATGGCTATCTCTACATCATGGCGCGCACCGATGACGTGATCAACGTGGCCGGCCACCGCCTGTCCACGGGCGGAATGGAGGAGGTCCTCGCCGCCCATCCCGACGTTGCGGAATGCGCCGTGATCGGCGTCACGGATGATCTCAAGGGCCAGTTGCCGCTGGGCTTCTTGTGCCTGAGCGCCGGCGTCAACCGGCCGCATGACGAGATCGCGCAGGAAACGGTGAAGATGGTCCGCGACCAGATCGGACCGGTCGCGGCTTTCAAACTGGCGTTGGTGGTCGACCGGCTGCCGAAAACGCGGTCTGGCAAGATCCTGCGTGCCACGATGGTCAAGATTGCCGATGGCGAGACCTACAAGATGCCCGCCACGATCGACGATCCGGCCATCCTGGACGAAATCCGCACCGCCCTGCAGACGATTGGCTATGCCAAGGATGTCGCTGCGGTCTGACGACGGGCGCCGGCGGATGGGTCACCGTCTCTGTTGTCCGGCGACCCCTGGGTGACCCCTGAGCGACCCCTTGGCGGCGCAGGGCAATCTGGGGCAATCTGGGGCGACCCAGCGCAATCCGGGGCGACCTGAGATGGAGTCTGGTCACTTGGCAAAGTGAACGGCGGATGCGTAAGGTCCTTCGACACTGACAAAGGACCAGCATGCCCGCTTCTGATCTATGGCGTCTGAGCGCCACCGACCTCGCCCGGAAAACCCGCAGCCGCGAGGTAAGCGCGGTGGAGGCCGTGACCTCTGCCATTGCGCGCATGCATGCCGTCAATCCCGCATTGAACGCGGTGGTCGAAGATCTCAGCGAGGCCGCGATGGACCGCGCGCGCGCCCTGGACAATGCAGCGGCGGTCGACCTGCCGCCGCTGCACGGTGTGCCGGTGACGATCAAGGTGAACGTCGACCAGAGGGGCCATGCCACCAGCAACGGAATCCCCGCCCTGAAGGACTTCATCGCACCCGCCAACGCGCCGGTGGTCGACAACCTGCTCAAGGCCGGCGCCGTCGTCATCGGGCGCACGAACACGCCGGAGTTCTCCTTCCGCGCGGATACGGATAACCCGCTCTATGGACGGACGCACAATCCCTGGGGGTCCCACATCTCGGCCGGCGGGTCCTCTGGCGGCGCCGGTTCAGCGGTGATGGCCGGGATCGGCGCGCTGGGACATGGCAATGACATTGGCGGCTCGCTGCGGTTTCCCGCTGCCGCCAACGGCGCAGTGACCGTAAAGCCGGGCCTGGGCCGAGTGCCGGCGTGGAACCCGGGCCAAAAGGCCGAGCGCGGCATGCTGGCGCAAGCGATGTCCGTTCAAGGCGTCATCGCGCGGTCGGCGGCCGATCTGGACCTGGCGATGCCCAGTCTCGTCGCACCCGACCCGCGGGATCCGTTTCATGTGCCGCTCGGCTATGCAGGACCGCCGTTGGACGCCCCCCTCAAAGTGGCCTTTACCAAAGATACCTTCGGTTTTGATCTCCATCCTGCGGTGTCAGAGGCCCTGGATCACGCCGCCGCCGCCCTGCGCGACGCCGGCTATGTCGTTGAAACCGTCGATCCGCCTTTCGCAAAGGAGGCCGGCCAGGTCGGATACCGCGCCTTGATGGGTGAAGTGCGGGCTTTGATGAAGCCCGATATCGACAAAGACGGCTCGGATACGATCAAGGCGGTGTTCGCAGAGTATTTTGCGCAGTTCCCGCCTTTTACCGATGATGCCCTGCTTGAGATGATGGCCCGACGCAGTCACTTCGCGCGGGCCTGGTCGGTGTTCCTGGAGGACTACCCCCTGGTGCTTACGCCATTCCTGCCACAGCCGTTCTTCCGCCCCGATCGTGACACCGAGGGGGCCGCGGGCGTGCAGGAGGCCCTGGGCGCGGCGATCTGGTCTTACGCGATGAATTTCATGGGCCTTCCGGCGGGATGCCTGCCGATCCGTCTGGTGGAGCTTCCCGACGGCCCCTATCCGATCAATGTGCAGGTTGTCGGACGCCGATGGCGCGAAGATCTCGTGGTCTCTGCCATGCAGGCCATAGAAAACCGAACGGGTCGGTTGTGCGCGCACCTGTGGGACATCATGGAGACATAAATGCGGAACGGACGCGGCTTAGCCGCGTCCGTTCGCTGGGACAAGTCACTCTTGGGTCACTTAGGCAGGGGATGGGATGAGGCCCCCTATGCCTGCAATCTGCCCGGATCGCCGGGGGATGTCTGTGAACTGGATCACACCGGTTAAGGTTTTTCGCAGAAAAACCTTGCTTTGAGATTTTTCTGCGAAAAATCGTGAGGCCACTATGTGAATTGTTCCGAAATCACACGTTCTTCCAGGCCGTGGCCCGGGTCAAAGAGGATCCGGTGCGCAATCGCGGGTTCCGACCGGATCTCCACCCAGGCGATGTCGGTGAACTGCACGGCGTCCGCATCCGCCATAACGGGCCGTTTGTCGGCTTCGCGCACGTCAAACCGCACCGTGACGGATTTTGGGATCAGCGCGCCGCGCCAGCGTCTGGGCCGGAAGGCCGCAATGGGTGTCAGAGCCAGAACATCGGCTCCGATCGGCAAAATCGGTCCGTGGGCCGAGTAATTGTAGGCCGTGGACCCTGCGGGCGTGGCCAGCAGACAGCCGTCACACACCAGTTCCTCAAGCCGCACGCGGCCATCGACACTGATCTGAAGCTTGGCCGCCTGAGGCCCGACGCGCAGCAGAGACACTTCATTGATTGCCAAAGCCTCGTGGATCTCGCCGCTTTGGGTCATCGCGCGCATCGCCAGAGGGTTCACAACCTCTTCTTCCGCCGCCCGCAGCCGGTCGAGCAGATCTTCGCTGGAATAGGCATTCATCAGGAACCCGACCGTGCCCCGGTTCATCCCGTACACCGGCGCGCTGAGATCCTGCGTCCGATGCAGGGTCCGCAGCATGAACCCATCCCCACCCAGCGCGACAATCACATCCGCCCCGGCCGGATCGCTTGCGCCGTAGCGCGCTTCCAAGACGTCACGGGCCGCGTCCGCCGTCTCGGTCTCATTGGATAGAAAAGCGAGTTTCATGATCGTATCCAAAGGTTTCCTGTCCGCCCCATATGGAGCGACCCAAGCATACCTTTTCGCCACACGCCACCCTTGGCCGCCCAACGCACTGGAAAGGTCGCATTCCGGACTTTCGCACCTGCGTGCCTTGCGCTACGACAACCGCCAATTCCCTTGATCATCCGGAGCTTGCCATGACCGCGCTACACCGTGACCCGGGCTTTTTCACCGAGCCCCTCTCCGCCCGCGACCCAGAGATTTTTGACGCAATCGGCGCCGAGCTTGGCCGCCAGCGCGACGAGATCGAACTGATCGCCTCGGAGAACATCGTCTCGGCAGCGGTGCTGCAGGCGCAGGGTTCGGTGATGACCAACAAATACGCCGAAGGCTACCCGGGGCGACGCTACTATGGCGGGTGTCAATACGTTGATATCGCAGAGAAACTGGCCATTGAGCGCGCCTGCGAACTATTTGGCTGCACCTTCGCCAACGTCCAGCCGAATTCCGGGTCTCAGGCCAACCAGGGCGTGTTTCAGGCGCTTCTGCAGCCCGGAGACACCATCCTCGGGATGAGCCTGGATGCGGGCGGGCACCTCACCCACGGCGCCAAGCCCAACCAGTCGGGCAAATGGTTCAACGCGGTCCAGTACGGCGTGCGCCGGCAGGACAACCTGCTGGATTACGACCAGGTCGCCGAACTGGCCCTGGCCCATCAGCCCAAGCTCATCATCGCGGGCGGCTCGGCCATTCCCCGCCAGATCGACTTTGCGAAAATGCGCGAGATCGCGGACAGCGTCGGCGCCTATCTCCATGTAGACATGGCACATTTTGCCGGTCTGGTCGCGGCCGGCGCCCATCCCTCGCCGTTCCCGCACGCCCATGTCGCGACCACCACAACGCACAAGACACTGCGCGGTCCGCGCGGCGGGATGATCCTGACCAATGACGAGACCATCGCGAAAAAGGTCAACTCCGCGATCTTTCCCGGCATTCAGGGCGGGCCCCTGATGCATGTCATCGCGGGCAAGGCCGCCGCATTCGCGGAAGCCCTGCGCCCCGAGTTCAAAGACTATATCGCGCAAGTTGTTGTAAACGCTCAGGCTTTGGCCGATCAGCTTCTGAAAGGCGGACTGGATATCGTGACCGGTGGCACCGACACCCATGTCGTTCTGGTGGATTTGCGCCCCAAGGCCGTGAAGGGCAATGCCACGGAAGAGGCACTTGGCCGCGCGCATATCACCTGCAACAAGAACGGGGTTCCGTTTGATCCGGAAAAACCCACCATTACCAGTGGGATACGGCTTGGCTCACCGGCCGGAACAACGCGTGGATTCACAGAGACCGAGTTTCGCCAGATTGGCGACTGGATCATCGAAGTGGTCGACGGTCTGGCCACGCATGGGCCAGAGGGCAATGCCGCCGTCGAAGCCAAGGTCAAAGCCGAGGTCACCGCGCTTTGCGACAGGTTTCCGATCTATCCCGGGCTCTGATCTTACGGGCGCCCAACGGTCCGGGCGTGTCGCCGGGCCGTCTGCGCGCCTCAGACGTAGCCCAGCCACGCCAGCGCGCAGATCAGAAGAACCAGCCAAACCAACAGGTTGAACGCCATTCCGCCGAGCACGCCCAGCCAGTAGCCGCGCCGCCGGTCGGTCGGGTCAATGGCAGAGAGGTGCGCCGTCAGGGCCTCGGCCGCCTGTTTACAGCGCGCGCCATCCAGCGTGCGCGCCAGTTTGGGATGCGCGGCAAGCGATTCCGCTTCAACGAGAACCTCGGCGTGCTGGCGAATCTGACGCGGCAGGCGGTGGCCCGCCTTGCGCACCTGATCTTTCAGGCGATGTCCCTTAACCCCCAGTTTTTCAACCAAAAGTCGGGACACATCGGACATGGACTGGGGCAGTTCGGAGACAGCAGACATGGGCGCAGGTTAGCCCTCGAACGCGGCCGCCTCAATGGGGCTGGCATTCTCAATGGGGCTGGCGTTGCAAGGCGCGGCGGCGTAAGACGCGCACCATGTTGAACCGCATCATCCATGGAGAAGACGGCGCGACACCGGTCCTGATCGTGCACGGCCTGTATGGGTCGGCGCGCAACTGGGGCGTGATCGCCAAGCGCCTGTCCGATCGCGGCAGGGTTGTTGCCGTCGATCAGAGGAATCACGGGCAATCTGAATGGGTTACGCCGCATACCTACGCCGGTATGGCCGCGGATCTGGTCGAGGTGATCCGCGCCGAAGGTGGCCAGATGGACGTGGTCGGTCATTCCATGGGCGGCAAGGCGGCGATGATGCTGGCGCTGACGGAGCCGGAGCTCATCCGCAAGCTGATTGTGGCCGATATCGCGCCCGTGACCTATGCGCATTCGCAGATCGAACACATCGAGCGCATGCGCGCCGTGGATCTCGGCAAGGTCACGCGCCGCTCCGATGCCGAGGCGCAGCTTCAGGCTCTGGGCTGCTCGCCCGCGCTCTGTGCGTTCTTCACGCAAAGCCTTGATGTCAAAAAGAAATGCTGGATCCTGAACCTCGACGTGCTGGCCCGGGACATGGACGAGATCCTCGGGTTCCCGCCCATGCACACGCAGTTCACCGGGCCGACCCTGTTCCTGTCTGGCGCGGAGTCGGACTACGTGTCGTCAGAGCATCGCAGCGAGATCAAGCGCCTGTTTCCGGGCGCGCGGTTTGCAAAGATCCCGGGCGCGGGCCATTGGCTGCATGCTGAAAAGCCACGTGAATTCGAGGGCTCCGTCCGGGCGTTTCTGGGCGACCGCTGACGGCGTCCCGCCGGGGGTCCACCCGAATGCCCACCCGAATGCCCACCCTGCAACTCTTTGGTTTCAGGCGTTAAACCCGGCAAACATGCACCCGCGTGCCGCCGGGCTGCGTGGTGCCAATCGTATAGTGTTCGTCGAATTCACCATGCACGGAATAGATGGTTCCCGAGAACACGGGGATCTCGCGGGACCGGCCTTGGGGGCCGCGCACGGCCACCGGCGCCGGGCCCTCGTTGAAGACCACCCAGCTGGCCAGGGCCCCGGCCATCGGCGCGCGCTGAGAGGTGCTGGACAGGGTCCAGGACTGGCAGTTCAGCGCCCGGGTCAGAGACGTAATGGAGGAGTTGTACGGCAGTATCAGTTCATCAAGCCACTCCTGGGCGGAGACTGACGTGGCCGTGACCAGGGTGAGAGCGGCGATCAGGATCGATTTGCGCATAACTTGTCTCCGTGCGGTTGGCATATCCTAGCGCAGAATCCCTGCGTCGAAAAGCTGGGGCGTTGCTTTGCCGCACGGTGTGGCCGCGCGGTGGCAGAGCCGGAAATTTACCGTTTTGTACAAACCTCGCGGCGCGGTTTGACCGTTTTGTACCGAGAGGATTTGGCCCATGCGCTACACGTTGTCCCAGGCCCGCGCCCAGTTGGGCACGCTTTGTGCCCGCGCCCAGGACCCGCGCGCGGTGATCGTGCTGACCCGCCACGGCCGCGATCTGGCGGCGATTGTCTCTGTCGAAGAGGTCCGGCGGATCTGGAGCCTGCAGGAAGAGGCCTGGACAGGCCGGAGGTCATCGCTCACCGGTCGTCGCCGCGGCGGCGCGCTGATCCTGCCAGAGGGGATGACGGTGGACGGCGACGGTCAGATCATCACGCTGCGCCAGATGGCCGAAAAGGTCCGCCGCATCCAGATGCGCCGCAAGGAGGAACGCGAGGTTCTGGCGCAGGGCGGGCTGGCGCCGGTGGAGGGCGGCGAAGTGATGGAGACTGTGGCGGCGGAGCCGGAGAGCAGACCATCCTGGTGGACCTGGCTTCGCGCCAGATTTGCAAAGCGTTAACCCATAGCGCGCATGCTCGGGGCATGCCCAACTACCGTCGCCCCGCAGTGACCATGGGTCCGGTCTTTTTCACCGCGACGCTGGCGGATCGGACATCGTCACGCTTGGTCGATGACATCGACAGACTGCGCCACGCGGTGCGTGTGACCAAGACCGAGCGGCCCTTCGACATCCTCGCCTGCGTGGTCCTGCCCGACCACTTGCATTGCATATGGGCCCTGCCGCCCGGAGACAGGGATTACCCGACGCGATGGCGGTTGATAAAATCCCGGTTTTCCCGGGGTCTGCCTTTGGGTCCTCTCAGAGAGAGCCACCGGAACAGGCAGGAACGCGGTATATGGCAACGCCAGTATTGGGAACATCACATCCGCAACGCGGCGGATTTTGAGGCGCATATGCAGCATATTTGGATGAACCCCGTCAAACATGGATTGGTCGAGCGCCCCGAAGAGTGGCCCTATTCCTCGGTGCACCGCGATATCCGTATCGGCCGGTTTGTGCCCGACATGGCCCGTGTACCGTAGGGTGCGTGTTCACACGCACCTTGGGATGTTTTGGGGCGGTGCGTGCGAGCACGCACCCTACCGCCAGCTCCGGCGGTCTCTTGCCAATTTTTCGATGGCGTTTTCAATGGCATCAGAGCGGGACGCGGCCCCGAGGCGAAGTTCCCCGCTCACGAGGCGCTCGGCGACCACTCGTCCACCTGATCTTGAGGCAAGTAAAGTGAACCGGCCGTCATCGCGTTTGGGCGTCGACAACCTGCGCGCGCCCTTGCCGCGCACGACAGCGTAAACTACCGCGCACACTGCAACCATACCCAGAACGAACAGCGCGTCCATTGAACCGGCGAAGTTGATCATCGGTCGTCTCGTTTGTTGCCCTCGTGATGGTTGGTTAACCAAAAATTCCGTCAGGATTACGGCGAAATCTGTCGGTTTCCATGCGGCTCAATGTGCCTGCGATTTCGCAAAAAAGCGGCGCCCGGCTGACCACAATCTGTGCCCGCAGGTTTGCAGGGCAACCCGCTGTCGCCCACCCGCCTTGAGCATGGCCAGCTTTAGCTGTCCATTTTCAAGGCGCTTATGAAGGCTTCCTGCGGGATATCCACTTTCCCGAACTGGCGCATCTTCTTCTTGCCCGCTTTCTGCTTGTCCAGGAGCTTGCGCTTGCGGGTGGCGTCTCCGCCGTAGCATTTGGCGGTGACGTCCTTGCGCATGGCAGACAGCGTCTCGCGGGCGATGACCTTGCCGCCGATCGCCGCCTGGATCGGGATCTTGAACATGTGGCGCGGGATCAGGTCC
>JBCDEC010000141.1:0-11798 GCA_039179965.1 Pseudomonadota bacterium
CGCTGCACGGTCAAGGTTGAAATCCTCGGCTTCACCACCCGCGCCTGGAAGGGCGGACAGGCGCGTGAGGCCTGGCTCAATGAAGGACGCCCGCAGCAACCGGGGCGTCTGAACGATCTGCGCCACATCATCTACAAGAGCGCCGACGCCCCGTGGCGGCGGACCCGGCCCAATCTGGGGCTGATGATGAAAGAAGGTCTTTTGAAGGAAAACATCGACGGTGAGGCGCTGGAATGGGCGCACCGGCGGATGCTGGCGCGCCGCGAGCAGCGCAAGATCCTGATGGTGATTTCCGATGGCGCGCCGGTCGATGACAGCACCTTGTCGGTCAATCCGGCGAATTACCTCGAAAAGCACCTGCGCGACGTGATCGCGATGGTCGAAAAGAAACAGCTGGTGGAATTGCTGGCCATCGGGATCGGCCATGACGTGACACGCTACTACGATCGCGCGGTGACAATTACGGATGTCGAACAATTGGCCGGCGCGATGACCGAGCAACTGGCCGCGCTGTTTGACGCGGATCCGCGCGCACGGGCGCGGGTGATGGGCATCAAGAGAGCCAGCTGACGCGCGCGCTGCCGGGGGCGGATTGCCCTTGCCGGCAGGCGTGCCTATAACCTGTGCATGCTGATGCGCCTGCGCCCTCTTCGCCCCCGGGCTTTGCCCCCGAACTGACCCTCCTGACGGCGTCCCGTTGGTCACGCATGCGCTGTGCATGCGGGCGGGATGCACCTGTCAGGAGATCTCCATGGACAAAAAGCAAATCGAGCTGGAACGGGCCTACAAAGAGGCGCGCCGTGTCTATCTGGCCGCCAGGATTCGGCTTCTGGAGCATATGCTAAAGACCCGCCGCGCGCGGCGGCGGCACGGTCCGGCCCCCATTGAACTGCCCGGATACGACAGCCGGTAAGGCGGCGCCCGGCCCCTGCGGCCCGCGGTGCAGGGGCCGGATGCAACAGGTCCGGCCCACGATCGCCAGGGGCAAGCCGGGATGGGCTGTTGCCACCGGCCCCCACCGGAGCGGGCTGCGGGGGGCCGGCCGGAGCGGGGAGCGGGGAGCGGATCCAAAGGGCCGTGGATCGGGTCGCACAGGCTCAGATGGTGGGTCGGATCCGGCCCCGGTGCGCCAAAGCCCCCGCGCGCCCGGTGCGTTTCGCGCATAAAAAATGGGCCAACCGGAGGATATCCCGGGTCAAAGAGAGCGCGCCCGCCGACACTGGCCACCATTGCAATCCCCGCTTGTGTTCTTTGGTGGTTTGAGGTGGGATCGCGCCGCATGACTGTCCCGGAGATGAGCCGATGTTTCAGACCTTTGAGGTGACCTCCCGCCCCGAGCAAGGCCCGCCCCGGCTGGCTGCGCTGCGCGGCGAGATGACGGCCGCAGGGCTTGACGGTTTTCTGGTGCCGCGCGCCGACGCGCATCAGGGCGAATATGTTGCCGCACGCGATGCACGGCTGGCGTGGCTCACCGGGTTTACCGGCTCGGCGGGATTCTGCGCGGTGCTGGCGGATGTGGCCGGTGTCTTTGTCGACGGTCGCTACCGCACGCAGGTCAAGGAACAGGTCGCGGCCGATTTCACGCCTGTGCCCTGGCCCGAGGTCAAGCTTGCCGGCTGGCTCAAAACGCACCTGCCCAAGGGCGGGCGGGTCGGATTTGACCCCTGGCTGCACACCGTGGCGCAACTGCGCGACACGCGCGCCGCGCTGACCGGCAGCGGGATTGAACTGGTCGCCCACGACAATCTGGTCGACCGGATCTGGGAAGATCAGCCGGACCCGCCAATGGAGCCCGCTCGCGTGCATCCGCTCGATTTTGCAGGAGAATCCACCGACAGCAAATGCGAACGTCTGGGCAAGACCCTCGCCGATGCCGGGCAAAGCACGGCGATCCTGACGCTGCCCGACAGCGTCATGTGGCTGCTCAACATTCGCGGCGCTGATATCGAACACAACCCGGTCGCCCAGTGTTTTGCGCTGCTCTATAACGACGGCGCGGTGGATCTGTTCATGGAGGCCTGCAAGGCGGTGGAGCTGGCGGACCACTTCGGTCAGGACGTCACCGTCTGGCCGCCCAAGCAGTTGCTGGACGCGCTCGACGTGCTGGACGGGCCAATCCGCTATGATCCGACCTCGGCACCGCAGGCGATTGCAGATGCGCTCGGCGCGCGCGGCGTCGAAGGGCCGGACCCCTGTCTTTTGCCCAAGGCCTGCAAGAATGCCGCCGAGATCGCCGGCAGCGCAGAGGCGCATTTGCGGGACGGGGCGGCGGTGGTGGAATGCCTCGCCTGGCTTGATACCCAGACCCCCGGGCAGGTGAGCGAGATCGACGTGGTCAAACGGCTTGAAGCCTGCCGGCGTCAGGACAATGCCCTGCGCGAGATTTCTTTTGATACCATTGCGGGCACCGGCCCCAATGGCGCGATCATGCACTACCGGGTGAGCGAGGATACCAACGCCACACTTGAGGCGGGTCATCTGCTGGTGCTCGACAGCGGCGGACAATACCTCGACGGGACGACCGATATCACCCGCACGATTGCCATTGGCGAGGTGGGCCAAGACGAACGCGCCGCCTTTACCCGGGTGTTGCAGGGCATGATCGCCATGTCCCGGCTGCGCTGGCCGAAGGGTCTTGCCGGGCGGGATCTGGAGGCCGTGGCACGGGTGCCACTCTGGCGCGCCGGGCAGGACTTTAACCACGGGGTCGGCCATGGGGTCGGCGCCTACCTGAGCGTTCATGAAGGCCCCCAGCGGCTGAGTCGGGCCTCGGAGGTGCCTTTGCAACCCGGCATGATCCTGTCCAACGAGCCGGGGTATTACCGCGAGGGCGCCTTTGGCATTCGCATCGAAAACCTTGTTGTTGTCCAGAAGGCGGCGGCGCTTGAAACCGGCGATCCCGAACGGGACATGTACGACTGGCGCACCCTGACCTTTGTTCCCATTGACCGCCGCTGCATCCTCACAGACCGTCTGACCGCTGACGAACGGGACTGGATGAACGCTTATCATGCTGAGGTTATTGAGAAAATTGGCCCGCGCGTAAGGGAGGCCACGCGCGACTGGTTGACCGCGGCCTGTGCGCCCCTGTAATCAAGTGCGACTGTCACGCGCGCGTTACACTGAACGGGCACATGGCGGCGGTTACTCGCGGACAATGAGAAGGATGGGACATGAGCGACAAGATCAAAATTGTCAAAGCCCAAGGGGTTTGGACAGTGCGCTCCGGTGGAGCCGTCCTCGCGGAAAGCAATCAGGCGCTGGAACTGCTCGAAAACGGGTACAATCCGGTGATTTACTTCCCGCGCGACGATGTCGGCATGGCGTTTCTGGAGCCAACCGACAAGGCGACCACCTGCCCGCACAAGGGTCAGGCCAGCTATTTCTCGATCATGAATCGCTCGGCCACGATTGAAAACGGCGCCTGGAGCTATGAAGATCCCATCGCGGATGTGGCTGAGATCAAGGGCTATGTGGCCTTTTATGCCACCGATGACGTGACGGTCGAGCGGATCTGAGCCGCTCGGACCACCGCATCCCAAGACGGCGATGCCCGTCGCCACGCCCGCCCCATGACGCGGGCGGGCAACGCGGCGTCTGTGCCCGGCGGCGGGCGTGGGTGCGGGCGCGCTGCCGTGTGGCGGTCCGGGCGGTGGGGCGGATGCATTTCATGGGCGGACGCAGCATGTGAACGCCGTGGTCCGCGCGCGGGTCGCGGATGCCGGGACGGTGCTGCGCGCCTGTCGATCTGCATGTGTGGTCACCGCCCGATGCGGATGACCGATCCTTTCTAGGACGGTTCGAACCGCAAAAACACCAGGGTCCGGCGATCCGCCGCCTTGTCTTTCTGGGACACGTAATAGGCCCCGTCCGCGCCACGCCAGCTGCGCAGGAGATAGCTGTCCGGGTGGTTGACGGGCGCCGTGTCCGCGCCGCCTGCCGGTCCCGATGAGGCGCCTGCCGCTGTGGCCTCGGCGCCCGGGCGGCAGGTCTGAACGGCCCGCCAGAGGGCCCGCGCATGATCTTCCGCGGCCTGGGCGCGGTATTCAAAGGCCCAGTGGCAGGCCGCCCCCGGTGTGCCGGACTGGCTGAGGAACGTCGCGCAAACCGCGCCAGAGGGCGGGTTTTGCGCGCGCGTGTAGCGCTCCACCGCTGCGATCTGGTCGCAGGGCGCCTGCGCTGCGGCTTGTCCCGCAGCGGTCAGAGTGGTGGCCAGAGTGGCGGCCAGAGTGGTGGCCAGAGTGGTGGCGATCGAAACCGGCCGGACCCTGGCGCGGACCCTGTGTGGGGCGGATGGCTGCATGTGCATGAGCGGTACTCTAGGCGAGAGCCTCCCCGCACCCAACCAATATCCGCCCCGGTCCGGATCCCGGTTTCGATCCGGATCCCGGTTTCGGTCCCGAAGAGTCCAGTCCGGTTCGGTTCGCATCCGATGCCACGGATCAGCGCGGCTGCAGGACAGACAGAGCCATGCGAAGCGTGGCCTCGATCTGGTCAGAGTCCTCACCAGCGGCGCGTTGCATCAAGGCCAGACCAATCTGTTCGAACAGATACCGCGCCGCAAGCGCCGACGGACCGTCGCCCGTGGCCTCTCCGCCGGCGCGGCGGTCGTCGAGATAGGCCGCCAGAGCCACAATCGCACCCGCTTCGATCTCGTCGACCTTGGCGCGGGTCAGCGGGCCGAGGCGATGCTTGCCGGCGCGCATTTTGAAGAAGAGACAGCCGGTTTCCATCTTCGGATCGCGGCTGGCAAAGGCGATCAGCGCGTCCAGGGTCTGGGCCACCGGGGCGGCGCGCGCCAGGATGACAAAGATCTCGGACAGCACGGTTTCGCCATAGCGCTCAAGGGCGGCGCGCATGAGCCCGTCTTCGCTGCCGAAGACGCGGTAGAGCGAGGGTTTGGACACCTCTGCCGCGCTGCAGATGGCATTCACCGAGACGTCACCCGGATCGGACCGCCAATAGGCGCGCATCGCGACGTCCAGTGTCTTGTCGCGGTTCAACGTCCGCGGACGCCCGCGGCCGGGTTTTTCATCTGACATTACGTACCCTGTGGTATTTTATTCTTGACCTCACGCTTCAAGATTTGTACCAGTGAGTACGTTAATCATCAACCCAAAGCGCGCGCCCCCTGCCCCGCGCCGGAACCCTCGCAAGGAAACAGTCTATGAAACAGACACTTATCGCAACAGCCCTGGCTGCAAGCGTTCTGACAGGCGCCGCTGCAGACGCCGGAACCAGCGATCTGGACATCGTTCGGGCGTTTTACGCCGACATTTTGACGGCGCCGGCCGAAACCACCCCGGCGCGGTACTATGAGCTGTTCTCGCCCGACGTGATCTCTGTTCCCACCCCGCCCGGCGGTCCGGGGGCGCAAGGCATGCTGAACACGGTTGCCTTTCTGGGACAGGTGGTGCCGGATCTGACCTGGACGCCGGACGAGATCGTGCCGCTTGACGGGCGCTACGTGGTGCGCGGCACAGCGCGCGGAACGCCGGTGGGCCCGTTTCTTGGCGTCGATCCGGCGACCGGCAAGGGCTTTGAAATCATGTCGATCGACATTGTGACGGTCGAGGCGGGGCAGATCACCCATATCTACCATCTCGAAGACTGGACCGGCGCCATCGCTCAGCTCACCGCGGAGTAGGCACCGGGCCAGATCGTTCGATCCCGGACCTGGGTGCGGCAGCGGCCGCGCTCAGTCCACAGCGGCCGGTGCGAGCGTGATCTCGGCCCTGAGCCCGCGATGGTTTGACCCCAGATCCGCGCCCCAGGCGCTCAGATCGAGGATCCGCGCATCGCCGCGCACCAGCACATGATCTATCGGCACGCCCAGAGCGCCAGCCTCACTTGGCCAGGTGCCGACAGGCACCGGCGCCATGCGCAACCGCCGGTGTCTGGTGATCTTGTCCAGCCGCAAGCTCCACGGGGCGGCGTTAAAGTCGCCCATGACGATCATCCGCCCCTCCCGCGACCAGCGCAGCGCATTGTTCAGGGCTTTTTCCTCGCGATTGCCCACGACCTGGTACCAGGGCTTGGTCAGATGCACCCAAACCATGGGCACCAATCCAAGGGTCGGGTGGTTCAGAGTCGCGCGCACCAGTCGGTCAGAGCCGGTGGGCAGATCCCAAGACCGCGCATCATAAAGCGGGTAGCGCGACAGAATGAGGATTTCACAATCCACGAGTCGGACACATCCATAGCGGTGCGGATAGAGATCGCTGAGCGCCACGGCCGGTTCAAAGGCCGGCTCGGCCTCGGCAAAGGCCACCACATCGGCCCCGCTGGCACGGACCGCCGCTTCGAGCTGCGCCGCCGGCACGGCATTGTCGGAGAAAATGTTGAACCACAGCACGGTCAGGTCGGCGCTGGTTCCGGGCGCGGAGGTGCGGGCGCGGTGGTCCAGCGCAAGGACGCCCAGCCCGCCAAACGCCACCAGAATGCAGACAATCCCGATCCAGCGCAGACCGCCCCAGACCAGCACCCCGCCCAGCACGCCTGACAGGATCAGCAGGTAGGGCCGCAGGCTGTCCAGCAGCCGGGACACCGTGCCAAGAAGCTGGAAAGTGTCGGAGACCTTGTGGGCGAACAGCCCGAAGCCAAGCGCAAACACCAGCCCCAGCAGGAAGACACCAATCGCGCGCTCACGCCAAATTAGGGAGGGCGGCAAGGGCTCGGATGCGTTTTGCATCGATCCAGTTCCTTTCCACACAGACGAAACGCCTGATTCTCCCGCGCTCTGAATAGCTCAGAACCGATCGCGCTGTGAGGGAATTATCGACGCAGGCAGGCCATTGGCCTAAGAATGCTCTTCCGCGGCCGTCTCTGCGAGCGCACGGTTATAGGCCTTGAGCGCATCGACGTAAAACAGCGCGCCGCGCAGCTCTGGCGGCGCGTCCGGATCGGTCTGCGCAACCACCGGCAGGAAGGTGAGATCATGTACGTCAAACAACGGCATGACGGTTTCGAGCGTGGCGGAGATCTCGACCGAATGGCCTTTTGCGATCAGCGCGTGACAGGCCTCGGGATCCGCCGCGCGGGGGCTGTCCAGCGCGCGCATCAGGTTGCCGACCCGGAACATTGCAAGCAGATAGGCCTGCGGTCCCGCCGCCAGATGCGAGCCGCGCCGCTCCAGCAACGTCAGAAAGAAGCTGCGATGCACCAGCCGCGCCGACAGGGCGGTCGACATCGACACCGATACCATCACCGCAAGCCCGATCTGCCAGTCTCCGGTCAATTCAAAGACGATCAGCGTCGTCGAGATGGGCGCGCCCAGCACGGCCGCAGCCACCGCCCCCATGCCCGCAAAGGCATAGAGCTGCGCATCGCCCGAGAAATTGGGAATGATCCCGGTGGCAATGGTGCCAAACACCAGCCCCGATATCGCGCCAATCATCAGAGACGGCGAAAAGATCCCGCCGCCCATATGACCGGCCAGCGTGATGGCGACCGCAATCACTTTCACGACAACGAAGATGATGCCTTCGACCACCACAAGTTCGCCTTTCAGCGCCCGCAGCGTGGTTTCGTAGCCAACCCCGATGATATGCGGGAAGGCCAGCGCGATCAGCCCCAGAAGCAACCCGGCAAAGCCCGGGCGCGCCCATCGGGGCACCTTGAAGCGCTTTTGCACATAGGTGCCCAGATCCTCGGCCAGAAAGACCGATCGCATGAGCACCACGGCAATCAGACCCGAGATCAGACCCAGCAAAAGAAAGGCGGGCAGTTCCACGTAGAACTGCAACTGCCCCGGCGTGGTGAGGACAAATTCGGTCAGCCCGCCGAACTCCAGCCGGTTGATCACCGTTCCGGCGACGGCCGCGATGACGATCGGGGCAAAGGCATGGACGGCGAAGTGGCGCAGCACCACCTCCAGCGCAAAGAGCGCCCCGGCGATGGGCGCGTTGAAACTGGCCGAGACGGCGCCGGCCACGGCACAGCCCAGAAGATCGCGCCCGGTGATGGCATCCGCGTCGATACGCCCCGACACCCACGAGGCCATGACGCCGGCAAGGTGCACCACCGGCCCTTCGCGCCCCGATGAGCCACCCGAGGACAGCGTGATCAGGCTGGCCAGCGCCGAGGCAAAGCCGGCCTTGGTTTCGACACGGCCATTGTGGAGCGCTGCCCCCTCGATCACATCCGCCACCGAGCGCAGCCGCCCGTCCGGCGTGAACCAGTTCAGGATCGCCCCCACCAGCAAGCCACCGCACACCGGGATGATCAGCAGCATCCACCAGGGCAGCGCTTCGACATGGCTGTGCAGAAGGTGCACATCATCGGCCTGATACAGCGTCGCCTGAAGCCAGATAATCCCCTTGCGAAAGCCGAGCGCGGCAAAGCCTGCGGCCGCGCCGATCATCAGGGCAATGAACCAGAACTGGATCTGGGAGGGTCCTTGCTGGCGCAAGATACTCCAGCCATCGCGGGCCGTGGCGGCGGCCTGGTCAAGCTGCTGATTGAGAAGGCTGCGCGGGTCTTGTTCCATGCGCTCTCCGGCGTGACCTCTTCTTGTTATGCCAGGCGTTGGCTTCGGGGAAGCCCCACAAGCCAGCACGTCGAAAAGGACCTTCCCGGCGCTGTCTGGCGATCACGAATTCACCGTTTCACAGACCGCTCAACCGTTGCGTGCGCGACGGGCGAGCACATGGGTGATCACCACAAGGGCCAGCCAGACCGCCACCATCAGCGGCTCTCCGACCAGCGACAGAGGTATGAGCACAAAGCCAAAGCCGACGGCAACCACATCGGGCAGCACAAAACCGGAGCTGATGAGATCGGGAACCAGCCCGAGGGCGCTGCCGAAAAAGCCGCCCAGCAGGCTCGCCAGCACCCCGCCGACAAAGCCCAGGAGCCATCCCAGCACCCCGTGGCGGCCGAACAGACCGGCCGTTATCGCCCCGCCGATGGCGCCGCCCAGCGCCATGGCCACGATGTAGCGCAGCACCAGCGTCTGGCTGACCGTGTCGCGCTGTTCTTCCGTGACATGGCCCATATCCTCGCTGAGAAAGCCGAAAAAGAACGTGGCCCCCAGGATCGCCATGAGGACGATGACAGTCAGGCGGGCTTTGCGCGATGGTGACATGAAGGCGGTCCCCGTGGTTTTGCGCCAGACTGTGGCAGCCCCGGCGCGATCCGTCGAGGGCTCAGATCCCCGAACGGTTGAGTTCGCCCCGGGCTGGGGCAGGCCTGCCACGGATGCGCTGCGCCGGGGCATCGGCGCAGGCCCGGGATTTCTCGACTTTGGGGATCGGGACTGTGTAACTTGGGGCGGTAATTTACGATGTGTGATAAAGTGGAGGACGTTTCATGCGTGCCCTGTTGCGTAACGATCTGCGCGGCCCCGGACTTGGGATCCTTGCGTCGCTTCTGGCCTGGCCCGGCCTGGCTTTGGCCGACACACCGCCCAAACCCGATCTTCTGTCCTTTGCGCATGGCGCCGTCCCGGTTCTGATCACAACCGCTCCGGCGGATCTGAAGGTCGGGATCGATCAGGCGATCGGCCTGATCGACGGCAACCGCCGGGGCTATGGCATCCTGCGCAAACCGGCCACGGACAGCGACGTCATCGAGATGACATTTGCCCTGCCCGCGCCAACGCGGTTTGACGGCTTCGCCGTCCCCGATGTGCTGGAAACCCCGAGCCCGTCGCAAACCTTTGTACGCGACGTTGAGATCCTCGGCGCGGTGGAGTCGGTGGATGGCCCTTACGTTGCTTTGGCGCAGGGGCGCCTGAGCACCCATGACGCCCCGGGCACCGAGACCGCGCTCAGTCTCGCGGATCCCCAGCCCGCCGTGCGGTGGGTGCGCCTGAGACTGTCGGGCGGCATTGACGTGCAGGTGGACAAGAGCTTTCTGGAGTTCTCCGAGATCATCGGCACCGGGACACAAGATGAACCGCCGCTTTCGGACGGGTTTCAGGGCGTTTTTTCCGGTCGGGGCGTGAAACTGGAGCTGGAGCAATCGGGCAGCGTGGTGACCGGCTGTTATGACGGCACGTCGGCACTGGACGGCACGGTGCAGGGCAATATCCTGCGCGCATTGGGCGAAGATCCGGCGGGTATTGCATCCCAGTTCATACTGATCGCGACCGGGGACGGTCAGATCATGGGGTTGCGGTCCAGCAATGGTGCGCCCTTCAAGCCCTACAACGGCGCCGCCTCCGACAAGGCGGCCAGTTGTCTGGACCCTGAACCGGTGCGGCTGGGCTGCGGCTCGGTCATTCACGGGATCGGATTTGATTTCGACAGTGACCGGATCCGGCCGAGCAGCCAGACGGTGCTGAACGATCTCTTTGCGGGGCTTCAGACAGAAGACGGCGCTGGCATTCAGATCGTCGGGCATTCCTCCAGCGAAGGCGCGGCGGCGTACAATCAGGACCTGTCGCAACGCCGCGCGCAAGCGGTCGTGGCGGCGCTGACGGCACTGGGGCTGGAGGGCGGGCGGCTTTCGGCACTGGGGCGCGGTGAAGAGGAGCCGATTGCCTCCAACGCGGACGAGGCGGGCCGGTCGCTCAACCGCCGGGTCGAAATCCGCTGCACCGGATAGGCACTGGCCAACCGGAGGTGCCGGGATGACCCTCCCGGCACGCCGGCGAACGCCGGTCGGGGCCACGACAAAGGGAGAAAATCATTGTCCGACCAGATCCAGTGTTTCGCGGTCTATCCGACCCTCGCGGTTCCGGACGTGGCGGCGACCTGCGCCTGGTACGTCGACAGGCTTGGGTTTTCGCTGCGCTTTTTTTGGGGCACGCCGCCCACGCATGGCGCCCTTCTGTTTGGTTCAGCCTGCATTCATGTCCGGCAGGGAGAGCCTCAACTGAACGAGAACTGGCTCTATTTCGACATCGACAATCTGGAGGCGATGCACGCCCGTGCCTGCAAGACTGACGTCGAGATCACCCGGCCGCCCGAGACCTTTCCCTGGGGCATGCGGGAGTTCAACGCGCGCGATCTCAACGGCTACCACCTTCGTTTTGGCCAGCACATGTGGTGAGCGCCCTGTGCCCCCTGCACTATGGATCTCACCGAGAGCGCTGAGGGTCCGAGCGAACGGCAGTCGCGAAACAATCCGGTCACACAGGGCCGGTTGCAAAACACCTGCCGCCAAACGCCGGTTGCGAAATGACGGTTACAAAATGACGGGCGCGATATGCGTCTTACGGGCAGCCCGGACCCTGAGCCTCACCCGCGCGCCGCGCGCGGATGCTGCGCCGCGTAGGTGGTGAGCCAGCCTTCCAGCTTCTCCAACGTCATCGGGCGCGCGATGTGATAGCCTTGCGCCAAGCGGCATCCCTGCGCCTTGAGGATCTTCGCCATATCCGCGTCCTCAACCCCTTCCGCGACCACCCCCAGTCCGAGATCCCTGGCCAGATTGAGGATGGCGCGCACAATGACGGCTTCGGCCCGCCCGGTTTTGATCTTGCGGATCAGCGAACGGTCAATCTTCAGCCCGTTGATCTCCAACTGCCCCAGATGCGCCAGACCGGCATAGCCCACGCCAAAATCGTCGAGCATCGCGCGAAAGCCTGCCTGGCGCAGTTGCTCGATCTGATGGGCCAGGCGTGTTTCGGTCGCGTCGTCGCCGAAAAACACCGTCTCCAGGACTTCGATCACCAACCGCTCTGGCGCCACCTGCAACTCGGCGGCGGTCCAGATCATGTCGTCCAGCAATCCCGCGCCGCTCAGCGCATGGGTCGAGGCATTGAAACTCACGTATGTTTCCGTGAACCCAAGCGCCGTGATCCGCTGCAACGCCAGAGCCGCCGCGCGCATCGCCGCGCCATCGAGATGTTCAAG